>JAJZLQ010000114.1 GCA_021850605.1 Actinomycetes bacterium
CTCTGCGCTTCGAGGTGGAGCGCCTCCCGAAGCTATGCGAGGTGAGCTGTTCTACCCGGCCTTGCCGGTAGGCAGCGCCTTTGCGGCACCCGATACCGCCGCCACTGGGCGATAGCCTCCCCGACAACTGCGGTCCTTACCGAGAGCGAGACCGCCTTTGTCGCCAACTCTTCGGGTGCGCTTGTCAGCTTCGGCTCGGGTGCGTCCGGCAGCGGGTGCCGAGCAACCGATATTCGTGCGCCTTCGCGATCACGCAGGATTGCCGGCATGCCGGCCATGCCGTGCCAGCGGAGGCGCCGATGAACCCGCCGACCCACATACTCAATAGCCCATTCCACAGTGTGGCGGCCTCATGGCATGACAAACCCACAGTGGCCGGCCAGATGGCGCTTTTGCCTCGAGATGCGCTAACCTCCCGCATAAAGCACGAATTCCCCAACTCCAACACGGGCTCGGCGGGGACCCGACAGCGCCAGAGGGAGCAGGCTTTGAAGCGCACTATCGCCTCCTTTCACCAGGACGAGCAGGGGGACTGGGTGGCCGACTTCGACTGCCTGCACTCCCAGCACATGCGCCACCGGCCCCTACTGGAGAACCGGCCCTGGGTGCTCGAGGAGCCACAACGGATGGCAAAGGTCGGGACAGCCGTAGAGTGTTCGGCCTGCGATGCCGGCGAGATCCCCGATGGGCTGGTCCGTCTCGACATCCTTGGCCCTTTTCCGGAGGACGTGGATAGTCAGGCGCTTTTTGCGACCTGGGATGTCCCTGCCGAGTGCTGGGACGTGATAGTGGTGCTGGCCGGATCTCTGCGCTTCGAGGTGGAGAACTCGAGAAGCGGCTCTCTGGGGCCCAGAGGGCGTGCGGCGCTTCCGCCGAGCGCCGTGGCCAGGGTCGAAGCGGACGCCGAGACCGCGGTAGAAGTGGAGCGCTGGGGCAAGCCGTAGCGAACCCTCGCGGCCTCCCGGCTGCATGATAAACACCGCCGCTAAGCGCGGCCGAAATAAATACATTGTCCCTGGGGGATTGCATGGGAAGCCTGGCACCGCGGTCCGATGACGCCTTCCCCTTTGCCCCGCTGCCCGGCATCGCCGCCTTAGCCCCACGGAATGCCTCTCGGACCCTCGCTACGACGGACTCAGGAGCGGACTGCGGGCTTTTCCCGGGCAGCGGGTCGGCCGTCGGCTTCTACGGTGGGCCCTCAAAGGACGGAACGCCATATGAGCGGAGGTGACCGGAGAATGAGCATCGACGGGAACGTCAACGGCGCGCGGGAAGAGGCCCTGACCGCAGAGGTGGTACGCAGCTTCGCAGCGGCCGACCCCCGCCTCAAGGAGATCCTCTCTTCGCTGGTCACCCACCTCCACTCGTTCATCCGGGAGGTTCGCCTCACTCCCGAGGAGTGGGCCGCGGGTATCGACTTCCTCACTCAGGCCGGACACATCAGCGACGACCGCCGCCAGGAGTTGATCCTTCTCTCCGACGTTCTAGGGGCCTCGATGCAGACCGTCCTTGTGAATGCGCCGTCCAATCCCATGGCCACCGAGCCGACCGTGCTCGGCCCCTTCTTTGCCCACGGATCCCCCCTCGCCCACGAAGGGGACGACATCGCCCGGGAGGCACCGGGCACACCCTGCTGGGTGGAGATCGAAGTGCGCTCCGAGTCCGGCGAGCCCATCCCCTCCGCGCGAGTCGAGGTGTGGGGGGCAGGGGACGACGGCTTGTACGACGTGCAGCGCAACCGAGATACCATGGCCAATCGCGCACACTTCTTCACCGGGCCCCAAGGGGCTGTGCGCTTCTGGAGCATCCTCCCCTCGGCCTATCCCATTCCGGCGGACGGTCCGGTGGGCAGGCTGTTGGCCGCCACCCGGCGCAGCGAAATGAGACCGGCCCACCTGCACTTCCTGATCACCGCGGAAGGGCACTCCCCTCTCGTAACTCACCTCTTCGTCTCCGGAGACCGCTACCTGGCCACTGATGCGGTCTTCGGAGTCCGGCCTTCGCTGGTAGTCGATTTCCCGGAGCATCCTGCCAAGGAACCAACACCGGACGGCAGGCCGGTGAACGGGGCATGGCGCTCGATGAGCCACACCTTCGTTCTGGCCGAGGAAGGCCCAAGACGTGAATTCACAGCCGGGCAAGGGCAAAACCTGGGCAATTCCTGAGAAGACCTGGGGCTTCTCCGATTCTCATTTCGGGCTTCTAAGGTGTAGTTTTGACCTGAACGACACCGCGAGGATGCCCCAGCGTGCCATTGAAGCTCTCCGAAATCGCCGAACGGCTACCGGACGCTCGCTTGATAGGCCCTGACACGGAGATCGTCGGTATTACGCACGACTCGCGCCAGGTCAAGCCTGATTATCTGTTCGCGGCCGCGCGCGGCTCGCTCCAAAACGGGATCCAGTTCGCTGCAGATGCGGTGGACCGAGGCGCTTCCGCGGTAATGATCGCGGCCAAGTATGCCGACAGCCCGCTGGTTCCTCGACACGTGCCGAGGCTCGTGGTACCTTCCGTGCGCCAGGCGCTGGGCCTGGCTTCCAGCATGGTCTTCGGCTATCCATCTCGGAGGCTCAACCTGGTCGGCATAACCGGCACCAACGGCAAGACCACCACCTCGTTTCTTCTCGATGCTGCACTGACCGAGGTGGGCGTTCGAACCGGCATCATCGGCACTATCGAATTTCGCTCCGCCAGCAAGCGAGGCCCGTCCACCTTCACGACGCCCGAGGCTCCCGACCTGCAGGCGATGCTGGCCGAAATGGCTGACGCCGGGGTCCAGACGGTCACAATGGAGGTTTCCTCCCACGGCCTCGACCAGCGCCGTGTCGACTCGGCCCACTTCCGGGTGGGAATCTTCACCAACCTGAGCGCCGAGCACCTCGACTATCACGGCACCATCGAGCAGTACTACTACGCCAAGGCGCAGCTCTTCGACTCCTCGCGCTGCGACTTCGCCATCGTCTCGGTGGACGACGAGTGGGGCCGCAGGCTGGCCAGCCAGCTATCGGTTGCGCACGTCACCTACGGCACCAACCCTGACGCAGATTACGTGGTCGAAAACGTCCGCGTGACTCACGATGGCACCCACTTCACCTTGGCCCACGACGGCGAATCGATTGCCATGTCGACGCGCATCGTCGGGCCCGCCAACGCCCTCAATGCGGCAGCGGCCTACATCGCCGCACTTGAGCTCGGGGCCGACCCGGACGGCGCCCGGCGCGGAATAGCAGGATGTGATTCGGTGGCAGGGCGCTTCCAACTGGTGGAGGCCGGTCAACCCTCGATGGTCGTGGTCGACTACGCCCACACCCCCGATGCAATCGCCAGCCTGATTTCCACCGTTCGTTCCCTGCTCGGCAAAGATGGCCGGGTGATTGTGGTGGGAGGCGCGAGAGGTGGACGCGACCGCCTAAAGCGCCCCGCGTTGGGCAGAGCTCTTGCCACTGCGGATTTGGCGGTGCTGACCACTGACAACCCGGGAGACGAGGATCCCCATGACATCATCGCCCAGCTCTTGCTGGGGACGCTCGACACTCCCGGACGGCATGTGCACATTGAGCCGGACCGCCAGGAGGCCATCTGCTTCGCGATGAAGAAGGCCGGCCCGGAAGACGGGGTGGTAATCGTCGGGCGCGGGCACGAGACCTCGATCCGGGTCGGCAAGCAGCTACTCCATCTGGACGACCGCGAGGCGGTCGCCCAGGCCGCGGAACGCCTCTTCTCTGACTCCGTAGTGGTCAACGGCTGAGGATGGGTGACATCTCAGGCAACCGGCCTCCCAGCATCAGCGTCATCATCACCTGCTACAACAATCAGGACACGATCGCCCAGGCCATCAGAAGCGTCCTCGCCCAGAGCCACGCACCGGAAGAAATCATCGTCGTGGACGATGGATCAGCAGACGCCTCGCTCTCGGCCATCGAGCCTTTCAAGGGAAAAGGGGAAGTGGCTCTTCTTACCGGCCGGAACGGGGGGCCCTCCGCGACCCGCAACCGCGGGCTGCAGGCCGCAACCGGCGAGTGGGTGGCCTTCCTCGATGGCGACGATGCCTGGCACCCGAAGAAGCTGGCGATCCAGCTGTTGGCACACCAAGCGCACCCGGAGGCGGTGATAATCGCCACCGACTGGTCTCGCAACCTCGCCGAATTGACCGCCGATGACGACCCTCCGATTCAGCGTCTCTACGCTTCACACATCGCGATCCTGAACCGCTTCCAAACCTCGAGCGTACTGGCGCTCCGCAGCGCAATCGAGCAGGCCGGCGGATTCGACCCCCACATGGACAGCGCCGAGGACTGGGACATGTGGCTGCGCGTCGCCAAGCTGGGACCAGCGGTCCTGGTCAGATCTCCGATGGTCTTATACCGCGACAACC
This sequence comes from Actinomycetes bacterium, assembly GCA_021850605.1. Classification (GTDB taxonomy): domain Bacteria; phylum Actinomycetota; class Acidimicrobiia; order Acidimicrobiales; family Acidimicrobiaceae; genus Acidithrix. Next base: position 4,376 of record JAJZLQ010000114.1, read on the forward strand.
CCGGTGGCGTCTCCAAGGATGTACGAACGCTGGCCGCCCGTGCGTCGGACATAGTCGCCCGGGAGCGGGAGCAAAGGTACTTCGAGAGCGGATTCGTCGAGGTCATAGCGGCGTGGCACGTGCAACGCTTCATGGTTGCCGCCGCGCTCGGCCGCGACTGGGGCCTTTTCGCCAGGCTGGCCTCGCAGCTCCGCACCGGAGCGAGCGCGGCCAATCACCTCCGCGCCTTTGTCGCCTACACGCTGCCATTCCTGATGGATCGGCTTAAGCGCCGAGCGACGGCCTAGGCATCCTCGGTCCGGTTTGCCTCGACGATGGTGCCCGGGTCATCGGCCGCCAAGGCAGGCTGGGCTCCGCCCGACCGCCGCCTCTTGAACAGGACCACCCCGACTATTCCCAGTACCAGCACTGCGGCCAGCGCGTATCCCGCCTTGCCCGCCACTGACTCGACGGTGCGGAAGCTGGCACCGGCCAGGTAACCGGCCATGGTGAAAGTAACCGCCCAGGCGACGCCGCCGAGAATGTTGAAGATGACAAAAGTGCGATAGCGCATGCCGGACATGCCTGCCAAGCCTGGAACGATCGCCCGGAGCGCTGCGGCAAAACGGCCAAGGAAGACGCCGAACCCGCCCCGGCGGGCGATGAAATCCTCAGCTGTGCGAACATGCTCCTTCTTGATCAGCCGGCCGCTCCGGGAATCCAGGATTCGCCTACCGAACTCACGCCCGACCCAATAGCCGACCGTGTCGCCGATGATCGCCCCGGCCATCGCGACGCCCATCGCCGCGGCCAGCGGAATGCGGTGCTCGTAGGCGAGCACGCCCCCCAGCAGCACTGCGGTCTCCCCAGGAAAGACGAACCCGAGGAAGACGGAGGACTCCAGCGCCGGGAAGATGAAGATCGCCACCAGCGCAACCACGCCGTGCAAGGACAGCAGCGTATTGGTTACAAACGACACATCACGATCCTACCGAAAGAAGCTGAGAAAGGGCTTGGGCCGCCCCCAAAGGAACGGCCCAAGTCGAAAGGCGTATTTGTCCGAGCCGGGCCCGAGGCCCGGCGCATCGATCAGACCGTACCACCGCGGCGCGACTCGAGGGTGGCGGAGGTGGCCGCGAAGACGATCAGCGCGAGGCCGATCACGGCCGTCCAGGCTCCGAAGACGAGGGAAAGCGCGGTAAGGAAGGCTCCGATGCCGAGCACGAAGGGGAAAATGGTGTGGTCTGGGAATGCCCCCACCGCTCCCCGGTTTTCCGCCACCGTGGCTTCCTCCACATCCTCCGGGCGGGGGTCCATTCGCCGCTTCCACCAGCCGAGGTAGAGCGCCGGCAGCAAGCCCAGGCCGGCCGTGCCGAAGAGCATCATCGCGCCACCGTACTCCTTGGCCCAGAAGAAGTAGACCACGGTGACGATCAGAACGAAGATGCCGATTCCGAGGTAGACGCGATATTCGACCTTCATTGGGGCTCCACCTCCTTCTTGGGCGTCCCGTCATGGTCAGTGGTGTAGTCGGCGTACTCAGGATGGTTCTTGTCCCAAACAGGACGCTGAGAGCGGATCGGCGGGAGCGACGTGAAGTTGTGGTGCGGCGGGGGCGAAGAGGTCGCCCACTCCAAGGTGTGGCCGTCCCAGGGATTGTCACCGGCGGGAATGGGTCTGCGCCAGCTGATCCACACGTTCAACAGCCAGATGAGGAAGGAAAAGCCGGTGAGGAAAGCTCCGACGGAGGAAACCTGGTTCAGGAAGGTCACATGGTCGCTAACCAGGTAGACGGGAATACGCCTGGGCATACCACGCAGGCCGGCAAGGTATTGCGGGATGAAGGTCATGTTGAAGGCGATAAAGGCAATCCAGAACTGCAACTTCCCCAAGCCCTCTCGCATCATCCGGCCGGTCAGCTTGGGATACCAGTAGTAGAAGCCTGCGAAGCCCGCGAAGATGGCGGTTCCCGCAAGTACCTGGTGGAAGTGGGCAACCACGAAGTAGGTGTCGTGCACCGCGAAATCGAAAGGCGGCGATGCGAGCATCACGCCGGAGAAGCCACCCATGGTGAATGTGACCAAGAACCCCAGTGCGAAGAGCAACGGCACCCTGAACTGCAGATTCCCGCCCCAGAGCGTTCCGATCCAGGTGAAAACCTTGATCCCGGTCGGCACGGCGATGAGTAGTGAAAGAGCGGCGAAGAAGGGAAGCAGCACCGTACCGGTGGTGTACATGTGGTGGGCCCAGACGCCGGTGGAAAGACCGGCGATGGCGAGGGTCGCGAAGACCAGGCCCTTGTAGCCGAAGATCGGCTTCTTCGCGAAGACCGGGAAGATCTCCGAGGCTATGCCGAAGTATGGCAGCGCCAAGATGTAAACCTCCGGGTGGCCAAAGAACCAGAACAGGTTCTGCCACATGACCGGCGAGCCACCTCCCGCGACGGTGAAGAAGTGGGTGCCCAGGTGCCGGTCCGCATAGAGCATGACCATGGCTGCGGTCAGGATCGGGAAGGCGATCAGGATCAGGATGCCGGTGACCACCATGTTCCAGGTGAAGATGGGCATCCGGAACATGGTCATTCCCGGAGCGCGGAGGTAGAAGGCGGTCGTCACCAAATTGACGGCGGTGAAGATGCCGGAAAAACCTGTCAGGATGATGGCGACGATCCACAAGTCCGGCCCTGGCCCGGGCGAGTTCGTGTAACTGGAGAGCGGGGCATAGGAGACCCAGCCAAAGGCCGCGGCACCGCCGTTCACGAAGAACCCCATGAGCATCGTGGTTCCGCCGGTGAGGTACAGCCAGTATGAAAGAGCGTTCAGCCGCGGGAAGGCCATGTCAGGCGCCCCGATCTGCAGCGGCAGGATGAAATTGGCGAATCCTCCGAAGGCAAAAGGCCCTGCGAAAAGATAGAGCATCATCGAGCCGTGGATTGTGAACAGCTCGTTGTACATCTGCTGGGAGACGATGTGCCCGTCGGGCTGCACCAGCTGGGCCCGGATGATCATGGCCATGGCGCCAGCGATCATCAGGAAGACGAGCGAGGTGTACATGTAGTTCTTGCCGATCACCTTGTGATCGGTGGAGGTCAGCCATTTGTAGATTCCGGTGGGGCCGTGCTGCCCGCCGGCTTCCGGTTCGTGCGCGAGTTCGCTTCTCTCCTCGGCAATGGTCATGCCGTAGCACCCTTTCCTTGAGAACTGAGCCAGGCATTGAACTGCGCCGGCGTGACGACTCTCACGCTGAAGAGCATCTCAGCGTGGTAAAGGCCGCAAAGCTGCGAACAGCGCCCGACAAAGGTGCCGAGCTTGTTCGGGGTCAGATCGAAGTAGTTGGTGAATCCCGGAAGGGCGTAGCGGGAGAAATCGAACGCGGCGACGTAAAACCCGTGCACCACGTCCTTGGAGACAAGCTTGACCTTCGTGGTCTCGCCCTCCGGCAGCACCATCTGGGGATAGTTCTCACCCTGGGAGACGATGCTGACGCCGTTGGGGTAGGTAAAGCGCCAACCCCATTGGAAGGCCGTGATGGTGAGGTTCAGGTTCGGATTCGGGGAAATCGCATCCACCTTGTTCTCCGTGCCAACGCTCATGTAGAAGATCGCGCCAACGATGAGAGCCGGTATGACCGTGTAAAGGATCTCGATCTTCACATTCGAATGGCGCTGACGGGGCACCTGATCGCCCTTCCGGCGGCCGAAGCGCACGAGCACGTAGAGCAACCCACCGAAGGTGACCACCGCGACCACTATCACCATGTAGATGAATGTCTGGTAGAGGCTGAAAATGTCGTGACCCTGGGTTGTGGCTCCGGTATGCATGCCGAAGTCGGTGACATTGCAGGCCGAAAGTGCCAGCGCCGCACCACCCAGCGCCAGGGGTATGCGCCACCCTGGTCTGACGAGAGCCAGGCGACGTCCACTCCGTCCGGCTTGGGTCTCTGTCCTGAAATTCAACTTCTTCACCAGATAATTCCTCGGTCGAAGGCGGTTCCGGTGCGGCCCGGCATCCGGACCGCCATGGTCTGGGGACTGGACCAGCCCCGTATGCAGTTCTCAGCCACGGTCACCGATCCCTCCGATGGGCTCCCCGTTACCGTCAGGCGCTGCGGAGCGGCGAACGCGCGGTATGCGAAAGATCCCGCTGCCACCTGATGGCAGGGGGCCGAGATCCACGCCCGAGTGCGATGGCGATCCCGCAGGGCCGCCGGCCCCGGAGGGAGCGGCGGAACCCACCAGCTCGCCGTGATGGTTGCGATCGAGTGCGTGATACACCACTTCTTCGGGAAGCTCCTCGGCCACCTCTTCCTCGTGCTGGGGGGAACGAGGCGCGGTCTGCTCGGTGTAATAGGCCCCCTGCGCGTTGCGCAGGATGACATTCGCCCGCTTGCGGCGCCCGGTACCCGGAACCGAGCCCGCCTCTTTGGCCACCTTGTAGGCCACGAAGGCGGCAATTGGAGGAACAACGAACACGAGGATGCGGAAGCCCCAAAGCACAAAGTTGAGCGAAAGCTGGAAGCTGTTTGCGAGCACGTCCGTCGAGGAGGCAAAGAAGAGGACGACGTAGAAGGCGAGCACCCCCACCCCTACGGATGTCCTCCAAGGTACGTCACGTGGATTGTCCAGCAGGTGGTGCTCCGCAGTGTCCTTGGTGATCTTCTTCTCGATGAACGGCCACAGCGCCAGCGCCGTGAAGGTTATTCCCGGCAGCAGGACCGCAGGGAAGAAGACCGTGGGGATCATATGGCCAAAGCCAGCGATCTCCCAGCTCGGCATGAGCCTGAGCGCCCCATCAAGCCAGCCCATGTACCAGTCCGGCTGTACCGCGTAGGAGACCTTGTAAGGGATGTACTGGCCGTAAAGCCAGATCGGATTGATCTGGACCAGGCCTCCGAGAATGGCGATGACCGCCGCGGTCAGGAAGAAGAACCCTCCCGCTTGCAGCGCGTAGGCCGGCCACATGGCCACGCCAACGACATTGCGCTCGCTCTTTCCCTTCCCCTTGTACTGGGTGTGCTTCTGGTGCCACATTATCGCGAGGTGCGCGCCCAGCAGCCCGGCGATCAGCGCCGGAATGATCAGGATATGCAGCGCATAGAAGCGTGGGATGATCGAATGGCCTGGGAAATTCCCACCGAAGAGGAAGAACGCCAGGTAGCTGCCGACCACGGGCACCGACAGCAGGATGGAGAAGGCGATGCGGATGCCGGTGCCGGAGATCAGGTCGTCCGGCAGCGAGTAGCCGAGGAAGCCGTTAACGATCGCCAGGATCAGCAGCATGGTGCCGATGACCCAGTTGATCTCCCGCGGCTTGCGGAAGGCACCGGTAAAGAAGACCCGGCAAAGGTGCACCACGATGGCCGCAACAAAGACGTTGGCCGCCCAGTGGTGCATCTGGCGCATCACCAGGCCGGCCCTAACCGAGAACGAGAGGTTCAGGGTCGAGGCGTAAGCCTCCGAGACCTTGTGGCCATCCAGCGGCTTGTAGGCGCCGTGGTAGATGATCTCCTTGCTCGACGGCACAAAGAACAGCGTCAGGAAGACGCCCGTGAACAGGAGCACGATGAACGAGTACATCGCGATCTCCCCGAGCATGAAAGACCAGTGGTCCGGGAAGATCTTGTTCAGCGACTTGCGGGTGAATTTGGCGATGCCGAGCCGCTCGTCGAACCAGTCAGCGGTTTGGGTGATCACGCCCCACGCTCCCAGAATCCAGGTCCGACCGGCTCGTCATACCCGGATTGCGCCCGGATATAGCCGGAGGAGTCGACGTACAGGGGAAGCTGCGGCAACGGCCGCGGGGCCGGGCCGAAGACCGGGTTGGCCCCGGTGAGAACGTCGAACAGAGATTGATGGCAAGGGCACAGCAGCTGCTGGGTGAGTTCTTGGTACAGACCCACCGGGCAGCCGGCGTGGGTACAGAGCTTCGAGTACGCCAGATAACCCTGCGGCCCCCACGTCTCCCTTCCGGGACGCGTGGTGATGTCCGTATTCGCCACCCTGATAAGCACGGTCTGAGAGATCGCTCCGCCCACGTCGTACGACGGGAAGACGGTCACCATGCCTCCGACCTCGAGCGTGTTCACCGTGACTGTGCTTCCATTGGCATCCACCAGTAGGGCGCCCTTCTTCCACGGTGTGGTGAAAAGGGCCTTCTTGGGTTGCGGACCGAGTGAGCGCAGGAAGGGGAAGAGGTTCACGAGCCCGAAGACACCGATCGAGGCGCCCATGAGTTTCATTAGGAACGGGCGGCGCCCGATCTGGCGCTGGCCGCGGTCGAGGCTGGCGAGGAAGGCCTGCCTCTCGGCGATCTCGCTCTTTAGAGCCTCGCGCTCCTGGGAGTAGGGGCCTTGAGGCACCAGGTACTTGCCCCAGGCGACCATGCCGACCCCGATGCCTGCCAGGATGATGAAGAGAAGCACGCCTTCGAGCTGGGGCTGTCCCCCCAGCACAAACGTGACCGCCAGGGCGATGCTGGCGAGGACGGAGAGGACGAAAGCAAGTGCCACGAGCATCTCCATGCCCCGCTTGCCCTCGACTATCTCCACTTCAGGCGGCGTGAACGCCCCGTCGCGCTCAACCTTGGTCACTTGGCCCTCCCGCCGATCCAGAGTCCTGCGAGCATGACGGTGCCGAGGCCGATGATGATACCGACGAATCCCTCGGTCACCGGTCCGACATGACCGATGGCTATGCCTCCGCGGTCATTGGGAGCCTTCAGGTAGTCGACGTACTTGACGACGTCGGCCACCTGCTGGTCGGTAAGCGTGTTGGGGCCGAACCTGGGCATGTTGCCAGGGCCGGTGCGCACGGCCTCCGCGATCTGGGTCGTGGTGGCCGCCATCAGGCTGGGAGCAAAAACACCACTGGCCAGAGCATCGCCGGCACCGGTGATGGTGTGACATGCGGCACAGTTGGTAGAGAAAAGCGACTCTCCCTGCGCCAGATTTGCCAGCGTTAGATTGACGTTTGGAATCGCCGGCCCTCCAGGGGCGAGAGAGGAGACGTAAGCGTCGATCGCAAGAGTTTGGGAGCGGGAGAACCGTGGCGGCTTTTGGACCGCCTGCACCGTCGGATCCGCCAGCGGCATTCTTCCCGTGGACACCCAGAAGTCGATCGTCGCCGCTCCTAGTCCCTGGAGGTTCGGCGCGCGCGTGGTTCCTTGGGCCTCCACGCCGTGACAGGTGGAGCAGTTCTCCAGGAAGAGCGTCTTGCCGTACGGGATCGAAGCGGGATTGAGCTTCTCGTACGTTATGGGGCCCCCGCCCTTGCTTGGCGTGCCCCCGTAGATATAGGAGCCCGTATAACCGTAGTTACCGAGGTCTGAGGGGTTGTTGGACTGTGCCGCACCGGCCTGCGGCAGCAGTGCCAGCGTGGTGATCCCGGCAGCAGCCACCCCGACCGCTGCCGGCAATAGTACGCGCCGCTTCAGATTTGGAAGCTTGGCGGCCCTGCGCCGTTCTATCGACAATTCTCGAACTCCCTAGTGGATGAGGAAGAGCACCGAGTAGAGGCCTACCCAGACCACATCTACAAAGTGCCAGTAATAGCTAAGCGACTGGAGAACCGCGAGTTCGCCCGGGTCGCTGGTCTTGCCGGCCATTCGCCCGATCAGGAAGATCATTCCCACCAGGCCCAGAATCACGTGCAGCCCGTGCAGGCCCGTCATCACGAAGAAGAGCGAGCCGAAAGCGTTTGTGGACGGCGCAAAGAGCACGTGAGTCCACTCATAGGCCTGGTTGGAAACGAAGGCCGCGCCCATTATGAGCGTCGCGACGATCCACCGGATGGCCGACTGCTTCCGCCCGTGCTCCGCCTCGTACACCGCCTTTTGCATCGTGAACGAAGATGCAACCAGGATGACCGTGAAGATCCCCGACTGGAGCACGTCGAGCTTGATATCAGCGGGCGGCCACGGCCCGTGTGCATTGGCCCGGAGTGTGAAATACGCGGCAAAGAGGCCCGAGAAGAACATGACCTCAGAAGAAAGCCACACCATGGTCCCAACGCCGAGCATCGTCGGTCGGTTAAACCTGATCGGCTCCTTCGCCACCCCGCCACGTGAAGTTATCGCTTCTGACGACATAATCCCCTATTCTTGCCCAAATGTACGGACATTGAGCGCCACGCATTGGAGTTAAGCGAAAATTCGGGGTCCAGCGTCCTTGCCCCGAAATGATCGGAACGACGCCGCCTCGAAATTTGAATCCCTGCACCCCAGCTTGGCGTCAACTAACGCCGTATAAGCATATTTCTATCAAAGCTCAGCAAAGATTTCACATCAAGCATGTCAAGCGCTTGCCGACCCTGCCTCCCCCAGCGGGTAGAGCATGCCCCAGGCGGCCATGGTGGACCGCTCGCGGGCCTCGAAAAGAAGGGTGAGACGCCGGGTAGCGCGAGTGGCCGCCGTGAAAAGTGCGGCTTTTGCCGCCTGAGGCTCGGAAAGCAGACGCGTCGGCGAGCCGACAATCACTGAGTCGAACTCCAGCCCCTTTGCGTCGTCAATGCGGAGCACCTCCACCCGCACTCCCTCCGGAACTCCTGAACAGCCGGCAAGTATCCGCTCGGTGGCCTCCTGCGGTGCACCGCCGGGCAGGATTACACCCACCAGACCCTCCTCTATCGCGGCGGCTTCGTTCACGGCAGCGCTCGTGAGCGCCTCCACCAGCTGCTCCCGTACCTCGGCCACCATCGGGTAAACCCCGGTCGAGCGGATGGCCACGGTCGGCTCTAGATCCAAGTCGTCGGTGTCACATAGCCGATAGGCCAGGTCCGAGATCTCGCGAGGCGTGCGGTAATTGACGGTCAGCTTGTGGTACGACCACTTCTCGACTGCTTCCCGCATCGGAGCGGTGATCCGCTCCCAATCACGCTGGCCGTGAACCGAGGTCGTCTGAGCGAGATCGCCTACCAGCGTCATCGATGAGCTGATGGAGCGGCGCCCGAGCACCCTGGCCTCCATATAGGAAATCTCCTGGGCCTCATCGACGACGATGTGCCCGAAGCGCTGCAGTTCGGACTCCCCCTTCTTGCGCAAGGGGCCGAGGAGGACCGCGGCTTCGTCCAGGAGCGGGAGATCGGAACGGGCAAATGTCCCCGGCCTGTAAGACTCCACCAGCAGGGCGATCTCGGCATCGGTCAGCACGCCACGCCCGGCTAGCACCGCCAGCGCGTGGTGCGAGTAGACGTCCTGCAGAAGCTGACGCGGGCTGAGTCGCGGCCAGATCCTCTCCAGCGCACGCTGGAACTCCGGCAACGAGCGAATCGCCTTACCGGCCTCCTTGACCGCGTCGTCGGCGTCGGCGTCGGCGTCGGCGAATTCGCCGAAGTCCGCCCGCGTCAGCTCAGCGGCGACCTCCTGGGGTTCATGCGCTTCACGGAGGCGCTCGGCCAGGCTCAGGTAACCCATCGCTAGCTGGGTGACAAGCACCGACTCCAGGTAACGCCGCCTCTCGTTATGGGTTCCCGGCCGGCGTCTGGCTTTTCTGATGGCGGCGCGGCTCATCTCTCGGGTGACGGTGAGCTGCACCGAACCCAGATAGAAAGTGACGTCGCGCCCGAGCGGGCGCTCCCGGTCCGTTACCGCCTTGGCTATCACCGAGACCATGCGCCGATCCGCCTTGAGCCGCGCCTCACCGTCGCCTTGCTCGCGCAGTGTCACGGACGGGTCGATCAGGGCCGGAATGGTGGTTATCTCCACCCCGGTCTCGCCTAGCGATGGGAGCACGCGATCGATGTACTTGGCAAAGCTGCGCGAAGGCGCCACCACCATGACCTTCTGGCGCTCCAGCCGGTTCCGATACGTGTAGAGCAGATAGGCGGCGCGATGGAGTGCGACAGCGGTCTTACCGGTTCCCGGCCCTCCCTGGACAACAGTAACGCCGGCTAGAGGTGCACGGATGATCTCGTCCTGCTCGGCTTGAATCGTGGCCACGATGTCGCCCATGTGCCCAGTACGCGACTGCTCGATGGCATAAAAGAGCGCCCCGGGACCCGCCAGGACCGGACCGCCGTCCACCCTCCCGCTTCCGTCGAAGGCCTCATCCTCGATTCCGACGAGCTCGCCGTGGTGTAGTTCGAAGTGCCTGCGCAGGGAAAGCCCCATGGGATCACGACCGGTGGCCCTGTAGAAGGGCTCCGCGATCGGCGCCCTCCAATCAACCACCAGCGGCTCCATGTCACGAGCGGCCACGGCCAAGCGCCCGATGTAGAAATGCTCGCTGGGGCGGTCACCCTCGGCGAGGCGATCGATGCGGCCGAAGCAAAGTGCGAGATCACCGAAATCAAGGCGATCGAGGCGCTCCAGTGTCACCCTTACGATCACATCGCGCTCGGCTCTGGACTGAGGGGTACCGCCCCGCTCAAGCGCGTAAGCCTCTCTGAGCGTGGCTCGCAACTGGCTCCGGATCTCATCCAGGCGGCGATAAGCGTTCTCGATGTAGGCCCGCTCGCTCTCTAGTTCTGGATGCATATCCAAGGCCAAAGAATCCTCTCGAATCGTCGGCAGCGACCCGTCTCGGGGGCGACGGGCGCCATCCCGTCTCGCGGCGAAACCAGGCAGCCTAAACAGGCTAGTATCCGCCGGGGCCTGGGCGGCTACGAAGCGGTCCCCGCCCGGGGCGCAGGGCAATCAGCGCCACCGGCCGCTGGGGGATAGGATCGAGGGGTTGGCGGCCTGACGTGGCCGCCGGCCTAGTGACACCGGTGGAGACGGGATGGACCAGCCAAAAGTAGCCCACGCAGATGAGGCCGGGGGCGGCGCACCCTTTCTCGACGCCCTCGCCGGCCAACCGACCGAGCGGGTGCCTGTCTGGTTCATGCGCCAGGCGGGGCGCTCCCTCCCCGAATACAGGGCGCTCCGAGGCGCAGGGTCGATACTGGAGGCGTTGCGCCATCCTGACCTGGCGGCGGAGATCACCCTGCAGCCGGTTCGGCGCTACGGCGTAGATGCTGCCATCCTCTACTCGGACATAATCGTCCCCGTGCACGCGGCCGGCTTCGGCATGGACATCGTCCCCGGACGAGGGCCGGTGGCGGAACACCCCTTCAGGGAGTCGGCCGACCTCGCCAGACTGAGCAGGTTTAGTGCGGCCGAGGATTGCGAATACGTGGCCAGCACCGTCAAGCTCGTTGCGGCGGAGTCTCCGGTGCCATTGATCGGCCTGGCCGGCGCACCATTCACCGTGGCCAGCTACCTGATCGAAGGGGAGCCAAGCCGCAGCTTCGTGCGCACCAAGCAGCTCATGCATCAGGAGCCCGGCCTATTCGGCGCACTTTGTGAGCGGCTGGTGGCGATGACCGTCGATTTCCTGGCCATGCAGGCCGGCGCCGGAGCGCAAGCGCTTCAGATCTTCGACTCCTGGGTGGGGGCCCTCTCCGAGCGCGAGTACAGGCGCTTCGTACTTCCACATATGAAAGAGATCCTCGCACGAACCAGTGAGCTGGGCCTTCCCGTCATACTCTTTGGAACCAACACGAATCACCTGTTGGGAACTCTGGCCGAGACCGGAGCGCGCGCGATAGGGCTCGACTTCCGAACCGCGATCCCGGTAGCGGTGCAACGCCTGGGCGAGGCGACGGCAGTGCAAGGGAACCTGGATCCGACCATCTGCCTCTGCTCGTACGACGTCCTCGAGAGAGAAGCGCGCGCTGTACTTGAAGAGTCGCGCGCAGCCCGGGCCTATGTCTTCAACCTGGGTCACGGCGTGCTGCCCGAGACGGACCCCGGCAAGCTCACCGCGCTGGTCGAATTCGTGCATGACCAGGGAACGGCCATCCGCCGAGACGAGGTCCTCTGAATGCTGGCCGTGGTGGGAGGAGGGATTTCCGGCATCGCCGCCGCACTCGAGCTCTTGGAGCAGGGGATCTCGCCCGACGATCTAATGCTCGTCGAGGCCCAGGACTCGATGGGCGGCAAGATCCGCTCGATCGAGATGGCGGGCAAGCGAGTGGAGGCGGGTCCTGACGCATTTCTGACCCGGACAACCGCCGCGGCGGATTTGGCCACCAGGGTGGGCCTTGGCGAAGAGCTGGTCCGGCCACGCAGCTTCAGCGCCGCTATCTGGGCACGGGGCAAGCGGTACCCCAGCCCGGAAGGGATCATGCTCGGCGTCCCGGTATCCGTTGGCCAGTTCGTGCGCACCTCGGAGGTTTTGAGCCCGCTGGGCCGCCTCCGCGCACTCCTTGATGTCGTTCTGCCCAAGACCCCCCTCGCCGATGATGCGACCATTTCGCACCTAGTCCGCTCCCGCTTCGGACGGGAGGTCGACGAGGTGCTTGTGGACCCGATGGTTGGTGGAATCAACGCCGGATCCACCACGGTTCTCGGCCTCCGCGCGGTGGCCCCACAACTTCTGGAGGCCTACAAGAACTCCGGCGCCCGCTCCTTGGCGCGATCGCTGGTGGCCGTCGTTCCTCCCCGCCCGCAACCCGGAGCACGCACCATTCCCTTCGCCTCCTTCGCCACCGGGCTGGATACTCTCGTTAGGGCATCCGAGGAGTATCTCGCGGCCAGAGGCGTCAGGATCCTGAAGGGCGCCCGGGTGGAAACTATCAGCAACGGCCGCGGGGGCCTCACCCTGCAGCTGGCCGCCTCGGGGCGAAAGCGGGGTGAGCGGATTGCCCTGGCAGGTGTGATCCTGGCGATTCCCGCCCCCAGCGCCGCAGCGCTGCTCAGCGAGGCCGCGCGATCCGCATCCGCCAAGTTGGAACGAATCGACTACGCGGACGTGGCGATGACGGTGATGCGCTATCCCAAGAGTGCCTTCGCCGAACCCCTGCGGGGAAGCGGCCTCCTGGTGCCCAGAAGATTCGGCCACCTGGTCACAGCGGTGACCTTTGCGAGTCGCAAGTGGGAGCATCTGGACCTGCCGGACTCCGAGCTCCTCAGGGTCTCGGCAGGGCGCTTCGGGGATCGCCGCTTCACCCATATGGACGACACAACCCTGCAACGAGAGATCGCCGCGGAACTGACAGAGCTTATGGATCTGCGCCAGGGCCCCGCCGAGGCGACAACCTGGCGCTGGCAGGGTGCGCTCCCGCAGTACCGTCCGTTTCACAGGGAGTTGGTGGCGTCGATTCGAGGCAACCTGGCCGAGACCGGGGCCGTGGAGCTATGTGGAGCTGCCTACGACGGAGTCGGCGTACCCGCCTGCATCGCCTCGGGCACCGAGGCGGCCAAGCGTCTGGCGTCAAGGTTGACCGGCTAACGCCGGCTCAGATGTTGCGACCCGGGATACCTCCGAGCGCACCCCCCATAACACCCCCGGTTACCGCGCCACCGGCCGCCCCTTCGCCGGCGGGGTAGGGAGCGAGCGCACTGGCCAGCACGGGCAGCGGCATGTTTTGCAGCCATATGGTGCCCGGGCCTGTGAGGGAGACGAGGTAAAAGCGTCGCCCCCGAAATGGGCGTTGGGGATGCCCTGCATCCTGGTGATCTCGAAGCTAACCGTATCCTGGAAGAGGCCAACGTGGCCAGGATGGACCAGACGACTCTGCCCGGCGGCCGGGTCGTAGGAGGTTATCTCCCCGGCCAACTCCACCCCCGCCGTGCCCTGCCCCTCCAAGCGTTCAAGCACGAACTCCTCGCCCGGATCTGGCAACATTTCGAGGACCAGCAGCGTGGTGCGCTTGACGTCAGCCTTCGCTTGGAAACCTCCCGAGGCACGGGACTCGCAACGCCTCGATCACAATACCCTGGCCCGGGCACAAGAGGTGGGCGAGCACCCCCTACCCAGCACCGTATTCTTCGGCCACCACCCGCGCCCACTGCGGAGAGACTCCCGGGATTGTGCAAAGCTCCTCGTAGGTGACGTCGGACAACACCTTTCCGGCCGGCAGGTTGTCCAGGATGGCGGTTCGCACCTGGAGAGGGACCTCCTGGGCGCGGGAGAGAGCGCGCATTCCGCGCACCGAGACCGGCGCCTCGTCAAAACGCGTGACCGAGCCCTCCGTGGCCAGGGCCTGGCCCCACGCCTCTGCACAGAGGGGTATGGACATAAGCCCCTTGGCCACCTTCTCTATAATCAGCAGCTCGTCTGTAGGCAAAGCGCCAAGGAACTCGATAACGGTGTCCGCCTCGTCTATCGAACACGCCCCCATGTAATCCTCAACCATGGAGCGGTAATCAAACTCGAAGCCCGTCGACATCTCGTTCAGCTGAAGGGCCACCAATCTTCCGTCGTCACCGAGCTCGACCAGGGAGACGTCGATCTCCTCGGTGATGCGCCGCACCATCTCGTAGCGCTGCAGCACCATGACGACGTCACGGAAGTGGACGTTGCCACTCTCCTCCAGCTGGTCGAGGCGTCCGAGCAGCTCGTCCAGGCGCTGCTTGTAGCGCTCCAGGGTGGCCAGGGCCTGGTTCGACCTGGAAAGCAGGGCGGAGATCGGCGCAAGGGAGTGGCGGTAATCGGCCCGGTAGACGGTGATGATGGACTGCTCTTCGGACACCGAGACGGTGGTTACACCCAGGCTCCTGGCCACTCGTTCTGCGGTTCGGTGGCGAGTGCCGGTCTCGGTGGTCGGCACTTTCGGGTCAGGCATCAGATGCACGTTCGCGCGCGCGATTCGGCGGGCGTCCGAGGAGAGGATTATCGCCCCGTCCATTTTGGAAAGCTCGTATAGACGCTGGGGCGAATATTCGGTGTCCAACAGGAAGCCGCCGGTGCATATGGAAAGCACTTCGGGTCCGTCCGCAACCACGAGCAGGGCACCCATCCGCGCCTGCAGGACGCGGTCCAGGCCTCGGCGAAGGGGCGCTCCCGGTGCCACGAGCGAAAGGGTGGCAGCCATCTTCGGAGCGGACTTGGAGAACATGGCAACAATTTAGTACGTCATGCCTGATGGCGACGTGAAAGGCCCATGGCCTCGAGCGCCTCTGCCAGCGTGCGCACTGATGTCCGGCGGCCGGGTGTCCCCTCGCCACCTGCCGGAGCCACAAAGCGGCCAAAACCGTGACGCCCGAGCTCCACCGACCGCTCCAACTCGCCGCGCACCTTGCGCACCTCCCCGGTCAGCCCCAGCTCGCCAAAGACCGCGGCGTCGGCGGGCACCGGCCGCTGCATGGCGCTCGACACGATGGCGGCCGCGATCGCCAAGTCCAGTCCTGGATCGTCGGAGGCGTGACCGCCAGCAATGGACATGAAGACGTCAAACCGGTCGAGCCTCACGCCCGCAAAGTGCTCGATGAGACCGATGATGACACTGCAGCGCTGGGAGGACAGCCCGAGGAACTGCCGCTTTGGCACCTCGCGCGGATTCGGAGTAACCAGGGCCTGGATTTCGACCAGGCGCGCCCTCGTCCCGTCACGCATGGCGGTCATAACCGACCCCGCGGCACCGGCAAGGCGATCCTCGAGCTGGGCCGCCCCGGGGTCGGGCTCGTCTTGCAGCCCCGACTCCCCCATCCTCAGAAAGCCCACCTCGGACACCTTGCCGAAGCGATTCTTCAGGCAACGGAGTGCCCGGCTCTCGTCACTCCTCTCGCCTTCCAGAACGAAAACCGCGTCAACCAGGTGTTCAAGAACCTTAGGGCCGGCAAGGCTTCCATCTTTGGTGACGTGACTAAGAATTACCACCGTCACCCCGGATTCCTTGGCCGAGATGTTCAGAGCCTGAGCGCAGTGGCGTATCTGATTTACCGACCCGGCCTGACCACCGAGCTCAGGGTCGGTCAGAGCTTGGATCGAGTCCACCACCACCAGGGAGTATTCACTCAGAACCGCCAATACCCCGGCGAGCTCGGCGGTCATCACGACGTCCAGACCCACCGAAGCGGCTCCCAGGCGTCGAGCGCGCTCGGCTATCTGGCCCTCGGACTCCTCAGCACTCACGTAGAGCGTGCGCAAGCCGGTGCGCGAGGCGTGCGCGGCAAGGGCAAGTGCAAGCGTCGACTTGCCGATGCCAGGCTCCCCTCCGATCACAACAGTGGAGCCCGCCACCAGCCCACCGCTCATCGCCCGATCCACCTCGCTCAGGGAGGTGGGAATCCGGGTCACCCTCGAGGCGTCAACCTCGGCGAGCGCGGTCGCCGTCGGAGCGCCGCCCGCAGTCCCACCGGGTTCGCGCAGCGCCTCGATGGCGTTCCACTCTCCGCAGACTCCACAGCGCCCAAGCCAGGTGGCGTGGCGCGCTCCGCAAGCCGTGCAGGCGAACTTCTGATCGTTTCGGCCCTTCATCGCCTCGACCTTAGCAAGAGGGCGTGACCGATAGGTTGGGCTCAATGGCAGGAGGCCGGGCGCTCGGCCCGGCCTCCTTCATCATTTCCGTTATCGCCGGCAGCCGGCGGATCAGCTCTCAGGCTTGACTGAACCCGTCTCCGCCAACTCGATCGACGGCGCCGGCTCGAACCCTTCCACGGTGCGGAAGGTGATCTCTCCGTCGGCGGCGTCGACCACCACGGTCTCGCCGACACGGAATTCCTTCCACAGCAGCCTCTCCGAGAGCGGGTCCTCGACGAATCGCTGAAGCGCGCGCCTCAGCGGCCGGGCACCCAAGGTGGGGTCGTAACCCTTGTCCGCAATCAGCTCCTTGGCAGCCTGCGTGAGGACGATACCGATACCCATCGACTCCAGCTGCTTGGCAATACGCATCACCATCAGGTCGACGATTTCGGTCACCTCCTCCTTGCTGAGTTCGTGGAAGACAATCACATCATCGATGCGGTTGAGGAACTCCGGCTTGAAGTGAGCCTTGAGAGCGTCGTTCACCTTGCGCTTCATAATCTCGTAGGTGACCGCCTCACTCGTCTTTGAGAAGCCGACGGTCGACTTGCGAAGATCGCCGGTACCCAGGTTCGAGGTCATTATGAGCACGGTGTTCTTGAAGTCCACCGAGCGACCCTGGGCATCCGTCAGGCGCCCGTCCTCCAGAATCTGGAGCAGGGCGTTGAAGACGTCCGGATGAGCTTTCTCCACCTCGTCGAAGAGGACCACGGAGAACGGCTTGCGCCGCACGGCCTCGGTCAGCTGGCCACCCTCGTCGTAGCCGACGTATCCGGGAGGCGAACCCACCAGCCGTGAAACGGTGTGCTTCTCCATGTACTCGCTCATGTCCAGCTGGATAAGCGCGTCCTGGTCTCCGAAGAGAAACTCGGCCAGCGTCTTGGCCAGCTCGGTCTTGCCCACACCGGTCGGGCCGAGGAAGATGAACGAGCCGCTGGGACGGCGCGGATCCTTGAGCCCGGCTCGCGTGCGCCTGATTGCCTTTGAGAGTGCCTTGATGGCCTCCTCCTGGCCGACGACGCGCTTGTGAAGCTCCTCCTCCATACGCAGAAGCTTGGCCGTCTCCTCCTCAGTGAGCTTGTACACCGGGATTCCCGTCCAGTTCGAAAGGACCTCGGCGATCACATCCTCATCCACCACGTCGAAGAGGTCCTGGCCTGAAGCCTTCCATTCCGACTCGAGCGTGGTCTTGGCCTCGATACGCTCCTTCTCCTTCTGGGCGAGCCTCTTGGCCTCATCGAAGGCCTGTCGCTCGACCGCAGCCTCCTTCTCGCGCCGGATGAGACTGATCTCGTCCTCGAGCGAGCGAAGCTCGGGCGGCATCGACATGCGGCGGATACGTAGGCGGCTGCCGGCCTCATCGATAAGGTCGATGGCCTTGTCCGGGAGGTACCGGTCGGCGATGTAACGGTCGGCCAGATTGGCCGCGGCCACGATCGCCTGATCGGTGATGGTCACATTGTGGTGAGACTCGTAGCGGTCACGCAACCCCTTGAGGATCTCGATGGTGTGCTCAAGGGCGGGCTCGCCAACCTTGATCGGCTGGAAGCGCCGCTCAAGAGCGGAGTCTTTCTCGAGATGCTTGCGGTACTCGTCCAATGTGGTTGCACCGATTGTCTGGAGCTCTCCACGGGCGAGCATCGGCTTCAGGATCGAGGCGGCGTCGATGGCGCCCTCCGCGGCTCCGGCACCCACGAGGGTATGGAGCTCGTCGATGAAGAGGATGATGTCCTTGCGGGTCTTGATCTCCTTCAAGACCTTCTTCAGCCTCTCCTCGAAGTCACCACGGTAACGGCTTCCCGCCACCAGCGAGCCGAGGTCAAGGGTGTAGAGCTGCTTGCCGCGTAAGGTGTCCGGGACGTCGTTGGCGACGATCTTCTGCGCCAGACCCTCGACGATCGCCGTCTTGCCGACACCGGGCTCCCCGATAAGAACCGGGTTGTTTTTGGTACGTCTAGAGAGGACCTGCATGACCCTCTCGATCTCCTTGTCCCGGCCCACGACCGGGTCGAGCTCCTTGTCACGGGCCATCTGGGTCAGGTTGCGCCCAAACTGGTCCAGCACGGGAGATCCGGAGGCCTGCTCCTGGGAGGAGGACTGACCTACGCCCGCACCTGCCGTCTCACGGCCCTGATAGCCGGAGAGAATCTGGATCACCTGCTGACGGACCCTGGAGAGGTCCGCTCCGAGGGAGGTCAGAACCTGGGCTGCAACACCGTCACCCTCGCGAACCAGGCCAAGGAGCATGTGCTCGGTGCCGATATAGTTGTGGCCGAGCTGGAGCGCCTCGCGAAGCGAGAGCTCCAGAACCTTCTTCGCCCGAGGCGTGAAGGGGGGCGAGCCTGCGGACGGGCCCGAGGCCGGGCCGATCAGCTCCTCCACCTTCTCACGCACAGCCTCAAGCGAGATGCCAAGACTCTCAAGGGCCTTGGCGGCGACGCCCTCCCCCTCGTGGATCAACCCGAGAAGAATGTGCTCCGTCCCAATGAAGTTGTGATTGAGTAGCCGAGCCTCTTCCTGCGCAAGAACCAGAACCCGTCTCGCCCTATCCGTGAATCGCTCAAACATGATTCCGCCTCCGCGCCAGGGCTGCATGAACACTCATCAGTCTAATTTCCAAATCTCTCCTCGGTTGATCAGTGCAGATCAATCAGCTTTTGCCCATGTATAACACGCATATCGCCAAATTCTTTCCGCCTCTTTCCCGCCACCAGGGGAAGTGATGGATTTCACAGAGCCCCACACTGCTTTGGCGGCCTCTTGCACGCCCCCGGCAAGCTGCCCGCTACTGGTCTCGAAATATGCATCGGTGCAGGTCAGCGGGGCTGAAAGGGCTCCGCGGCTACGCCGGGCAGGTCCTTGTGCCTTTTTTTTTCTTGCATTACAACTTCGCTGGCCGATTGTCCTAGCCTGAGAGAGGTGCAAGCGCTGTCCGACATCCCTCTCGAGGGTTATCAAGAGCATATGGGGCGGCTGGAGCACCTCCTCGCGGAGTCGGTCTCTACCTCCGATCCTGTGCTCTCCGATGTCGCCACCCACCTGATACGTGCCGGTGGCAAGCGGGTTCGCCCGACCCTCTCGATAGCCGGTGCGGCTTCGGGAGGGGCAAACATCGACGATTCGGTCCTGCTGGCCGGAGTAGCCGTCGAACTGGTGCACTTGGCCTCGCTCTACCATGACGACGTCATGGACGATGCGACCAGCCGCCGAGGCGCTCCCAGCGTCAATTCGAAATGGGGAAACCTGGTCGCCATCGTGGTCGGCGATTTTCTCCTGGCGCGGGCGGCGGGAATAGCCGCCCGGCTTGGGCAGGACGTCGCGGAGCTTCTGGCTGATACTCTCGCACGCCTCTGCGAGGGTCAGATTCTCGAGGTCAACTCCACTTTCAAGACCGAGCGAACCGTCGACCAATACTTCGACGCCATCGCAGGCAAGACCGCCTCCCTCATGGCCACCTCGGCAAAGATCGGAGCGCTGGCGGCCGGCATCGACCGCGACGCGGCTGCCCGGCTCGAGCGGATCGGCTACCTGTTCGGGATGGTCTATCAGATCCGGGACGACGTGCTGGACATCGTGGGTACGAGTGACATGCTTGGCAAGGCACCGGCGCAGGACCTGATCGAAGGGGTGTACACCCTTCCGGCCATCTATGCGCTCGAGCAGGCCGGCGGCCAGGGGCAGTTGGTGGCAATCCTGGGACAAGGGCGCCTCCGTGGCATCACGCCCGCTGAACTGGCCATTGCGCGCCGCGAGATCGTAGTTTCCGGAGCTCTCGAGAAGAGCCTCTCGGTCGCCCGCGAATTTTCCGCCGAGGCCGAGCAAATCGCCGCTGAGGTGACAGGTCCGGTGGCGTCGTATCTCGGTTCGCTCTCCGCGCGCCTGCTCGAGGGGATAGACGCCGTGATCGAGGAGCGCCTCAGCTCCGAGTTGGCGAGCTGACCGCCAGGTCCCGCACCGGCCCGGATTAGGTGCGTTCCGGTCATCAACGGATTCCCGCGCGCGAAGCCTCGGACGGCTAATGCCCCTGGGCCAAGGCTTCGGGTTCAAACTGCCTCGGAAATGTCCGATCCTGCCTCCGGCAACGCCTCCGTTGTGGCGAAAAGGAAGCGGTTGAAGATGAAGAACTTCCCCACCCATAGAACCCCGAAGGCCGCAATGGAGGCCACGTTCACCAGCAGAGCCGTGCTCATATGGGTGTAGCCGTGCGACCGCGCGAACGTGTCGGCGGCGGCGACGGCATAGATGGAGATGCCCAGCCCGAGGAAGGCAAGGCCCCAGAATGGGAATATCTCCCTCCAAAAGTGCGACCTCCCGGTCTTTCCCCAGGCCCATGCGCGATTCATGTAATAGGCAGGTACTGCGGAGACGGCGGTGGCAATGATGTTGGAGGTGACAGCAGTGAAACGGCGCGAAACTCCGAAGAGTACGAAGAGGACCACCTGCGCCACAATGACGGAGACCCCGGAGGTCACCGAGTAGCGAAACGCCTTTACGAAGCTGTCACTGCTTCTATACTTCTCGAATATCCAGGAGACAAAGTTCAATGCGTTACCTCGTTGCGCCGACCGGAATCAGCTCTCGGACCGACTCGCAGCCAACCTGAGGAAGTCTAATTGCTCCAGGGCCACTGCGCCCATATCTCCAGCGCGCGCCAGGTGGCTCACCACCGCTTAAGCTTCCTGACATGCACGCAGCTTCGCCGCTTGAAGACCTCATCAACCTCCTCGACCTGGAGAAGATCGAAGAGAACATTTTCCGTGGCTACTCGCCGGAGGAGCACCGGATTCGGGTCTTCGGCGGGCAGGTGGCCGGTCAGGCGTTGGTGGCCGCCGGCCGCACCGTGAATCTGGGCGAGGTCCACTCCCTTCACGCATACTTCCTTCGCCCTGGAGACCCTTCGATCCCCATTATCTATCTCGTCGATCGAATCCGCGACGGCAAGTCGTTCACCACTCGGCGAGTGGTCGCCCTGCAGCGCGGCGAAGCGATCTTCAACCTCTCCGCCTCTTTTCACAAGCACGAAGAGGGCCTCGAGCACCAGACCAAGATGCCCGAAGTTCCAGAACCCGAAACTCTGCCCACCTTCCAAGAGCTCTTCGCGCCCGTCGCCAAGCGCATGGGTGAGTGGTACTCGCGCCCTCGGCCGCTGGACCAGCGCTACATCGGGGAGCCGAACATGGTCAGGACCTCCGGCCCCCGGCCCCCTCACCAACAGGTCTGGCTGCGTGCCGATGGAACCCTCCCGGACGATCCCCTTCTGCACGCCTGCGTGATCGCCTACGCCTCCGACATGATGCTGCTGGACTCGGTGATGATGCCTCACAACATCTCTTGGGATCAGCCCGGCGTCATGGGTGCGAGCCTCGATCACGCGATGTGGTTCCACCGCAGCTTCCGGGCGGACGAATGGTTCCTGTACGACCAGGAGAGCCCCACTGCTTCGGGATCGCGCGGGCTGGCGCGAGGCCAGATCTACTCCCACGACGGCAGGCTGGTGGTCTCGGTGGTCCAAGAGGGCCTGATCCGAGTCAGTCGGTAAGGCCCTCAGGCGGCAACGGACACCTTGGTCGTCTCGGCCTGGTCCATATTGCGCATCAAGACGCGCTCCGCAGCAAGGTAGTAGGCAGCGGAAGCCAGCGGCGGGGAGCTGATCAGGATCAAGGAGATCACCCCGCCGGCAGAAGCGGTAAAAAGCGAAACCGACAGGTTGAGAACGAAGGTCACCATGACCAGGCGTGACGCCCATTCCGGAACCTTGTAGCCGGCCACTCCCAGTGCTGCCATGAAGATCACTCCGGCGATGTCGCGTGCAGGATCGCTGGTGTGCTCCAGGACCTGTACTGAGTGCACACTCACCAACGTCATCGCGTTGGCAACCACCAGCACGGCGGCCGCCGTCCCGAACACGCGAAGGGCGAGACGGGGCCGGACCCATGCGAAGAACGCAACCACCGCAAGAGGCACCGACCATCCGGCGATCATGCCGACCGCCTCCCAGCCGCCCGGGTTGTCCAGGGCTTCGCCGGCCATGAATACGCCTACCATCGCCGCGAAGACCCAGATAATCCCTAAACCCACACGGCGCAATGCCATCGATCTTGCCACAGGGTCGTCATGCCTTCTAACGGCGACTGCCGTCGGCATGCCTAGAGCGGCCAGGGGAACCGCAAGGACGAGCAACCCCATTTCGGGAGCCTTTCTCCTTGGCTAAGGAAGTTGCGGCAGCAACTTCTTACCCGAAACTAGGTTCCTGGCACAGAGGGGCCCAGGGTAAAACGGCACAAAATCCCCGCCAAACGACCCGCAGATGGGCTACAGCCGGGGGTTAACCGAGAAGGGCGCCGGTTCCCCGGCGCCCTTCCAGGAAGTCAATTAGCCGAATGGATCAGCGCTGGTCGATGGGAACGTACTTGCGCTCGGGTGCACCGCTGTACACCTGCCGGGGTCGCACGATCTTCGAATCCTGGTCAAGAAGCTCGGACCAGTGGGCCAGCCAGCCTGACATGCGGGGGATCGCGAAGAGCACCGGGAACATGTCCACCGGGAAGCCCATTGCCTGATAGATGATTCCCGAGTAGAAGTCGACATTCGGGTAGAGGCGCCGAGAGACGAAGTAGTCGTCGTTCAGTGCCACCTCCTCAAGCTTGAGAGCGATGTCAAGCAGCGGGTTCTTACCGGTCACCTCAAAGACCTCGTAAGCAACGCGCTTGATGATGCGGGCGCGCGGATCATAGTTCTTGTAGACGCGGTGACCGAAGCCCTGCAGCCTGCCATGGCCTGCCTTTACAGACTTCACGTAGTCGCCCACGTTCTCCATCGAGCCGATCTCGGTGAGCATGCGCACAACGGCCTCGTTGGCCCCGCCGTGGCGTGGCCCGTAGAGGGAGGCAGCCGCGGCCGCCGCGGAGGAGTACGGGTCGGCATGGGCGGATCCGGCGGTGCGCATTGCCGTCGTGGAGCAGTTCTGCTCGTGGTCGGCGTGCAGGATGAACAGGACGTCGATGGCCTTCACCAACGCTGGATTGGCGCTGTAATGAGGCTCGGCGACCTTCCACATCATCGACAGGAAGTTGGCGGCGAAGGGGAGTTCGTTGTCGGGATAGACGAAAGGCATGCCGACACTGAAGCGGTGCGCGGCAGCCGCAAGGGTCGGCATCTTGGCGATCAGCCGCACGATCTGCTTCTCGCGAGCCGCAGGATTGTAGATCTCCTTAGCATCCAGGTAGAAGGTGGATAACGCCGCGATGGCCGAGACCAGCATCCCCATCGGATGTGCGTCGTAGTGGAACCCTTCGAGGAAGCGCTTGCGAACGTTCTCGTGGATGAATGTGTGGTGGGTAATGTCCGAGACCCACTGCTTGTACTGCTCCTCGTTGGGAAGCTCGCCCTTGAGCAGCAGATATGCGACCTCGAGATAGGTCGACTCCTCGGCCAGCTGCTCGATTGGGTACCCCCGGTAACGCAGTATCCCGGCGTCGCCATCGAGGTAGGAGATGGCGCTCTCGGTCATGGCCGTCGTCGTCAGGCCCGGATCGTGAAACCAGATTCCCGGCAGGATCTTCTGCCACTCGGCCGATGATACCCCGCCGTTCCTGATCGGGATCTCTAGCGACTGCCCCGTGCGGTTATCGGTGATTGTGATTGAGTCGGGCATGAAGGTCGCCTCCTAAAAGTTCCTTCGGTTCCTAGCACCTGTCCGTCGGGCAAAACTCCCGCCCGCAGGCCCTTGCCGGTGGCACCTTGCTTGCGGTCTCCGGCGCGGGCAATACCCCACAATAGGCACACGGCGGCACATTGACAAAGTCATCTTCGTCGATAAATGCTGGCGGAGCGACACTGCGCAAGGAGCGCGGGCGCGAAGGGGGGCACCCGTAGTGGAAAGGCTTCGCGTTTACTTCGAGGAGGGGAGCCGCACCACCTTTGCGGTGGCGCTTGACTGGCCGGGCTGGTGCAGAAGGGGGGTTGGAGCCGAAGCCGCCTTGGAGTCACTTGAGGCCTACGGGCCACGCTATCTGGCCGTGGTTGGCGGTACCGGCCTGCCCGGGGAGGTCGAAATCGTGGGACGCGTCCGCGGCAACTCCACCACGGATTTCGGCGCACCGGACGCCATCGGCTCCTGGGATGAGGATCCGATCGAGCCAGGGGAGATACGCCGCCAAGCTCTGGTGGTGGCGGCCTGCTGGAGTTACTTTGACACTACGGCGGCCGCCGCGCCTGCCGAGCTGCGCAAAGGGCCACGCGGCGGTGGCCGTGACACGGCCGGGGTTATCGCCCATGTGCGCGAAGCCGAGCGATCTTATGCGAGCAAGCTCGGACTGCGGGTGCCCCGCACATGGACCTGGGGCGAGCAGCGCTCTGCGCTCATGGAATCATTCGCAAACCGTGCCGAGACGGCCAAGTGGCCGCCCGGTTACGCGATGCGCCGCATCGCTTGGCACGTGCTCGACCATGCCTGGGAGATCCAGGACAAGAGCTGACTACTGCGCCCGCTCCGTCCAAAGGGCGGCAGCAACTGGGCGGGACAGGTCAGCTTCGGTACCTTCCTTCAAACCCCACAGTCCCACAAGAGCCGGTAATAGGCTGAGCGTTCCGGGTTAGCTTCGACTCCGTACGCCTCGAGCAGGGCGCTCTCGAATCCGTCACCAAAATTCCAGCTCGTGCTCCAGGTGGCCACGGCCAGATCGGCCCAGCGATCCGCAACACCCAGCGAACCCATGTCAACATGGGCGAGGAACTTTCCCTTGGCGTCCAGAAGAGTGTTGGGAGCACAGGCGTCTCCGTGGCAAACCACCAGCCGGTCCACCTTGGGAGAATCCCTCAAGCGTTCGATCACATCCCGGGCGGCCAACCCGCGGTGCTCCGGATGCCCTTTGGAGAGATCGAGAGCGCCGCTGGCATGCAACTTCTCAGCTTCGAGCACACGGCCCTCCAACGACCAATCGAAGGGGCAGCCGCCGAGCGGCAACGCGTCATGGAGCCGACGCAGTCCCTCGCCCATCGCGCGCACCGCCATCTCGGGCCGCTCCAAATTGGCGCGTGACACCGCGCTCTCGCCGGGAATGGCCTCAGTCGCCAACCAGGCTCCATCAGCATCCTCTCCATATCCGGCGACCTTGGGCAGGGCAGCGAAGCCGGACGCCCATTCCAGCCGCACAAGCTCGGCACGGAGATCGATTCCGCTTGAACAGGGCGCCCACTTGATAAACAGTGACCGGGGCCGGTTGCCGACTTCAAAGGTCAGTCCACCTGCCTCGTTTCGCCAAGCCAGCCTGACCTGCCTTTTGCCCACCACCGCCTCCAGACATCGTGGAAGTGGTTCAGTGGTGGCCGGACCGATCAATGCTGATACCGATAGACGTTCGTCTTCCTCAGCTCGAATCCGATTCTTTGGTAGAGCCGATTCGCCGCCTCCCGGTCGGGACGTGAAGTCAGGTCAACGGTTCTCGAACCCGCATTCGCCGCGACAGCCAGTGCATGGGACACCAGCTTCTCTCCGATGCCGGCACCCCGGGCAGCTCCGTCCACCACGACGTCCTCGATGATCGCCCGGCTGCCGGTCGGAATGGGAAAGATGACCAGAGTCAGCGACCCCACCGTGCGGCCTGCGAGCCTGGCCACAAGGAGATGAACGTCCGGGTCGGCGACGATTCGGCCCAGTGCCACCTCGGTCAGCGGAGGGGCCGAACGCGAGAGCTGGGGAAGGAGCTCGTTCAGCTGCGCCAGCTCCTCTTCGCCGGTCTCGAGCAACTCTTCGATGACAATCTCGTCTTGCATGGAGTTCATCTAAGCACCCGCCGACCGGCTACCCTACCAAAACGAAGGCTCCCGTAGGGTCCTCCGCTACGTCGTTGACACCGACCGTGGTCCACCGCTACCCTTTCCCGATGCGAATCCGAACCTTCAAGCCCGCCGATGGCGAAACCGTGGTGGAGCTGTGGACCTCTTGCGGACTGGTCAAGCCCCAAAACGATCCCTGGCGCGACATCCGGCGCAAAACAGAGGACTCCGCTTGGGGATTCCTCGTGGCCGAAGACTCGTCGGCCGTGATCGGCACGGTGATGGCCGGCTACGACGGGCACCGTGGCTGGATCAACTACCTCGCATGTCTGCCAAGCCGGCAACGACGAGGAGTCGGGTCCGCGCTGATGTCGCATGCTGCCGAACTGCTCCGCCTCAGAGGATGTCCCAAGATCAACCTCCAGGTTAGGGAGGGAAACGATTCGGCTCTTGCCTTCTACGCCTCACTCGGATATCGGCAGGACCGGGTGACCTCACTCGGTCTCGGTCTGCAGCACGACGCCTGACGAACAAGCCGGTCGGCCAAGGGCCCAAGCGAATGGCCGACGATTCTCAGGACGCTCCGGCGAGCCGCGCTATGTTGGTATGTATGGCTGAGATCCGCTGGTTCGCACGTCGCCCTCCAAAGCCGGTCCGGCCCCTGCTCATCGCAGTTTTCGACGGTGAGGATGATCCGGCGCGCTCCGGATTCCTGGCCCTCAGCTTTATGCGGGATGCCTTCGACGCGGAGAAAGTCGCCGAGATCGATGTGGACAACTACGTCAGCTATGACGACGCCCGTCCCTTCGTCTCCCAGACAGGCACCCAGCGTATGGTGGATTGGCCGACCATCGACATTTTCCTGGGACGTGACAAGACGAGCGCGCGGGAGATCGTGCTGCTTAGTTTTCTCGAGCCCCGCGTGGGATGGCGTAGCTACGCCGCGCTGGCGGTCGAGGCGATTCGTAGCCTCAACCCCGAAGAGGTCGTCTTCCTTGGTGGGCAGATAGTCCACGCCCCGCACAACGTTGCCGCCGAGACAACCGTCCGATCCAACGCTCCCAGACTGATGCGTTCTTTGGGCCTAATGCCGGACCACTACACGGGTCCCACGACCATCATGGGGAGCGTGCAGGTGGAGGTGGAGAATCTCGGCATTCCGCTCGCCGTTGCCTGGTCCAGCGTCCCTCACTATCTGGCACAGACTCCGTCACCCAAG
This sequence comes from Actinomycetes bacterium, assembly GCA_021850605.1. Lineage (GTDB taxonomy): Bacteria > Actinomycetota > Acidimicrobiia > Acidimicrobiales > Acidimicrobiaceae > Acidithrix. The sequence goes on from JAJZLQ010000114.1 coordinate 31,572, forward strand.
GCGGCACAGTCGCTGGTGGCAAAAGTTGCCGAGCTCTTCAAGCTGGATCTGGACGCACATGAGTTCGATTCCGCCGTTGCGGAGTACGAGGATGCGATCGCAAAGATCATGGAATCCGACGACGAGGTCTTCAGCTACCTCTCACGCCTTGAAGGCGAGGAGGAGGAAGACGAGGCACTCGGGCTCGAGGAGTACGTCTCCACCGACCCTACGGGCCTAGCGAGCGATCTTGCGGAAGAGGCGGAGGACTACCTGCGCCAGATCCGCCGCGACATCGACTAATCGCTCAGGCGCCCTCCTGGAACCAGAAGGGCTCGCGCACCGGATCGAAGTAAGTCGGGCTGTCGAAGCCGTCGATTGCCCGAAAGGCCATGGGCGCCCAACGCTCCGGCCTGATCATGGGCTCGGGCAGATTGTCCCGTGAGAACCAGCCCACCTCACGACACTCGAGCGGGTGCGCCTTCAAGGCGCCGCCTGTTGCCCGGCAATAGAACATCATCGAATAGAGCGGGACCGCGGTGAACCCACGGCGGAGGCCGTCGAAGACACCTAATAGGCGCACCGGCTCCACCTCGATTCCGGTCTCCTCGCGGACTTCCTTGACAGCGACCTCCGCAGGCGAGTAGCCGACGTCGGCCCAACCCGTCGGATAGAGCCAAATACCCGAATCGGCACGCTGGACGAGCAGGATCTGGCCATCGTCGTTACCCACGACCGCTGCCACCGTGCTCTTGGGAGTCACGTAACCAGGTATCCCGTCCCCGATGGTCGAGCGCCAGAAGTCGACGATCTCATCCGCCGATGCGCCGTCCTCGAAGCCGATGCCGGCAATGGAGGAAGCACTGCGAATCTCCGCGGCCACGTGCATGATCTCATCAAAACGCTCGCGCTCGTAGAGGCTCTTGGTGAAGCCCATTCCGGTGATGGCCGAGCCGGCGAGCGTCTCGGCCCACCTCAACAAGGTGCTTCTTGGGATCTCCATCTCGGTGACCTTTCCTCGACGGGACTAATTACCCTACGCCTTAACTTTTCGCGCAGGCCTACCATTGGCAAATGGGCGACGGTCGGTGTCGGCATCTTGCCAGGAACGGAACAAGCTGCGGCTTGGAGACAAAGCGCTGCGGAGGCGGCTGCATATTCTTCGAGCCGTCCAGGCGGCGTATCAGCTACCGCATGCATTGGGAGCGCCTCAGCCGCACCCGTATGCGAGCGCACCGCATTTAGCTCGCCGCGCGTCTCAAGATTCGACAACGTCCCCGAGCGACTCGACCTCAACCCCTGAGTCCTCCAGCCACTTAAGGCCCGATTTGAGTGCGTCCGGCTCACCCTCCAGCTCGCACACAAGCCAGCCGGTCCCCTCGTCCACACTCGCGCGACGAATATTTGCCAAGACATTGTGATCCTTGGCAAGCACCGCGATTATTGGCTTCGTCACCAGGCCGGGCGGATAGATCAGCTTGACTCGCATCTGTGCCATTCCCCAATCCTACGCCGGAATTCCCGGCCTCCGCAGATTACCCGTGGCCGCCTTTGGCCAGATCGCGGTTCAGGTTTCCTGAGGAGAACCCGGCCAGGTCCAAAGTGACGTAATCGTATCCGAACCGCTTGAGCTCGGCATCCACAGCGGCTGCGGCCCCGGCGCAGGCGAGCAGCTCCTCACGCCCTACCTCGATCCTGGCCGTCTGCCCGTAATCGCGCACCCGAATGTCCCTGAAGCCCAAGCTGCGCAGGTAACGTTCTGCCCGCTCCACGCGTGAAAGTGTCTGAAGCGTAATGGGGGTCCCGTAAGGGATCCTGGAGGCAAGGCACGCCGCTTGAGGTTTGTCCCAGTTGGGCAGCCCCAGAGTTCGCGCGTGCTCACGGATCATCTCTTTGGTCATTCCCGCCTCGAGCAAGGGAAAGCGCGCACCCGCATGCTTGGCGGCACTTTGGCCGGGACGGTAGTCGCCCTTGTCGGAGGAGTTGACCCCGAGCAGCACTACCGCATTCCGCTCCTGGGCGAGGGGGGCAAGGGCCTCCATGAGTTCGCTCTTGCAATAGAAGCAGCGCAGGCCATCGTTCTTCAGGTACGCGGGATTGGAAAACTCGCGCGTGTTTACCACGAAATGCTCGATCCCGAGCTCGGCTGCCAGCTTCTCGCACGCCTCCAGCTCGTCACGCGGCAGCGAAGGTGAGTCGGCCGTCACCGCAATGGTTTGGCCCGGCAAAACACGCGCGGCGACGGCAGCCAAATAGGTCGAATCGATGCCGCCGGAGAAGCCGACGGCTGCCGCCGGGAACTGGGCGAGCAACTCCTCGAGCCGCCCGACCGCATTCTCAAGCTCGAAATTCATCAATAAGACCTTACCCGCGTGCCACGGCACGCCTCAGAACGAGGCTTCGAGCACGGACTCCACGTCTCCGATCATGCCGGTATAGAAGGGCCCGAAGTCACCGTAGATAGCGGAGGCTTCGTCGAAGCGCATCGTATAAACCACCGACTTAAGATCATCCGGGTGAGCCGCAAATAGGGTCACTCCCCATTCGTAGTCGTCGACCCCAGTTGATCCTGTTACAAGCTGGATGACCCTGCCCGCGAAAGCCCGGCCGGACTTGCCATGCCCATACATCAGCTGCTCGCGCTCCTCGTAGGGAAGGCGATACCAATTCGCCCCCACCTCGCGACGCTTGGACATTCCGTAAAAGCAGATGTTGTACATGCCCACCGGCGGCAGCACCGGGTGCAGGCGCGGCTCCTTCCTCTCTGCGGGCATGCCCGCCGCGTACTCGGATACCTCGGTGATGGAAACGTACGAGTCGACCACGACCAGCCCGGCGCGCTCGAGATCCCGCTGCCACTCCCGCAGCCGGACGAAGCTCTCACCCAGACCAAGGAAGCCGACACGGGCCTTGTGTCCGAGAACCGTAAAGGGGACCACCTGGTATCCATCCTCGGTTGCCGCCTTGCATGCCGCGACGACCGCTGCCGGGTCGAGCGACGCACCCGCGTTGCAGAAGAGGTGCAGCACCGACCAGCCCGAGGTGGGCTTGTGGTTGACGTCGGTCGCCGAGAGTTTGGGGAAGAAAATGTCAGCCAATCAACTACTCCTTGTTATTGCCGCCGCATGGTTAGCGCCGGCTTTCATTCGTCCTCAGGTGCCGACATCGGGAGTCCGGAGCCAAGCGCCAACTCGCTGGTGCTCAACTCCGCTTGGGCGGCCACCGCGCCCGCCTGGAATGCGGCCGGAGGCTCGGGAAGCGGCGTCGCGACCGGGCGATGCTGGCGGTGCGAATCCACGACTGAGTCGTGGTAGCGCTCGATCTCGGCCATGAACTCCGGGTCGGAGTACGCCCGGCCATCGACGATGGGACCGCGATGTCCGTCGATAATCGCTGCGATATCCTCGCCGGTAATGGTTTTGTAGCTCTCGAGGGCGTGCGCCACAGCCAGGACGCTTGACCTGTTGTCCTCGAGAAGATCCCGAACCCTGCGGTACAGTTCGTCCAGCTTCGCCTCGATGCGGTCCGAGAGCACCTGCTGCACGGGTTTGTCTTCGTGACGGCCACCTGGGCCACGGCCTGTCGGACGCGAAGGGCCGGTGCCCGTCCTTTGTGTCACCGCATGAGAGGAGATCGTGGAGCCCATACCCCAGTAACCTTCCATCATGGTGGCGACCGCGGTGGCCGCCTCCAGGTCTCCCGAGACCCCGGAGGAGTTGTCACCCTCGAAGAAGAGCCGCTCACCCGCCAAGGAGGCGAGAGCGGACATTATGTCCACCTCGTACTCCGATCGCCATTTGGTGAACAGGTCCTCGGTGGGGATGGACGCCACGACGCCAAGGAAGTTGGACGCCTTCTCGATCGTGGCTATGTCGATGGCCATGCGATTGCGGACCTTGGCGGAAGCCACCGCGTGACAGGCCTCGTGCACCGCCACCGCGTGACGCTCTCGCTCGATGTACTCGACGTCGTCAGGGGGGCCGAACGCCTTCAGCTGCTTGGCACGAATCACGTCACGCCAGGTGACGGCGTCACGCCCGTCGCGGATGGCGATGATAAGGGATTCGTTCACCAGGTCCTTGATCGTGGCGCCGGTGGCATAGGGAGTTATGGTGGCGAGCCGGTCGATTTGGTCCTCGGTGAGGGAGTGCGAGACCTTATCCAGGTATCCCCTATAGGTTCGGATGCGCCCTGCCTTGGACGGATAGCCAACCCGGTAGATGCGGTCGATGCGCCCGGGGCGCAGCAGCGCCGGATCCAGCGAATCGGGCATGTTGGTGGCCATGATTACCAGGATGCGATATTTGGGCGGATCCTTGGGCTTCAGGCCCAGGGAACGGCGGATGGTGCGGTTGAAAAAGCCGCGCGGCTTCTTCAGGCCCGAAAGTTCGGTGAGAAGGGCCTGCAGGGTGCCGGTGTCTCCGCCCATGCCACCCATGCCTCCGAAACCGCCCACCACGCGGTTGAGAATCCCCCGCCGCGGGCCGGACCCCGGATCCTCCACCTCGTCGCCCGCTCCCGCCCTGAGCAACTGAGAGGCGGTGCTGGGATCGATATAGCTAAGCCCGTTGCAGGTCATAGCGTGCCCGAAGAACCGGCTCGCCCCGGCAACCTGCGGCCCGGCCTGGACCGGAATGGACCGGCTTCCGAGCGAATCGGCCTCGTCGAAGAAGACCACCACCGCGCCGTAGCGCACGGCCAGCTTGCGCAGCTTGCGGAAGAGCCCCTTTACCTTGAGCACTCCGATGCCCATGAACATGTTGATGAATGCTCCGGGGTCGACGAAGACGAAAGGCGTCTCGGTCTCGCCGGCTACGGCCTCCGCCATCAGCGTCTTGCCGGTTCCCGGCGGGCCCCAAAGCAGGACACCGCCTGGAACGTAGCCTCCGTGCGCCTCTATGGTTTCGGGGTCGGTAAGGAAGATGATGTTCTCCCTGATTCGCTCCAATACCGCATCCTGGCCCCAGACGTCGGCGAAGCGCGTCTTCACGTCACCGGGAAAGTAGACGTCCACACCGCCCTTGGACAGGAACCAGAACAGGCCAACGAACTGCAGCAGGATGAAGACGAAGGCAAATGCGAGCTGCGCCAGCAACGGAAGTGCCGAGAAGAACGCGGCGGGCGCCTGGAAGAGAGCCGTGAAGACGGAGAGATGGTAGTGCGCGGCCAGCACCAGATCGATGACCAGCAACACTGCGATGATCTTTAGTGCCCGCGAGACGCGGTATTTGGTCCAGTCGTCCATCTTCTCCGACGAAGCGTTGAAGCTCTTGAAGATCACCTCGCTGAAGAAGGTGTTCCACTCCGGAGAGTGTTCGGAGATCAGGTAGTGGAGCTGGCGTATTAGTTCGATGGCAATTAAAAGGACCAGCCACCATGCGCTCGACGTCTCTTGGCGGATCCCGTCTCCGACGGACATCAGGGGATTCTGGCCCATCGCGCCGGCCGTCATGAAGGTGAAGACAAGCAGCAGCACAAGGAGAATCTTCATCCGATCCCAAGCAGCCATCTTTGGCCGGGTCTTCATCTCGATGACCTCTTGGGGCATAAAGTCGGGGCGGTCTTCGGGCCCGCCAACCTTGGTTGGTTCGTCCATCATCTGCTCCTAACACTCCAAGAGTTGACAATCTCGTTTATCACGGCGCGGTTCTGCCCATAGCACTTCGCGGAACATCCAACGCCGATCAAATACACCCAGCTGGTGGAGGAGTCCACCTCGGCAACCTGATCGAGCACCGACGTGGCGCCAGTGCCCTCCTTGACCCGAACCACCATCTTGGAGCCACGCATTCCGGACTTGGTGACGAACTGGCTGTAGCTGCTCGCCGAATAGCTTGCCCCACCTGCCGAGCTGGTCTTAGCCAGCGGATCGACCGGAAGCAACAGGGTACGCAGCGTGGAGAGTGAGAAGGTGGTGTGCTGCGCTGAGTTCAATTTAGTCGCCTGTACGATGCCAAAAGGGTGGTTGGAGAAGATGCCGGTCACCGCGCGGAGCGATGCATTGTGCTGGCCGTAGAAGATGTTGGCCCATTCACCCGACTCCAGCTGAGCCAGCTGGCTGGGAGAGATTTTCTGGTTTCCACTCGAGAAGACTGTGCTAGGGCCGAAGTCGCTCCAATTGGCGGGCACCTTGAAATACATGTCCGCACCCGAGGAATTCACGTAATTGAGGAAATCGTACTGGTTTGTCAGGCAGCCGGAAAGAAGCACGCCAAGCAACCCGAGGAGGCCTGGCATTGCCCTCCGTGAAGAGGGGTGGAGTTTGCCGAAGGTGGGAATCCACCTGCTGATGCGAGTGAACTCCTCGCGCAATCCTGCACCTCTGGGATTCCGGGGCCGAAAACCACTATCTCAACAGATTATGCGTCCATGGAGAAATTGGGCGGCCCCGCTAGCTTCGAATCTCCTGAGAGCAGCGATGCGCAGGCAAAACAAAGGGTGGGCGCAGATTCCCGCGCCCACCCTTTCAAGTTGATTCTCGGCGAGGCCGAGGAATCCTTAGAAGTCCTCCATGCCCGGGTTCGGAGCGGCAGGAGCGTGCTCCTCCGGCTTGTCGACCACCACGGCCTCGGTGGTGAGGAAGAGTGCCGCGATGGAGGCGGCGTTCTGCAGCGCGGAACGCGTCACCTTCACGGCGTCGATGACACCACTGGCGAAGAGGTCCTGATACTCACCGGTCGCGGCGTTCAAACCCTCTGCAGGATTCGAGAGGCTCTTCACCTTCTCCACGACGACACCGCCTTCGAGGCCCGCGTTTACGGCTATCTGCTTGAGCGGCTCCTCGACGGCCTTGGCCACGATACGCGCGCCGGTCGCCTCGTCGCCCTCGAGCTTCTCGGCCCGATCCAGGATCGCAGCCTGGCTGCGGAGCAGTGCAACTCCGCCACCGGGAACCACGCCCTCCTCGATGGCAGCCTTGGTGGTGGAGACGGCATCCTCGATGCGATGCTTCTTCTCCTTCAGCTCGACCTCGGTAGCAGCACCGACCTTGATGATCGCCACACCGCCGGAGAGCTTCGCAAGGCGCTCCTGCAGCTTCTCGCGGTCGTAGTCCGAGTCGGTGTTCTCGATCTCGGTCTTGATCTGGTTCACCCGGCCACGGATGTCGTCGTCGCTGCCCGCGCCCTCGATGACGGTGGTCTCATCCTTGGTGATCTCGACGCGGCGAGCCCGACCCAGCAGGTCGAGGGTGGTGTTCTCGAGCTTGAGGCCAACCTCCTCGGAGATGACCTGACCGCCGGTGAGGATGGCGATGTCCTGGAGCATGGCCTTGCGCCGCTCACCAAAACCGGGTGCCTTGACGGCCACGGACTTGAAGGTTCCACGGATCTTGTTGACCACAAGGGTCGCCAGGGCCTCACCCTCGACGTCCTCGGCGATCAGCACCAGCGGCTTACCGGTCTGCATGACCTTCTCGAGCACCGGCAGCATGTCGCGTACGGTGGAGATCTTGGACGAGACGAGAAGGATGTAGGGATCGTCCAGCGAGGCGACCATCGACTCGGGGTCGGTCACGAAGTAGGGCGAGATGTAGCCCTTGTCGAAGCGCATGCCCTCGACCAGATCCATTTCCATTCCGAAGGTCTGGGACTCCTCTACGGTAATCACGCCGTCCTTGCCAACTCGGTCGATGGCGTCGGAGATGAGGCCACCGATCTCGGTGTCGGCCGCGGATATCGAAGCGACCTGCGCGATCTGATCCTTGGAGTCGGTCTCACGGGCGAAGGCCTTCAGTGAGGCGACTGCGGCCTCGACGGCCTCCTCGATGCCCCGCTTCAGGCTCATTGGGTTGGCGCCGGCAGCCACGTTGCGCAGACCCTCGCGCACCATCGACCAGGCAAGAACCGTAGCCGTCGTGGTTCCGTCACCGGCGACGTCGTCAGTCTTCTTGGCGACTTCCTTCACCAGTTCGGCACCGATGCGCTCGTAGGGGTCCTCGAGCTCGATCTCCTTGGCGATGGAGACGCCGTCGTTGGTAATGGTGGGGGCGCCCCACTTCTTCTCGAGGACGACGTTACGGCCCTTGGGGCCGAGCGTCACCCTGACTGCATCGGCAAGCTGGTTCATGCCTGCTTCAAGGGCGCGACGCGCCTGCTCGTCAAAGGCAATCAGTTTTGGCATTTAGGGATCCCTCCATTGGGTTACCGTTTAGCACTCTCAATACTAGAGTGCTAACTTCCGGTTCGTGCGGAGTCTCCCCCCAAAAAATCGCTAGGAGGCGCCACCTGCGACGGCGGGAACGATAGAGACCACCTGGCCGGCGGTGACCGGAGTGTCGACCCCATCGAGGAAGCGCACGTCCTCATCAGCCAGGAAGACGTTCACAAAGCGCCGCAGGTTGCCGTCGTCGTCAAACAGGCGCTCCGCGAAGCCGGGATAGCTCTTTCCGAGCGCGGCCAGGACCTCGCCTACCGTCGACCCGTCGACGGGGACCTCGGCGACTCCGTCGGTAAGGCTTCGTAGTTGGGTGGGTACCCTCACGGTGACTGACACTATTTTGCGCTCCTTTGACTATTCAGAAATTGGAAGAAGGAGTCCAGAGAGGGGTCGATCGTTATGGTCGGGCCGGCGCCTCTCATTGCCTCTACCGTCTTGAGCCCGTTACCGGTCACATAGGCGACCGTCTTCTCGTCCTTTCCTATCACCCCTTCACGGGCGAGCTTGGCCAGAGTCGCGATGGTAACGCCGCCAGCCGTCTCCGCGAAGATCCCCTCGGTCTGGGCCAGCAGGCGGATCCCGTCCAGTATCTCTTCGTCGGTGACCGAGCCGAAAGAGCCACCGGTACGCCGCACGATGTCGAGGGCATAGTACCCATCGGCGGGATTACCGATGGCGAGGGACTTGGCGATGGTGTCCGGCTTGACGGGCCGGATGACGTCAACGCCGGCGGCGAAGGCCGTGGCCACCGGGGAACAACCGGCTGCCTGGGCCCCGGAGATCCGCACCTTGGGTTCCTTATCCAGCAGGCCGACACGATAGAGCTCGCCGAACCCCTTGTAAATCTTGGTCAGCTGGCTGCCCGAGGCCACCGGAACCACCACGTGGTCGGGAGCCTGCCAGCCGAGCTGCTCGGCCACCTCAAAGGCGAGCGTCTTGGATCCCTCTCCGTAGTAGGTGCGAACGTTTACGTTCACAAAAGCCCAGTCCGGCTCTTCAGAGGCAATCTCAGCGCAGAGTCGGTTGACATCGTCGTAGTTGCCGTCTATCGCCACCAGCTTCCCGCCGTAGACGGCAGTGGTGGTTATCTTTGCCCGCTCAAGATTGGCCGGGATGAAGACGTAGGACTCCATGTTTGCCCAGGCGGCATGCGCGGCAACAGAGTTGGCCAGGTTGCCGGTCGAAGCGCAGGCGGCGACCTTCAGGCCCAGCTCGCGAGCACGCGACAGGGCGACGGAGACCACCCGATCCTTGAACGAGCCCGTGGGGTTCAAGGTGTCGTTCTTGATCCATAGGTCAGAGAGGCCAAGCGCATTACCGAGCCGTTCGGCACGCACCAGGGGCGTAAAGCCTGCACCGAGGGAAACATACTGGTCACCCTCGACTGGCAGCAGGTCGCGGTATCTCCAGATCGAGAGCGGGCCGCGTGCAATCGACTCGCGGCTTATGTTCGCGGCTATGGCGTCATAGTCGTACCGGACCTCGAGCGGGCCGAAGCAAAACTCGCAGACGTGCAGCGCCTTGGCTTCGTAGGTCTGGCCGCATTCCTTGCACACCAGGCATTCCACGTACGACACTTTGTGTCACACCTCCTCATCGATCGGGCATTGGCACCTGGTCGTTCAACTGGTTGCCGCGGCTTCGTCGGGCCCGTCCCTACACCGCTCTAGATGATCTCGATTGTGAAAGTTCGATCGGGTTCTGGATTCTAGACACCCGCACATATCACGACGGCCGAGCCCAGCTGCGCGAAACCCTTGATAGTCCCAGGCTGACGCACTCCTGGGTGTGGGCGATAGACCGCTCCATCCCGAAGTCCGCCGAAAGGTCCAGAACCTCCGCACCCGCCTCTTCCAGGCGCTCCCTTGCGTCCTGCGTCACCGTGCCTGCGACAACCAGGCACCGCTTGGCATACCCGGCGGCCAAGGCAAGAACCTCTCCAACCACCTTGCCGTTGAAAGACTCCTCATCGACCATGCCCTCCCCGGTCACAACCAGGTCGGCCGCCGCCACGAGCTCTTCCAACCCGAGGTAGCCAGAGACGACGGTGAAGCCTTCCGCAAGCTCAGCGCCCGCAGCCCACAGCATCCCCGAGAGCCCACCCGCGGCACCCGATCCTGGAACGCCTCGCGGATCGCGGCCGTAGCGGCCCAACAGCAGCTCCGCGGAACCCGCGAGTCGCCTCTTCAAGAATGCAACCTGAGCCGGGGTGGCGCCTTTCTGAGGCGCGAACTCCTCTGCAGCGTCCAGGTAGGTTGTGCGAACGTCGACAGCAGCGACGACTGAGACACCTGACGGTATCCCACGGGGCCCAAGAGCCTCGAGAGCGCCCATTCCTCCGTCCGTGGTGGCCGAACCGCCACAGCCCACCACTACACGCCGCGCGCCGCGCTCAAGGGCCTCCCTGATGAGAACCCCCGTGCCGTAGGTGCTCGCCGCTACTGGGTCATTCTGCTCCGGTCCGCCAATTAGCGCGAGGCCGGACGCGCGTGACATCTCCACCACCGCATCGCCGCCCGGAAGAACTGAGTACGAGGCCGTAATCGGCCGCATCAAGGCGTCGACGGTCCCTGTCTCGACCGGCCGCCCGTCCAGTGCCTCGATCAGACCTTCCCCTCCGTCCGACACGACCCGCCCATCGACGTCGGCAATCGATGAAAGCGCCGAGCGCGCGGCCGCGATGAACTCACTCGAAGCAAGCGTCCCGCGAAACTTGTCGGGGAGGACCAGGACTCGCACTCACTGCACTCTAGCCCGTATCCCCCACGGGGGTCCGGGCCGAGGTGGTGTCGCCCGCTGGGCTAGTTTTTAGTCGATGGCTGATTACTACGTCGTTTCGAATCGAGGACCTTACAGCGCACATCTTCGCAACGGCCAGCCGGTGCTGAAGCGAGGTGCGGGCGGCCTGGTGACGGCAATGCTGCCTTTGGTGCGCCGGGGTACCATGGGCTGGACCTTCCCCATCTCGACAGAGGCCGAGATGCAAGCGCTATCCGCCGGCCTGTATGGCAAGGAGCTTTCGAACCTCGACCCCGTTCCTGTCGATCCCGATGACTACGACGGCGCCTACAACCGGATCTCCAACGAGATCCTCTGGTACCTGAACCACGGGATGTTCTCACTGAGCCGCACGCCGTCCTTCGACTCGCGCTTCTACACGCACTGGAAGAACTACAGCGCCTTCAATGAAAGCATCGCCGAGCACCTGGCGCGGAGGCTGCCCACGGGAGCGGCCGTCCTGCTCCAGGATTACCACCTCTTCCTGGTCCCACGATTCCTGAGGAAGCTTCGGCCCGACTTGCGCCTTTCGCTCTTCCTGCACACGCCGTTTGCGAACCCCGGCGAGGTCTCCATTCTCCCCCCTTCGGTCGCGGCCGAAATACTCTCCTCCTTGGGTGCGCTGGACCGCATGGGATTCCATAGCAGCAGGTGGAGGGACAACTACATCTCGGCCTGCCAAGCCAACGGTGCCGCGACCGCGGGAGCGACCTGGGTCGCGCCGCTGGGGTCGGACCTCCCGGAGTTGGAGGGATCCTCTGCGGAGCCCGCAGTGGCGGACCGTGCCGCAGAGCTGGCGCAGCTGGCAAGGGGCCGCCGGATAATCGGCCGGGTCGACCGGATGGAGCCGTCCAAGAATATCCTGCGAGGGATAGAGGCGGTAGTGGAACTATTCAAGTTCTACCCCTGGATGATGCGTGACGTGGTACACCTCGCCAACTGCTACCCGAGCCGAGAGGCCCTGAACGACTACGCCTCCTACGCCGCCGAGGTGTCCGCAGCTGCCGGGGAGGCCAACGCCTATCTCCGTTCGATGGCCAAAATCCTGGGATTCGAGCCACCGGGAGATCCGATAGAGATTATGAACTCCGACGACTATCCGCTCTCGTTGGCACTACTGCGCCAATGCGACGTGCTACTGGTCAACCCGATCCGAGACGGCTTGAATCTCGTCGCGAGCGAGGGGCCGCTCGTAAACCAAAAGGACTGCCCCCTGATTCTCTCGCGGAATGCCGGCATCGCCGAGGTGGTGGGTGACGCAGCAACGCTCATCAATCCCTTCGACGTCCGCGAGACGGCCCTGGCACTCTTTTCGGCACTTCAGTTGGAAGAGTCCGAGCGCGCCTCGAGGGCCGTGCGCCTCCGTGCAACTCTCTCATCGCATAGCCCGGCACTTTGGATGGAAGCGCAGACCTCCTGGCTAGAGGGGTGAACCCACCCGCAGCAGCTGATCCAAGACGAAGGCAAGCTCGTCCTGGTCCCGTGCGTGCACATCGCTGAGCCCGAGCAACTCGGGGGGCGTCTCGGCGCCACCCTGCACCAGTATCGCGACTCGCGGCTCGCCCGACAAGCGCTGTTCATGCATGATCTGGAAGACCTCCAGATCCCCGTAATCGTCACCCGCGAAAACACATGGCACACCGTGCTGGAGAATGCTCAAGGCGGCCGTCCGCTTGCTGGGCGCCGACTCCGGAGCAATCTCGTAGACCATCTTGCCGGCCATGGCGCTCAGTCCGTGATTAGGGAGCACACTGTCGATCCAGTCCAGGAGAATCTCCTTCATTGCCGGGGCATTGCGGTAATGAAAGGCCAACGACGACCCCTTGTCTTCGAAGAGGATCCCGTCCACCGGTGCATCAAGCCACCGGTGGCGAATCTCCTCCAGTATCGCGAGCTGGCCTGCGTCGAGGTTCGCCATTGCGATGACTCGGCCTGTAAGATCGGCGCGAACCAGCCCGTACTGCCCGAAAAGCTCGACGTTCTCGGCACCATTCGTCTCCCTCAGGAAGGCCAATTGCTCTGAGAGGAAGCCAACTGGCCGTCCCGAGATGATCGAGAGACGTGCTCGCGACGCGATTCTTTCAAGCACGACGGCCATGGAGGGATGTGTGCGGGCCCGGGACGGCACGGCCACGATCGGCGCAATCGTGCCGTCGAAGTCGAGCAGGAAGGAAAAAGGACCCGGCGCTCCTGTGAGGTCGGCACTCGCCGCAGCAAGCTCGGCGAAAACGTTAGCCGGCAATGTCAGCCCCGAGCACCACATTGACGTCGGACGGGTAGATGTTCGGCAATGGTGCCGTGCTGGTCAGTGGCTTGGCCGCCGATGCAGGAAGCCCGAGGATCTCCGCGATCGCCTGGCCAGCGACCTGGAAGCCCGCGTAGTAGTAGACGGTCGTCTTGGTCAAGTTAGAAACCGTGGCATTGATAGGCACGACCACATTGAAGTCCAGACTCTGAAGCTTCTGAGTTATGCGGCCGGCAGCGCCTGCAACGCCGGTGCCGTTGGCGACTCTGACCGTCACCTGCGCGTTCGCAGGGTTGGCACCCGCCGCCAGCTTCGGCTGGGTAGTGGTGGTCGTGGTAGTCACCACGACGGTCGTCGACGGAGCAGTGGTGACCGGGATACTCGCGACCGTTGTAGTCGGCGCCTTTGTCACAACCGTGGTTGACGGAGCCAAATCTGCAGAGGAAGACTTGCCCGCGACAATCCCGTTCGAGCTGCGGAGATTGCCGATGCCTAACACAATGGCCAAGATGAGGCAGACACTGATGACCATGGCCACCGTCTCGCGGCTGGTACGCCGGAGAACGCCGCTGTTGCTCCCAGCAAGCATTGGCGCGCGGGAAGGAACACGCGAGGTCGATCGCTGCGGTGAGCGCGGTGCTGCACTCATTTCGTTCGTTCGATCTTGACTAGTCTCGGCGGTTTTGGCGAAAGGCGCCCTTCCACGCACGGAGGTATTACCGCCCCGGCCGGACGTGATCGGAGGGAGAGCGTCGCTTTCGAGCGGAGTTGCAGCCCGGCCGGACGTGATCGGAGGGAGAGCGTCGCTTTCGAGCGGAGTTGCAGCCCGGCCGGACGTGATC
>JAJZLQ010000044.1 GCA_021850605.1 Actinomycetes bacterium
TTCCGCTGGCTTCACCCCGGTCGTGCGCGCGCCGGGAGGTCGTGCGGTGGCCTACCACGATGACTGTATCTGCGTGGACCTTATCGCGCCGTCCACAGACGCCAGGTCCGGGGTGCGTGCTCGCTTCGAGCAGGTCGGTGAACTTTTTGTGGAAGCCCTGCGCGACATCGGCATCCCCGCCGGCATCGGGCCGGTCCCCGGTGAGTACTGCCCGGGCAGCCACAGTGTAAACGCGGCCGGGCGGGTCAAGCTGGTCGGCACGGCGCAGCGGGTGACGCGCCACGGCTCAATCACGTCCGCAGTGCTCGTGGTACGACGTGCGGCTCCGATCAGATCCATCACCGCCGACGTTTACGGCTGGCTCGGACTCGAGTTCGAGCCAGCGTCGGTCGGCGCAATCGAAGACATGGCGCCGCTGGTCAATACCGATGAGATGATCTCTCATCTCGAGCGTCGCTTCACCTCCAGGTGTGGCGACACCAGACGGTCGGAGCGCCTGGACCTCTTGGGTCTGGCGCGTGCTTGGACGGCGGACCACCCCGATCCTTGCAAGGCGCTAGAGGGGCAGTATCCCCGGTCGGTGGCGCTTGATTCCGTGCAAAAGAGATGAATGGAGCAAAATGACTCTCGAATTCGAGCCCGGAGACGTTGGAGCCGTCCGCCGGCATCTACAGGTTGCTGATCCCCAAGGTCTGCTGGCCCCCTGCGGGATCGACCGTGTCATCCTGGGCCGAGACTGCGTCAGAGGGCTGAGTTCGGTCGTGCGGGGCGTCGTCGGAGCTAATGGGTCTGGCCGGAGGCCCAAGGTGGTTCTGTTGGTCGACGAAACGCCCATTTTGCGGACCGGCGAGGATCTGAAGTCGCTGGTTGAGGCGCAATTGCAAGCCGATTTCGACTTTCATAAGTGCGTGCTCAGCGATGGGCACCCGGTTCTCCATGCGAGCGAGACAGTCCTAGAGGAGGCGACTGGTCTGGTTGTCGGCGCGGACGTGGTCGTCACCATCGGAGGCGGCACGATGACCGACATCGGCAAGGTGGCCACGCACAGCGCTGGCGATATCCCTCACGTGGCGGTGCAGACGGCCGCCTCAGTCGACGGGTTCACGGACAACGTCTCGGTGATCCTGCGCGACGGCGTGAAGCGGACCGTCCCGTCTCGCTGGCCTACGGCTGTAGTCTCCGATACCGAGACCATCAGCGGTGCGCCTCCGGAGATGAACCGGGCCGGTTACGGCGAATTGATCTCTATGTTCACCGCTCCGGCGGACTGGCGGCTGGCCTCGCTGCTCGGCGTGGACACAACTTTCCATCCGGCCACAACCGAGTTGCTGGCTGCCGCCGGTCACGGCATCGAGAAATGGTCTCCCGGGGTGGGGAGGGCAGAGCCGGAGGCCGTTGAGCGGCTCACCTGGGCCTTGGCCGTGCGAGGCATCGTGACGGGGGTGGCCGGTACGACCGCCTGTCTGTCGGGGGTTGAGCACCTGGTCAGCCATATGCTCGACCTCTATCACGGCCAGCGGGGGATGCCCACAGGGCTGCACGGCGCGCAGGTAGGGGTGGCCTCGATCTTGGCCGCTGCTGCGTGGGAGATGATGTTCGAGCGGGCCGGCAGTGGTGGCGTCCACCTAGCCAAACGATGGCGGCTCCCGGACCCGGCAAACGCCCGTCGGTCGGTCAGCCAGGCCTTTTCGGAGCTGGACCCGTCGGGTAAGGTCGAAGCTGAGTGTTGGCGAGACTATGAGCAGAAATTGCACGACTGGGAGCGGTCGGCAGGGGCGGTTTTCTTTGCTCTAGAGAACTGGGACGTGGTCCGCAAGGACCTTATGCCGCTGGCCGCGTCCAGCCGCTTGCTGGCGACAGGGCTAAAGAACGCCGGTAGCGCTTACCGGTTCGACCAGCTCACCCCGGCTGTCACAGACGACCTTGTCCAGTGGGCCCTGCGCAATTGCGGCCTTATGAGAAAGCGAACCACGGTTGTGGACCTACTTACCTTTCTCGGATGGTGGGGTCCTTCTGACGTTGAAGAGGTCATGTCCCGGGCGGCCGAGGCGTGGCGGACGGAGGTTCGCGACGATGAGTAGGGACTACCTGATTGGCGTGGACTGCTCCACGACCGCTGCCAAGGCCGTTGTGTGGACCTTTGATGGAATCCCGGTCTCCCAGCACAAGGTCTCTATACCCCTGAGCCAGCCCCGTCCCAACTGGGTGGAGCAGAACGCCGAGGACTGGTGGTCGGCCACCGCATCGGCCATCCAGAGGGCTGCACAAACCGTCGATACCTCCCGGCTGGCTGCGCTGTCCATCACCCACCAGCGCGAAACGTTCGTGTGTCTCGATGGTGCCGGGCAGCCGCTGCGGCCGGCGATGCTGTGGATGGACTCAAGGGCTATCACCGAGGTAGAGAAGTATGGTTCCGACGAGGTCCACCGCATAACCGGCAAGCCGCCCAACCCGACACCGGCCTGGTACAAGCTCGTGTGGCTGGCCCATCACGAGCGCGAGATCCTCGCCCGCACGGCGAAGGTCGTCGATGTGGAAGGGTTTCTCGTATTTCGGCTAACCGGCCAATGGGCGACGTCGCTGGCGAGCGCTGATCCGCTTGGCCTGGTGGACATGACGACCGCTGACTACCACGACGGACTGCTCGATGAGGCGTGCCTGACCCGGGAGCAGCTATGTCCGCTGCTGCCGCCTGGGTCAGTTGTCGGCAGTATCTCTGACGAAGTGGCCAGCGGCCTGGGCCTGCCCCCGGGCCTGCCGGTGATCGCAGGTGCCGGTGACGGCCAGTGTGCCCAGATCGGCAGTGGAATCACACAGCCCGGACGGGCTTACATGAACCTGGGCACCGGGGTGGTATCGGGTACCTTCAGCGAGAAGTACCTTTACGGCCGCGAGTACCGGACGTTGTTCTCCGCCAAGCACGGTGGCTACACGCTCGAGACGTTCATAGGGGGCGGAACGCACAACTTGAACTGGCTGGTCGAGAAGCTGTCTGGGATCGACTCGCGGACGTTGGCCCTGGGGCTTACCGCCGAGCAGGTCCTTGATACCGCCGCCGCTCAGATCCCTCCTGGAGCGGACGGGCTTCTTGCCCTGCCCTACTGGACCGGAGCTCTCACTCCATACTGGGATCACCACGCCCGCGGGGTGCTGATTGGTTTGACTGGCGTGCATGGCCAAGCCCACATATACCGGGCTCTGCTGGAGAGCATTGCCTTCGAACAACGGTTCCTTACTGACGGGGCGGACTGCACTCTGGACGTGCCGGTCCAGAGCATGGTGGCGCTTGGTGGGGGGTCTCGAAGTCGGCTGTGGTGCCAGATCATCGCCGATGTAACCCAACGGCCCATCGATGTGGTTCGGGAGCCAGAGAGTACCAGTCTTGGGGCCGCCATACTCGCTGCCGTCGCGGTCGGGGTGTATGGCACCACCGACGAGGCGACCGCAGCTATGACCGGTACGGGCGCCCACTTCGAACCGGACCCGCCGGTCTCCGCAAAGTACGAGGCGCTCTACAGCGTCTACCGAGACATATATCCCTCGGTCCAGACCCTGTTTCCCCGGATAGTCTCGGCTAGTTCGCTGTGATGAGGTGTCTCGGGGCGAGCAAGCCGCTGCGCTGCTACGACGGATATGTCTTCGATCTTGATGGGACAATATATCTTGGCGACGAGCTTCTTCCCGGCGCGCTAGACGTGGTGACCGAGCTACAGCGTCGGGGTGCCCGGCTCCTCTTCTTGTCCAACAATCCGACCCGCGACCCCGCTATGTACGTCAAGAAGCTAGCCAGTATGGGGCTGGACGTCACCTTAGAGCAGATCCTTAACCCGGTGGTTACCATGTCGGCGTGGCTGAAGGCGAACATGCCCGACGCCGCCGTCTTTGTGATCGGCGAAGGTCCTCTCCAGCGCGCCATCGCCAACGCCGGCCTGCGTCTGTCCGACGACCCCTCGGAGATCGACGTTGTAGTGGCAAGCTACGACCGTGGGTTCACTTACCAGAAGCTGCAGATCGCCTTCGACGCAATGCGAGTACACCGGCGGGCCCGCTTGGTGACCACCAATCCCGATGCTTACTGCCCGATGCCGGGCGGCCGGGGCGAGCCGGACTCGGCGGCCATAGTTGCGGCTATCGAAGCATGCACCGGCGCCAAATGCGAGGCCAACCTGGGCAAGCCGGATCGGCTCATGATCGACTCAGCCCTTGGCATGCTTCACCTGCAGGCACATAGCTGCCTACTGGTCGGTGACCGGCTTTATACCGATATAGCGATGGCTATCGACTCTGGGATGGACTCCGCCCTCGTGCTTTCCGGAGAGAGTACCTGGGAGACGGTGCTGGCGGTAGAGCCGGATCGCCGTCCGCTTTATGTACTTGAGGACCTGTACGACCTCCTAGCTCCGAGATGATGCCGGGAGTCCTTTCGAGGCTGTGGTCCCGAAGCCGGGCGAGACTTGATGAGCCAAGTAGACACTGGAGGAAACTGCATGCATTCATCCCTGGGGCGGGAGGTAAGATCAGCGGCGCTTGCGGCCATGGCGTCGGAGCAACTCGACGTCCTGGTCATCGGCGGCGGTATTGTCGGTGCGGGAGTGGCCCTGGACGCCGCGACGAGGGGATTGTCGGTTGGCGTGGTCGAATCCCAGGACTGGGCTAGCGGAACGTCGAGCCGGTCCAGCAAGCTGATCCACGGCGGCCTCAGGTACCTCGAGATGCTGGATTTTCGCCTTGTCGCCGAGGCCCTGCGGGAGCGGTCCCTGCTATTGGGTCGCCTAGCCCCCCACCTGGTTCAGCCGGTGCCGTTCCTTTATCCGCTCACGCACCGCTTTTGGGAACGCCCCTATGTGGCGATGGGAATCGGACTCTATGACGCAATGGCCGCAGCAAGAGGGCGGGAGGGTCGCGTGCCTCGTCATCTTCATCTCAGTAGGTCCGAGGCCTTGCGGTTGTTCCCGGCCCTGTCTCCGGACGGCGTTGTGGGGGCCATTCAGTACTGGGATGGCCTCGTGGACGACGCACGCTACACCATGATGGTCATTCGGACCGCCACAATGCATGGGGCTCTGTGCGCGAACCGGGCCCGGGTGCTGGAGTTGCGGCGTGAGGGCGAGCGAGTAACGGGGGCTCGTGTTGTGGATGGTGAGTCGGGTCAGGTCTTTGATGTCAGGGCCCGACAGGTCATTAACGCCACGGGCGTGTGGGCCGACGAGATCCAGTTGCCCGGCGGTGCCACCGGGAGGTTCAGCGTGCGACCGTCCAAAGGAGTTCACCTTCTCGTACCACGGGACCGGATAAAGTCTGGCTCCGGGCTGATCCTCCGAACCGAGACAAGCGTGCTTTTCGTCATCCCATGGGGTCATCACTGGATTATCGGGACAACGGATACCGACTGGCCGTTAGACAAGGGCCGCCCGGCGGCGAGTGCCCGCGACCTTGAATACCTGCTCGACCACGTCAACCGGGTCCTGGCAACGCCGTTGACGGATGACGACGTAGTTGGTGTGTACGCCGGCCTCCGGCCTCTCGTCTCAGGCAACTCGGGACAGACCAGCCGGTTGAGCCGGGAGCATCTAGTGGTTCGACCCGCGCCGGGCTTGGTCACTGTGGCCGGGGGCAAATACACCACCTACCGCATCATGGCCCGAGACGCAGTGGATGCCGCTATCGAGGCGATGGCCGGATCGTTCACTGACTGTAGCACGGACAAGGTCTCCATCGTGGGGGCGGAAGGCTGGTTGGGGTTCTGGAACAGGCGCCACTGGCTGGCTGATTCCTCAGGCCTGGAGATCAACCAGGTAGAACACCTGCTGCGTCGCTACGGTGCCCTCACGGAGGACGTGCTGTCCCTCGTTCGGGAGGATTCCGACTTAGGCCGCCCCCTGCCTGGTGACGCCGGCCACTACATCGGAGCTGAAATCGTCTACGCCGTAACCTGCGAAGGGGCGCTCCATCTCGAGGACGTGCTAGGCCGTCGCACGCGTATCGCCATCGAGTGCCTAGACGGCGGCAAGGAGGCGGCTCCCGTCGTCGCCGAATTGATGGGGCGCGTGCTGGGCTGGAGTGCCGACCGCCAAGCGCTGGAGGTTGAGTACTACGCCAGGCGCGTCGACGCCGAGCGAGCGGCCCAAGAGCAGCCTGACGATTGCCGTGCTGAGGCAGCACTGATGCAGGCTCCCGGCGATTTCCCCTTACAAGCCATATAGGTGCTTCGCGGACAGGGCGACTGGTTCGGGATCCCTCGCCTTCGTGCGTGAGCGGGGAATCGACATGCTGATGCTTGTCTCGCCGGCTTGCATGTACATTGGTGGCCTGGGCACGTTTTTCTGCCGGCGAAGCACGGGCGTCGGCTGGCGGGTGCGACACCAGGCGCGGGTACCGCCTACCGATGACGAAGGCAATTTCGCTATGCACGTCAAGCACCATGCCGAGCTGTAACGATTTCTTGGTTCCCGGCTCTGAACTGGGCGTTTGGCCGTTAGGCGGGGGCGTAAACATCTAAGCGTGGACCCCGATGTAGCATTTAGGGCATCGTGAGCACAAAGATTGCCTGCGATTCCAGGCACAGATCTTCAAGGGGAGACTGATGGCGTCCACTAAGGAGATGGAGGAGGCGGTTCCGCCAGGCCGTGCTAATGGCGGCTCGCGCCAGCGGTCACTGGCGCTTCGTTTCTACGCCCTATTGGCGGTCACGTTCCTGGTAGTCGCAGGGGCATCATACTTCATACTCACCAAGGCCTTCCCGCGTAACCAGGCGAGCGCCGCCAACGGCGCAGCGGTTTTGCGCCCGTCCGGCATCCCTTCGGTCATCTCCACTCCAGTCGCCAATGTCATGGGGCTGACTCCGCTGCCCGCCAAGCAGGCGCCCGGCTTCTCCCTGGTTGACCAGAACGGGCGGAACTTCTCTCTCTCGAGCTTCCGGGGCAAGACGGTGGTTCTGGAGTTCATGGACCCCCACTGCACGGATATCTGTCCGATTGTCTCCCAGGAGTTTGTCGACGCATTTCATGACCTTGGGGCCAACGCGTCCAAGGTCGTATTCCTGGCGGTAAACGTCAACCAGTACCACAACTCGGTGGCTTCGGTACAAAAGTTCAGCGTGGCGCACGGATTGGACGCCATTACCAGCTGGCACTTCCTTACCGGGCCTTTCCCCAGCCTCAAGCCGATTTGGGCGAATTACGGTATCCAGGTTTCGGCGCCAAACCCGAATGCCGACATTATCCACACCTCATTGCTGTACTTCATCGATCCGAACGGCAATGAGCGTTTTGTTGCCGCTCCAGTCGTCGACCACACCAAGGTCGGCAAGGCGTACCTTCCTGCGGACACGGTTGCTGCATGGGGGCATGGCATCGCCAACCTCGCAAGCTACTTGGCCTAGGACTGCTCGGCATCTCCACCCGCCTGTTCCATTGCGTAGGGCAGGGCGAAGGGTACAGTTGAACCATGGCTGACGTCGACTTCTTTTTCGACCCCATCTGTCCTTGGGCGTGGATCACTTCTCGCTGGGTGGTCGAAGTGGCGCGACTACGCGACCTTGATGTGGAGTGGCGTTTCATATCCCTTCGCATTGTCAACGAGCATCGCGACTACGAGACGGAGTTCCCTCCGGGTTACCCGGAGATCCACGGACTAGGCCTCCGCTTGCTTCGCGTGGCCGCAGCTGCTCGCCAAGAGGCCGGCAGCACCGCGGTTGCGGCGCTGTACACGGAGTTCGGGCGCATTATTCACAGCGAGCGCAGGCGTCCAGAGGCGGGACAGCCCGAGGTGGTCGAGAGTGCCCTAAACAAGGCGGGACTCCCTACCCGCCTGGCGTCTGTGCTCGACGACAACGATTACGATCCCGTCATCCGTGAGGAAACCGCATTGGCCCTCGAGCGGGCCGGCAGCGAAGTTGGAACGCCGATCATCACCTTTGGTCCGCCGGACGGGCCATCTTTCTTTGGCCCTGTTATTTCACGGCTTCCAAGAGGGCAGGAGGCCGTAGATCTCTGGGAGGCGGTCGAATGCCTTGCCCGCTTCCGTGGCTTCGCCGAGCTAAAGCGCTCCTTGCGCGACACGCTGCAGATCCCTTAAAACTCTTTTGTTCCCGGACCGAGCGGAGTCCTTGCTCAGCCCGGAAACAGAGTCAGACGAAGCTTTGCTGGAACTCCTCTAGTTCGGCCGAGCCGGGGCAGAGCTCATCGAAGGGGAGCTCGACCAGCGGCGTTTCACTCGTGTGATTGAGTTCATGCACGTCGGGGATGCTTTCATCCACGAAGAGGAGGCCCGTGGGGATCTCGCCCCTGGCATGGGCCTGGTTCACGTAATGCATCGCTGCTTCGCGATCCGTTGGGTCGTATTCGGCGGGCAAGGTGCGGAACCTCACCAGTCCTCCGTCGTGCATCGCGACCATCAGCGCGCCGTCGCGCGGGAGGTCGGCCACAATCTCCCGCCCTGTGTCGATGAAGTCCGGATCGATCTCTCGTAGTTCGTGCTCGCGTACGTAGCGGTAGCTCTTCGTCGAGCCGTAGTGGTTATTGAACTGCACACACGGCGAGATTACGTCGATTAGAGCCAGGCCCCTATGCTGCGCGGCGGCCTTGAGTATCGGGACCAGCTGCTCCTTGTCGCCTGAGAAGCTTCGCGCCACGAAACTTGCGCCGAGACTGAGGGCGAGCATGACCGGGTCGACGGGTGCGACCGTGTTCGCCTCGCCGTGTTTGGCCGCCGAGCCAATATCGGCCGATGCCGAGAACTGCCCCTTGGTGAGTCCGTAGACCCCGTTGTTCTCGATCACGTAGATCATGTGCACGTTGCGGCGGATGGCGTGCACCATGTGCCCGGCGCCGATCGAGAGCGAGTCTCCATCGCCCGAGATGCCGACGTAGAGGGCGTCCCGGTTTGCTGCGTTGGCGCCCGTGGCAATTGGAGCCATGCGCCCGTGTGCGGAGTTGAAACCGTGCGCGGCCGAGTCGAAATAGGCGGTCGTCTTGGACGAACAGCCGATGCCACTCATCTTGACCACCTTGTGAGGAGGCACGGACAACTCGAAGAGCGCCCGCACAATCGCAGCCGTTACCGAGTCGTGCCCGCATCCGGCGCACAGTGTCGACATCGACCCCTCGTAGTCGCGGATGGTCAGACCGATTTCATTCTTGGGCATGGCGGCCAGCGGAATCAGTGGTTTCTTTATTGATGGCATGGCTACTGCTCCCCGGTCTGGTTTATCTCACGGCGGGCGCCCTCGATCACCTGCACTGCGCTTATCGGCAATCCCCCATAAGAGAGAATCGATCCGAGACGCCGCCCGTCCACGCCGGCCTCGAGGATCAGTAGCGAACGGAGCTGGGCGTCGCGGTTCTGCTCCACCACGACGCAGCGCTCGTGGCCGTCGATGAACGCCCGTACGCTCGCACTGAACGGGAATCCCCGCACGCGCATGTAGTCCAGGGGCGTTCCTTCCGCCGAGAGGGCTTCGAGTGCCTCGAGAACCGCACCCTCGCAGCTGCCCATGGTGATCACGCCGACCGTCGCACCATCCTGCATACGGATCACCGGCTCGGGGAGATGTGCAGCCGAGGCTTCGACCTTCTTGGCCAGTCTGTCGACGACCTGGGCATACGCGTCGGCCTCCTCGGTGTAGAGGCCATAACGGTCGTGACCCGAACCGCGGGTGAAGTAGGCACCGTGCTCGCTCAGTCCCGGAATCGTGCGCGGCGTCACAAACTCGGAGTCCTCGTCGCCGTAGCGATAGAAGTGCCCTAGCTTCCGGATGTCGGCATCGGTCAGCACCCTTCCGCGATCCGGGCGGTAACCGTCGTCCCAGCTGAACCGGTCGACGGCCCAGTCGTTCATTCCAATGTCCAGATCGGAAAGCATCATCACCGGAGTCTGGAATCTCTCGGCAAGGTCAAAGGCCTGCACCGCGAATTCGAAGCACTCCCGGGGATCGGCCGGCAACAGCAGGATGTGCTTGGTGTCTCCGTGGGATGCATATGCGCACTCCAGCAGGTCGGCTTGTTGAACTCGAGTTGGCATGCCGGTCGACGGACCGGTGCGCTGCACGTTGATTACGACTGCCGGGATCTCCGTATAGTAGGCCAGACCGAGCAGCTCGTTCATGAGCGAGATGCCCGGGCCGGAGGTCGAGGTGAAGGCGCGGGCGCCTGCCCACGAGGCTCCGATGACCATGCCCAGTGCCGCCAGCTCGTCCTCGGCCTGCAGTATGACGAAGTCGTTGCGGGTCTCAACAGTGCCGTCGGCCAGCGTAACCTTGCGGCGCCTGTAGCGCTCGCATAGTTTGTGGAAGTTCTCTGCGACGGACGTCGCCGGAGTTATTGGATACCAGGCGGCCACGGTGGCTCCGGCGTACAGGCAGCCAAGCGCGGTGGCCGTGTTGCCGTCGATGAGGATCTTCCCCGCGGTGCCCGTGCCCGCCTCGAGGCGGAAGGGCAGTGCCGCGGGCAGGTTCTCCTCCGCGTAATCGTATCCGAGTCGCAGCGCCTTCTGATTGGAGTCACGCAGTGCCTGGTTGCCCGAATAGGACTCCTCCAACAGCTCGGCGAGGACCTGCGGATCGATTCCGATCAGATACGAGACGGCCCCGGCGTATGCGATGTTCTTCATCAGGATCCGCTCGCGCGGTCCGCTGAATGCGTCTCCGCACAGCCTCGCCAGCGGGACCCCCAGGAAGTTGACGTCGTCGCGCAGCAGGGTTGCGGGTAGCGGCCATGTCGAGTCGTAGAGCACGTAGCCGCCGGGGGCGAGCTGCCCGATGTCCTCGGTGTAGGTCTGCCCGTTCATTGCCACCATCAAGTCGTAACGCTGCGAGCGCGAGGTGTGGCCCTTGCCGCTGACGCGGATTTCGTACCAGGTGGGCAGGCCCTGGATGTTGGAGGGGAAGAGGTTCTTGCCGGAAACGGGGACGCCCATGCGAAAGATTGCGCGCAGGATCAGGTTGTTGGCGCTGGCCGAGCCGGTTCCGTTGACGTTGGCGAACTTGAGGGAGAAGTCGTTGATCCGCGGCTCCCCGTCGCTACGCGAGTCTTCAGGGGCGATGGATTGCACGCTCACAGCAGGGCTCCGATTCC
This sequence comes from Actinomycetes bacterium, assembly GCA_021850605.1. Taxonomy (GTDB): domain Bacteria; phylum Actinomycetota; class Acidimicrobiia; order Acidimicrobiales; family Acidimicrobiaceae; genus Acidithrix. The sequence goes on from JAJZLQ010000044.1 coordinate 11,073, forward strand.
CGCGCGACCCAGGCGGAGGTCGAACTTCTCCATGTTCCACGCCGCCGTCGGACAACGTTCGGCGCACAGGCCGCAATGAACGCAAAGGTCTTCGTCCTTGACCATGATCCTTCCCGTTTGTGCCAGTGGTTCGGATATGTACAAAGGTTCCTCCAGGTTTTCCGCCGCGACGGTCAGCATGCTGCGCAGCTCCGACTCACTGTCCGTGTCGCGAGTTATGGTCAGGCATGCCACCGGGCATATGTCGATGCAGGCATCGCATTCGATGCACAACGGTGCCCGGAAGACAGGCTGGACGTCGCAGTTGAGGCAGCGCTGCACCTCACGCATGGTTTGCTCGGCCGAGAAGCCGAGTTCGACTTCGAGGTGCAACTCCTGGAAACGCTTGGTCAGGTCGACATGGCCCATCTGTTGCCGCGGCGAGGGGTTGTAGTCGTTGTTGTAGCTCCACTCCGTCAGGCCCATCTTCTGGCTTGTCAGCGCCATCTGCGCCGGGGGCCTTTCGCCGACCGGGATCCCCCGGCAGTGATTGTCGATGGAGATGGCGGCCTCATGCCCGTGCGCCACAGCCCAGATGATGTTCTTCGGGCCGAATGCCGCGTCTCCTCCCGCAAAGACGCCGGCAAGTGTGGTCTGCATCGTTACGGCGTCCACGACGGGAAGCCCATCGGAGGTGAATTCGAGGCCGAGGCCACGCTCAACCCACGGGAAGGCGTTCTCCTGCCCGATCGCAAGTATCACATCATCGCAGGGAAGGAACACGGTATCGAGCTTCCGCGATTGCCGCGCGTGCTCGTCCCACTCAAGTACGTCGAACTCCATGCCCACCAGGCGCCCGTTCTCGGTAACGAAGCGGCGAGGCGCGTGGTTGACGACGATTTCCACCTGCTCCTCCTCGGCATCCTCCAGCTCCCATGGAGAAGCCTTGAAGTATTGCCGAGGGCGGCGCGCCATGATCTTCACATCTCCGCCACCGAGCCTGCGCGCCGTCCGACAGCAGTCCATGGCGGTGTTGCCAACGCCGATTACCAGCACGCGCTCCCCGATGGACGAGATGTGCCCGAAGGCCACCGACTTTAGCCAGTCAAGACCGATATGGACGTGGGTGGGGTCGTCGTGGCGCCCCTCGAGTTCCAGATCCTTGCCTCTCGGCGCCCCGCTACCAATGAATACGGCGTCGTAGCCATCGCCAAGCAGCGAGCCGAGGCTGGTGACCGGCGAGTCGTAACGTACGTCGACCCCCATATCGACGATGTACCCGATCTCCTCTTCCAGCACCTGGGCGGGGAGGCGGAAGGACGGAATGCTGGTTCGCATTAGGCCGCCCGGTTGGGATGCGGCTTCGAAGATGGTGACGGCGTAGCCAAGAGGCATAAGGTCGTTGGCCACCGTCAACGAGGCGGGGCCGATTCCTATGCAGGCGACACGCTTGCCGTTCTTCCCCTCGGGTGCTACCGGAAGCAGACCGGTTATATCGTCCCGCAGGTCGGACGCGACCCGCTTGAGGCGACAGATCGCCACCGGAGAGCCGTCAACGCGATCGCGGCGGCAGGCCGGCTCGCAAGGCCGGTCGCAGGTACGCCCAAGGATTCCAGGGAAGACGTTCGTCTCCCTGTTGACCATGTAGGCATCCGAATACCTGCCTTGGGCTATAAGGCGAATGTACTCAGGGACATTCGTATGGGCCGGGCACGCCCACTGACATTCCACGACCCGGTGGAAGTAGTTCGGGTCCCCGATGTCGGTCGCTTGCATTTCCCCCCTTGCAATTTGCGGCTCTAGTTGGATTCAGAGAAGCAACGAGGATCAAGGGAGGTGATAGGCGCCTTGACGCAACGCAGGACCGCGGTGCCGCCGAGCCGCGCTTCAGCCACAGCCGCGCTCCTGCTGGCCCTTCCCTTTTTCCGCGGGTGCCCCATTTGTTATCAAATTACACCTGGCTGCGGATATAACCAAAGCCGGATGGAACTGCAAGGAAAAGTCAGGCAAGGAAGGTGAACGTCACGCGAAGAGCCCCGCGGTCGGCGCCGCGGGGCTCTCGGTTGACAACCCGGCAAAGTGGGCTGCGGTCAGGGAGTGTGCCTGCTTAGGCTTGCTTTACCGCCGAGATCTCGCACTCGAGGGTGACGTTCTCGCTCACGAGGATTCCGCCGCTCTCGAGGGCTGCGTTCCAGGTGACGCCGAAGTCCTTACGGTTTATGACCGTGGAACCCTCGACTCCGATTCGACGGTTGCCCCAGGGGTCGATCTCGGTGCCGGTGAATTCGAGGTCGAATGTCACCGGGCGAGTAACGCCACGCACCGTGAGATTGCCGTTTACGCGGAACTTGTCACCGCTGACGGCCTCGACGCCGGTCGACTTGAAGGTTATGGTGGGGTACTCGTTCATGGCAAGGAAGTCGTTCGAACGGATGTGATTGTCACGGTCGGCATTGCGCGTGTCGATGCTCTCCGCCTTGATCGTCACTTCCAGGGTTGACTTGGTGACGTCCGCACCGTCAAGATAGCCGCTACCCTCGAACTCGTTGAAGTTGCCGCGGACCTTGGTCACCATGGCGTGGCGGGCCGAGAAGCCGATGCGGCTGTGGCTGGGATCGATGGTGTAATTCCCGGTCAGGTCGGCGCTTATCTGGGACATCTTGTTGTTGCTCCTTTGAATTGGGTTGCTCTGGTTACTTTAACAATATATGACGTTTCACCTATTCCGGGCTAAAGGTGAATTTTCATCTAATCTTGCTCATAGACTATTTCGCATGGGCGATATCCGTTGGCTGGACACGCGTGAGGCGCGAACGTGGAGGGCGCTGCAGTTCATGCACCTGCGCCTATCGGCCCAGTTAGCCAGGGATCTCGCCGATCACTCGAATCTCTCTTACCAGGATTACGTCGCACTCGTGGCGTTGACCGACCAGGCGGATGGGCGGCTTCGGCTCTTCGAGCTCGCTCGGGCTATCGGATGGGAGAAGAGCCGCCTTTCGCATCACGTCTCCAGAATGGAGGAGCGGGGCCTGGTCGCCAAGGAGAAGTGTGGTCAGGATCGCCGCGGATCTTATGTGGTGGTGACCGACGCGGGGCGTGAAGCGATCCGTCAGGCCGCCCCGAGCCATGTCGCCGCGGTGCGGCGACTTTTCCTGGAGGCGATCCCATACGATGAACTCGGTCGGCTCGCCGACATCTTCGAGGCCGTATTGCGCCGAGTCGCCGACGAGGAGAGCAAGTGCCCTGAGGGCGCAGTCGACTAGGGGCCGAAGATTTTGTTTGGTTTGCGCCTAAGCCGGCGTTAGTCTTCCAGGCAGGCCGAGCCAGTGCTGGCCGCGCCCTTGATTTCGACTGTTTCAGCCTCGATGGATTGGATCGAAGATGCCGGATCGACACGCGTACCGGCGCCGCTTGGTGGGCGCCTTGCTTGCCCTAGTCCTCGGATTGGCTGCATGTGGCCGGAGCGGCTCCACTGCCGCGAGCACCACCGCGGCGACGACGTCATCGACTGCGCTTGAGACGACGACGTCGATCCCTGTCGAATCGACTGCAACCGGGTTCCAGCCCTTGGCGATGAGCTTCGTTTCCGCGAGTCTCGGCTTTGCTCTAGGTCACTACCAGTGCGCGCAAGGGGTGTGCTACCAGCTGGCGCGAACTAGCGACGACGGCGTCAACTGGTCCTTGGTGGCCCCGGCCGGTTCGGTGGTCTCGACCATTAACCCCCAGGGAATGTACTTCGCGGACGCTGCGCACGGCTGGGTATGGGGGAAGGGCGCGGCCTTCACGGCCAACGGAGGCAAGAGTTGGAGTCCGCTCGTGCTGCCGGCGGGCTCGATAGTGGATTCCCTCGCGGTGGTGGGCTCCCAGGCGTATTTCCTCCTCTCGACCCCGACCTCGTCCCCTCCGGGATCGTATGTAGCCTCCCTCTTCGGCCAGAACTGGGAGACGAGCGGCGGAACATCTCCGGTTGGGGGATTTTCGCCGGTTGTGGCGGCGGCTCCGGGCGGGTTCCTCGCGCCGGGTGCCTCGCTGTTGGGGATCAAGATCGTCCCCGTAGGCACCGCCAGCCCGCTCTGGCTTTACGACCCGGCGGGCGGAACCTCCACCTCGGTGCCAGACCCGTGCGCGACCACGACTGGTGCCGCCGCGATCCCGCTGCTGAGCGGCGGTCGCTACCTTGCTTCGGGAACCGGCGACCCGGCGTCCAAGGCGGCTTTTTACGTGCTCTGCACCGCGAATCCTGGCGCTGGCTCGAGCCAGAAGCTCATTTTTGGTCATTCGTACTCGGTAAATGCCCAGTCCTCCTGGAGCTGGACTGCTGTCAGCAGCTCGGCTCCCCCGGGAGGCATGGGAACCGCTTTTGCGACCTCGCCCGGTGGCAACTTCGCCATCGGCGCGGCTTCGGGCGCCTCGTTCGTGTACACACAGCGGTCGGCATCCCCGAGCTGGACATCACTCTCCGACTCTGCGCTGGGGGGAGCACCCGTGACACAGCTCGAGTGGATCGACGATTCCCATGTTTTCGCAGTGATCGGGGGGCCGGAGGGGGCGACACTTGGCCCATCGGCCACCTCGGCCGCGTACTACTCCTCCAATGCGGGAGCTTCATTCGCGAAGCTCGCCTTCTAGATCCGCGCCAAGAGGCCGCCTGAACCGTGTGGCTGCGGCCTGGCGATTTCGGCCATGGGCTTTATCCCGCGGCGTCCTTATGAAGGACAGCACCGCGGTGAGGTGGACGGTTGCACCTGAGAGTCTTGCAGGGGATAGTTGACCCCCTGCTTTGTTTGGGGGCAAACTGAATCTTGCTGCGGGCGCAACCAGGATTGCGGCCCAGGTTGCAGAGGGAGGCACCGTGCCCATCAAGGATTCCGAATACTTGGCCGACATTGCTCGACGAGTGCATGCGTCGTGGCCGGCCGGCCTGGAGCGGGAGGTTGTTTACCCGCTTGGCGAGCTGCCAGTCTCCACCTACCTTCGCCGCCGGGCGGCGGAGGCCCCCGAGACTATTGCGGTGTCCTTCTACGGCTACGACATGACTTTCGCACAGCTTGATGAGCAAAGTGACCGCTTCGCCTGGTACTTGCGTGCAAGCGGCGTTCAGCTAGGAGATCGGGTGGCCGTAATGCTGCCCAACTGCCCGCAGTTTTTCGTGGTCTTCTACGGAGTTCTCAAGGCTTGTGCTGTGCTTGTCCCGGTCAACCCGATGTTCAAGGAGGTGGAGCTGGCCTACGAGCTCGCGGATTCGGGCGCGCTCACACTCGTCTTTTGGGACGCCTTGGCCTCCGTTGTTGATGAGGTTCGACCCGAGTCGAGGGTGGAACGCTACCTTTCGGTGTCGATTGGCGAATGCCTTCCCGAGGTGCCTGCTTACCCTGTGCCGACCGGCCTGGATGCCCCACCCGCTCATCCTTCCTTTGCCACGCCGTTATTCGAGGCCCTGGCTGGCGCGGTGCGCACCGAACTTCCAGAGCCGGATATCGACCTCCTGGCCGCACTCAATTACACAGGTGGGACAACGGGTATGCCCAAGGGTTGCGAGCACAGCCAGCGCCACATGGTCTATACGGCCGCAAGCGCAATCCAGACCCAGCGTCTAGAGGAGGGAGTTTCGCTCGTCTACATACCAATCTTCTGGATCGCGGGTGAAGACGCCGGCCTGCTCATACCGGTGGTGGCCGGCACCCGCGTAGTCCTGCTTGCGCGCTGGGACCCGCAGGCCGTGCTGGCCGCAATCGAACTCTATGGCGTCACGGCGATGACCGGCACCGTGGACAATTACGTGGAGCTGATGGATCTCGGAAATCCCGATGGCAAGAGCCTGAGTACGTTGCGTTACGCGATGGCCATGTCCTTCGTGAAGCGGCTCAATCCGGAGGTGAGGCGGCGCTGGCGCGAGTTCAGCTCGGATAGCTGTCTGCTGCGGGAGGCGGCTTACGGTATGACCGAGACTCACACCATCGACACATTCACGCTCGGCTTCCAGGGCGGGGACGCGGACTTGATGAGCGAGCCGCCTGTCTTCTGTGGCCTGCCGATGCCCGGTACACGGTTCAAGATCATCGATTTCGAAACTGGCGAGCTTTGCCAGGTGGGTGTCGAAGGCGAGATCTGCGTGAATTCTCCTTCAGTGACCAGCGGGTACTGGGGCAATCCAGAGGCAACGCGTGCGGCGCTGCGGGATGGGTGGCTGCATAGCGGCGACGCGGGCCTAATCGATCGCGAAGGCTTCCTGCACTACATGGGCCGGCGTAAAGAGATGATCAAGGTGAACGGGATGAGCGTCTTTCCGGGCGAGCTCGAAGTACTGCTCGGGGCCTATCCTGGTTTGGAGTCCGTGGCCGTTGTGGGGGTTCCCGATCCTGCCAAAGGGGAGATTCCAGTCGCCTTTGTCAAGCCGGCTCCCGGAGCCGTCCTGGATGCCGCGGAGATCGAGCAATGGTGCCGCTCCCGCTTCGCTGGCTACAAGGTTCCCAAGGTCAGAGTGGCGAGCCAGCTTCCGATGACCACCACCGGCAAGGTTCGTAAGGAGCTGTTGCGCGAGCAGCTTATGGCCGAGCCGCCGGCAGCGACATAGTAAAGAAAGGCCGGCTGATAAACAGCCGGTCTTTCTTCTGGGCCGGGACGGCGTCACCAGACCATCCCGCGTGGACGGCGTCACCAGACCGTCCGCGAATTCAGCTGACTTTTTCCTGCTTCGCCGCGTGAACTTTGCCGACAACCGACGGATGGCGATCTATCGCGGCCGCCTTGGCCTCTTCCTTGCGGTAATCCAGATAGAGGCCCGCCGCCATAATCCCGAGAATCAGGGCCGTGGCCCAAACCATAAAGGGAAGATTCAGGACCAGCCAGTTCACTTGACTTGCCTTCGCGCTTGCTTGACTTTGTGCCCAAACAGTACGTAGCGAAGGTAATGAAACGGCAAAGGCCCGTACTCGTTTTGGACAACCCGCTCTGCTCCCGGCCACGAGCCCGGGGAGAACGCGGTGTTGCCGGGCGCACGCATCCAGGAGCGTTGCGAATTGGTCGCATTGGCCGGCTGCGGCAAGCTCGCAGTTGTCGCGGCTCAGGCGGGTGAAATGCGGCGCCAACCCGAATGGACTCCCTCGGATGCCTCCTCGGCGCGCTGCCGAGCGTTTGCGCGATGCGGGGGCAACAGGCGATGCGGAACTTTGTTGGCGGGCCGAGAGGCGCACAGAATCAGTATCCGTTGGAGCAAAGGGCCAGTTGGTAATGACGTGACAAAGGGCCGGAAGTCCGAGCATCCGGCCCTTTTGGCCGAATTCCAAGGACCCGGGGCCGGTGATCGACCCCGGGTGCGCGCCGGGTGGCAGCCTGTTTAGCCGACCTTCTCCTCGCGCTTCGCCTCCGTCTTGCTCACTACCGATGGATGGCGGGCCATGGTGGCCTGCCTCTCCTCTTCCGTCCGGTAATCCAGATAGAGGCCCATCGCCATAATCCCGAGAATCAAGGCGGTTGCCAAGATCATCATTGGCAGATTCAAGAGCAGCCAGTGCATCGCTTTGTCCTTTCACTCCGTCAACCTTTGGTCAATAAGTTAAGAAGTGGAGGTAAGTGCATGGTAACGAGCGGCCACTCGTTTGGTAATGGCTGGACCTCAGTGCCATCAGCATGGAGTTATTGGAAATACCCCATCTGATGAGCTCGTAGGCGTGTGTGGAAACCTAGATGCTTTCGGGAACCATCTTGATCGCGCCACATGGGCATTCTTGGGCGCAGATCCCGCACCCCTTGCAGTAGTCGTAGTCGAACTCGTAGCGGAGCCCTGGCCCGAGCTTGATGACGGAGTTATCCGGGCAGACACCATAGCAGTTGTCACACTCGAAGCAATTGCCACACGAGAGGCATCGGCGTGCTTCAAAGAGCGCGTTCGACTCGTCCAACCCTTGGACGACCTCATCGAACGTGGAGCGCCTTCGGGCCACATCGAGCTTCGCCCTCACGGTCTGCGGGGCGTCGGAGTAGTACCAGGTGTTCAGCAGATCGAAGTCCGCTAGTTCGGGACGCCCACCCTTCGAGAAGCTGGTGCCGCGAAGCCAGGCGTCGATGTTCCTGGCTGCAAGCTTTCCATGGCCGACTCCCACCGTAACCGTCCGTTCGCCGGGGACCATGTCACCACCGGCGAAGAGGCCCGGTACGCCGGTCATCATGTTGCGATCAACCTGGACCACGCCGTCGGTCGCGACGACGCCGTCGACGTTCCTGAGCAGCTCGAGGTCCACTTCCTGGCCTAGCGCGAGGATCAGCGAGTCGGCTTCCAGCTCTTCGAATTCACCCGTCGGGGTAGGCATACCCTTCTCATCCAGGGTCATTTTTTCCAGTAGGAGCTTTCCCGCGTCGGCATGCTTGACCGTGGAGAGCCAGCGCATCTCGACGCCTTCTTCGACTGCCTCCTCTACCTCGACGTCGTGTGCGGGCATGCGGTCCCTCGTACGCCTGTAAACAACAACGGCATCGGTCGCCCCGAGCCGCTTGGCGGTACGCGCAGCATCCATGGCGGTGTTCCCACCGCCGTAGATCGCCACCCGCCGGCCCAGCAGTGGCGGGGCCTGACCCTCCATGCTGTGCAAGAAGCTGACGGCGTCCAGAATGCGTGCTGACTCGCCTGCCGGTACGTAGGCACGCTTACCGATCTCGGCACCGATTGCGAGGAAGACCGCGTCGAAGCGCTTCTCGGCAAGGACGGCGGCCAAGTCGTCCACTTTATGGTTTAGGACGATTTCAACGCCCATCGCCTCGATCCGGCGGATCTCGGCATCAAGAACCTCGCGAGGAAGGCGGTACTTGGGAATCCCGTAGCGCATCATGCCGCCCGGATTGGCGCCCGCCTCGTAGATCGTAACCGTATGGCCCAGCCTGCGGAGGTGATACGCGGCCGAAAGACCCGAAGGTCCGGCCCCGATGATCAGCGCCGTCCGGCCGGTGTCGGTGGCTGCGGTCTCGGGCATCCAACCCTTGTCGAGTGCGATGTCTCCCAGGAAGTGTTCGACGGAGTTGATCCCTACTTCTTCGTCGAGCTTGCCGCGGTTACAGGCGGTCTGGCAGGGGTGGTAGCAGACTCTTCCCATCACTGCCGGTAGGGGATTGTCCTCCATCAGCTTGCGCCAGGCGGACTCATAGTCTCCACTCTCGGCGTGATAGAGCCAGCCCTGGATGTTTTCGCCAGCCGGGCAGGCATCGTTGCAGGGTGGGAGCCTGTCCACATAGACCGGGCGCTCCACCCTCCACGTGCCGGTCTTATTGTGGCGGCTGGAGCCTACCTCCAGGGTGATGGCGAATGGCCTTTCCATGGTTCTTGCCCTTCTACTTCGGCTCGCCGTTTAGCAGCCCGAAGCGAGAGATGTTCTTGTCTGCGATCGCCTGGATGCGGCCGATCGTCTCGGTATCCGGCTGGGGCCTGAAGAGATGTTGGTAGCGCCGCTGCGGTCGGAGGTATTCCTCTACGGGAAGCTGATGGCGGATGTTGGAGACGCTTGTTACCTCGCCGCCTTCGGCTTCGAAGACTGGGAAAAGTCCCGTCTCCTTGGCCATCCGGGAGAGGCGGATGGTGTCCGAAGGCGCAGATCCCCAGCCGAGCGGGCAAGGGACGAGGACGTGGATGTAGCGAGCGCCGTGGAAGCTCATCGCCTTCTCCACTTTGTATTCGAGATCTCGCAACTCGGCAACTGTGGCCGTGGCCACGTAGGGAATCTCGTGGGCCATGGCGATCAAGGGCAGGTTCTTTCCCTTGCCGAAGTCCTCGCCCGGATGGGGGCCAACCGCGTCCGTGGTGGCGGTGCGTGCTGCGGGAGGTGTGGCACCTGAGCGCTGTACGCCGGTGTTCATGTACGCTTCGTTGTCGTAGCAGATGAAGAGCACGTCGTCGTTTCGTTCGAACATCCCCGATAGCGGCCCGAAGCCGATGTCGACGGTTCCACCGTCGCCGGCCTGAGCGACGACCCGGATGTCCTGCCTGCCCTTGGACCGCAATGCCGCCGCAATGCCGGTGCCTACAGCCGCGGAGTTGCCAAAGAGGGAATGTATCCAGGGAATCTGCCAGGAGGTCTCCGGGAACGGCGTGGTGAAAACCTCGAGGCACCCGGTTGCGTTTGCCACCACCATTTGATTGTCGGTGGCTCGCATTGCAGCGTCCAGGGCGTAACGTGCACCCAACGCCTCGCCGCAGCCCTGGCAGGCGCGGTGCCCGAGGGTTAGGGAATTGGTGCGGGCCTGTGAGGACTGGACCGATCGCTGGTCCTCCGAGAGAAGGCGGTTGCCGACCACGAAGCTGCCGGTCTGGTAAAACTTGATGGGCTGGAAGGGCATCAGCGCGCTCCTTGCGGTCCCGAGGACTCGATAATCTGTGCCAACGTGCCACCGGTCGCGCTGCTGCGCCGCGCCGTGCCGAGCTCGGTGACCTCATGCTTCAGGAGGGATTCGTCCAGGTCCAGGAAGGTCTCGAGCCCGAGTTCCCCCTTCGACGCGGCTTGGATCGCCGATGCAACCGAGAGGCGGGTTACCGGCCGCCCTCCGAGGCCGGAGACGACCGAGTGGACCGTAGGTTCGGCACTACGCATTGTGGCGGCGATATCTGCGGAGAGCTGCCCTCCGAAACCGGGGGAATGAGCCCGCTCGAACACTAAGACACGCCGCGAGCCGGAAAGCGCCGAGCGAATGGCGTCGGCGGGGAAGGGGCGGAAGGTGCGCAGGCCGAGCGCGCCAACGCGGACTCCCTGCTCGCGCATGTCATCAACCGCGTCCTTCAGCGTTCCCACTGCGGACCCCATCGCCACCGCGACGATCTCGGCATCCTCCATGCGGTAGGAGGAGAAAAATCCGCAGGGCCTTCTGCCGAACACTTCGCTGAACTCCTCATCGATTTGCTCAATGGCGGAGAGAGCCTCCTGCTGACGCAAGGAGGCCAGGTACCGTACCTCGGTGAAAGCCTCGGGACCTACCATCGCGCCTATCGAAACCGGATCGGCCGGGTCTAGGTAGGTCCGGGGGGCGTAAGGCGGCAGGAACGCATCGACCTGCTCCTGGGTGGGAAGGTCTACCCTTTCCGTGGCGTGGGTGAGGATGAAGCCGTCCATGTTGACCATTACCGGCACCGAGAGTTGCTCGGCAAGCCTGAAGGCGTAGATGTGCAAGTCAGCCGCGTCCTGATTCGTTTCGGCGAAGAGCTGGATCCATCCCGCATCGCGCACGGCCATCGCGTCGGAGTGGTCGTTCCAGATGTTGATGGGCGCGCCGATGGCCCGGTTTGCGAGAGTCATCACGATAGGGAGACCGAGTCCGGCAGCGTTGTAGACCGCCTCGATCATGTAAAGCAGTCCCTGGCTCGCGGTGGCGGTGTACGAGCGGGCACCCGCAGCCGAGGCGCCGATCGCGACCGACAGCGCGGCGAACTCCGACTCCACGTTCACGAACTCGCAGTGCTCGAGGGCACCGGACTTCACGGCGACCGACAGTGCTTCGACGATGTGGGTCTGGGGGCTGATGGGATAGGCGCATATCACCTCGGGCCGGCTGAGCCTCACGGCCCTGGCAACCGCCTGGGAGCCTTCTATCTGCTCAAGCACGATTCACACCTCCGGTCGAGCCGGCTGTTTGGTTCGCACCGCTGTGTGACAGCTCGGCCATCTCCTGGTTGACAAACTCGAAGGCGGCACGAGCAGCGCGTATGTTTCCCTCGGCAACGATCCCCGAGAACCTGCTTGCGATGGCTTTTTCGACCGAACCAAGCGATACAAAGCCGGAGATAGCCGCAAAACCTCCCAGGAGCGCGGCGTTGGGCACGGCCCTGCCGACGTGCTCGAGCGCGAACTCGGTGGCGGGCACTTGCAGCAGCCGCGCCGGATCGAGGATCGCAGTAGCCTCGGCGATTCCCAGCTCGGCGACTGTCCTCCCGGTGTTGATGAGCACGTAGGTCTGAGGGCCGATTCCTGCGAAGATGTCGGCCTGATGCACGAGTGTGGCGTCCTGCACCAATAGGGCGTCCGGATGGGTGATGGGCTCCCGGGCCCTGATCTCCCTGTCGTCCATCCTGCAGAACGATACGACTGGAGCCCCCATTCTTTCGGATCCAAAGCTCGGAAAGGCCTGCGCGAACTTCCCCTCGAAGAAGGCCGCCATCGCCAGCATTTCGGCCGCAGTAACCACCCCCTGGCCGCCTCGGCCGTGAATTCTCACTTGAAACATCGATCCTCCGCTCTAGGGCGATCGGGCCGCATGTACAGGAGATCACCTGGGGGAGCCCGACCTAGGGCACGGCCCTCATGCTATCACCGGCGGCCCAGCGAATGAAATGGTTCCCTGGGCCTGCCTGGGCCGTCTGAGCAGGTGGATGTAACTGCTCCTAGACCCCCGCGGGCGCCTCCTGGGGGGGTCTAGGAAATGGGCCCGTGCGCCCGAAGCCGAGCGTGGCTAAGGCATCGAGAGGCCGTAGGCCGCGTTTGGGGCCAGCGACGAGAGCAGCCCCGTCACTATCGGCGTGCCGAGTCCGGTCGGCAGGTCGTAACCCTTGCCGGCGGAGAAGCCGACACCACCCGCGGGGTCGTTGTTCTCGCCGACGGTGATGTCATGGAAGTCGCTCGCGTAGGTGGCCGCGTTGGACGCCAATTTGTAGAGTTTGGGGGCGAAGAGCCCGACCGCGCTCCCGCGGGCCTGGTCGATGTCCGCGGTGATTGCCGCCCAACTTGGCGAAGCCTCGCTGGTGCCGCCGAAGAAGTAGAAGTTATTGTTGGCGGCGCCCAGGAAGCCCAGGTAGATCATTGTTGCGGTGTAGACCGATGCATTGAACGCGACGTCCGAGGTGGTGCGCATCGGACCGGCCTGATATTTCGGAGCCGTGAAGATCGCGCTGGGCGCGCCGCCGGTTGCGCCGAAGGGGCCGTATTGGCAGCCAAAGGGGCAGGTCGAGGAGTTGTAGTCGGCCCAGGTGTATTCGGAAGCGTAGGTTCCCGCCTTGGTCCCGCTCAACTTGGGGTTGGTGTCCCCCTTTACGAAGAGGTCGGTTCCGCCTGCGGCGGTGACATAGGGGTCGGAAGCAGGGTAGAGCGCGTTGGCCGTGCTGTATCCGTTGGTCGCCCCCGCGTCACCCGATGACGCGAAAACGCTGATGTTTTCGGTCGCCGCTTGTTGATAGATTGCATGCGCCTGCTGAAGCTGCAGGTTGTTGCCTCCGCCGGCGATGGCGGCTTCCGGCGCACCGTAGCTCTCGGTGATCACCTGACCGAGGTGATTGTCAACGGCAAAGGCCTGCGCGTTGTTGAGAGCGTTGCCGTTGTTGCTGGAGGCCACCACCAGGTCGATGGTCGCGCCCGGGGCAAGCGAATGGACTGTCTGCACGTCGAGGCTGGTCTCTTCGGCCCACCCGACCTCGTTGGCGCTATTGGGGTTGAAGCTTGGCTTGCCATCCGGATAGAAGACGTTGAGATGGGCGGCCGGAAGGCCGAAGGTGCTGTCGAAGGTGGCCAGATCGCTGACGACGGTCGGGCTGCCGTACGCGTCGATTATCACCACGGTCTCTCCGGTGCCCGCCAGCTGGCCGTTGATGGTCCACGGAATCTGATACGCAGTGTGCAGTATTGCCGGCGTATAGCACGCGAGACCGTCCGCCTTTACGCACTCGCCAGGAGAGGGAAAGTTCGAGGGGTTGACCTTGCCCAGGTGTGAGTTGATGGCGATCGGCCTTACCTGGTAGATGATGGAGCTGGTGTTGGCCTGTCCAGCTTCCGCCGGGCTCGCGGCCACCATGCCGCTCACCAGCAGCGCCGTGGTTCCCAGAGCCGCAACCGCGCGCGTGCCGCGCGCGCGTTCAAGCATTGCTTTCGCCATTGATCCCCCTTGTTTCCGGTTGATGCCTGTATTCCGTGCGGCCGCAAGCTCGATTCGACTTGGTTGACGCTCGCAGATCAGTGTGTGCGGCATCCTCTTGGGATCCGCCATGTACCTGGACTGCTCGATTCGCATCATCCCTGGTCAGATGCTGCTCCGCGGCAAATAGTAACACGGCTGCGCTGCTCAGGTATCGAAAACCAAAGCTTCCGGCGTTCGGCGTGACGAGCAAAGGGCGGCTCCGCCACTGCGGGTGGAGCCGCACGAGTTCTAGGAACCGACGGACGAGTCCCGCTTGGAGTCAGATCGGCGTGACGTATGCCCCGGTGAGGCCCCCATCGATCAGGAAGTCGCTCGCGGTCACGAACGAGGCGTCGTCGGAAGCGAGGAACGCCACTGCTGCGGCAATCTCCTTCGGGTCGCCGAAGCGCCCCATGGGAACGTGCACGAGCCGCCTAGCGGCGCGCTCCGGATCCTTGGCAAAGAGCTCCAGCAAGAGTGGTGTAGCGATCGGGCCCGGAGAGACCGAGTTGACCCGGACGCCACTGCGAGCAAATTGCACGCCGAGCTCGCGAGTCATCGCGAGAACACCCCCCTTGGAGGCGGTATAAGAGATCTGCGAGGTGGCGGCGCCGAGCGTGGCAACGAAGGAGGCGGTATTGATGATGCTGCCCTTGCTCTGCTCGAGCATCGGTGGCAGTTCGGCTTTGCAACAGAGGTAAACGGACGTCAGATTGACGGCCTGCACCCGGTTCCAGGCCTCGATCTCGGTTTCCAGGATGGAGTCGTCATCAGGGGGCGAGATTCCGGCGTTGTTGAATGCTATGTCCAGATGGCCGAAGCGCCGCAGTGCTTCTGCAACCATGGCATCGACGCTGTCCTTGTCGGAGACGTCCACATGCACAAATGAGGCGCCGAGCTCGTTGGCGACCTTCGGCCCGGCCGCGGTGTCCATGTCCGCGAGCACTACCTTGGCGCCCTCGGAGACAAAGCGCTCCACGGTGGCGCGCCCGATTCCGCTCGCGCCTCCGGTGACGATTGCCACCCTGTCGCGCAACCTGTCCATATGTTTCCTTTCAGATCTCGGTATTGATGAAGACGTTCTTGGTCTCGCAGAAGGCGTCGGTGGCATCCGGCCCGAGCTCGCGCCCGATTCCGGATTTCTTATAGCCTCCGAACGGCGTCCAGTAACGGACCGAGGAATGAGAGTTGACCGAAAGTGCGCCGGTTTCGATACCGCGTGCCACCCGGAGGCCCCGTCCCAAGTTGGATGTCCATATCGAGCCGGATAGGCCGTAATCGGAGTCGTTGGCCATGGCGATGGCCTCCTCCTCGTCGCGGAAGGTTTGTACTGCCACGACCGGGCCGAAGATCTCCTCGCGAATCGAGCGATGGGCGGGATCCTTCACTTCGATGACGGTGGGAGGGTACCAGTAGCCTGAGCCGGTCGGACAACTGCCCCGAAAGAGGACGAGGTCCTCGTCGACGAAGCTCTGCACCGTCTCGCGATGGCCCGCGCTGATGAGAGGTCCCATCTCCGAACTGTCAAGGCGCGGATCCTCAACTTTGACTCCTTTGACGGCGGCTTCGAAGCGACTCATGAAGCCGTCATATGCGCTTTCCTGGACCAGGAGCCTGGAGCGTGCGCAGCAGTCCTGGCCTGCGTTGTCGAAGACCGAGTAGGGTGCGGTCGCAGCCGCCTTGTCCAGGTCGGCGTCGGCGAAGACGACGTTTGCGCTCTTGCCCCCAAGCTCGAGTGTCACCGCCTTCAAGTGGTCGGCGGCGAGCTTTTGGATGTGTATGCCGACTTCCGTTGAGCCGGTGAAGACGATCTTGCGCACGCGGGGGTCGGTTACGAGCCTTTCGCCGACGACGCGGCCAGAGCCCGTAACCACCTGGAACACTTCTTCGGGTATGCCGGCTTCATGTGCGAGCTCCGCGATGCGCATCGCCGTGAGCGGCGTGATTTCTGCGGGCTTGAGTATCACGGAACAGCCCGCCGCCAAGGCTGGGGCGAAGCCCCAGCTCGCTATGGGCATCGGGAAGTTCCATGGCACGATTACACCGACGACCCCTATGGGCTCCTTGAAGGTGATGTCCACCCCTCCGGGCACAGGGATCTGCCGGCCCATCAGGCGCTCGACCGATCCCGCGTAATAGGTGATCACGTCGCCGACGTTGTTTGCCTCCCAACGCGAGTTGGAGATGGTGTGCCCAGAGTTCTTCACTTCCAGCTGGGCGAGCTCCTCGTTGTGCTCGTACACTTTCGCACCGAAGGCGCGTAGCAGCCGAGCCCGCTCTGCCGGGGCGAGTTTCCTCCAGTGCTCCAGGCCGCGCACCGCCTTGCCTATGGCGACGTCGGTCTCCGCGATTCCCAACGAAGGGACTTCGGCGATCACCTCCTCAGTGGAGGGGTTGATGATTTCGCGTATGGGCGCCATGGGCCTCACATCCTTTCGAAGCTTCTGTAACGCTCCCAGTCGGTAACCGCCGCGGCGAATGCGTCAACCTCCACCTTGGCCATGTTCGCGTAGTGTTCCTGCACCTCTGCCCCGAGTGCCTCTGCAACGAACGGGGAATTTCTCCATAGGGCGAGTGCGCGCTCGAGCGAGCTGGGAATGCGCGCCGTGTCTGCCCGGTAGGCGTTGCCCTCGAAGGCCGGACCGAGCTCGAGCCCGCGCTCGATCCCGTCAATTCCGGCCGCGATCATCGCCGACACGACCAGATAGGGATTGGCGTCGCCGCCGGGGACCCGGTTCTCCACGCGCAGGGATTGGCCGTGGCCGACGACCCGCAGGGCACAGGTGCGGTTGTCCCGTCCCCACTCGATCGCGGTGGGTGCGAAGGATCCTTCAACGAAGCGCTTGTAGGAGTTGATGTTCGGGGCGAACATGAGCGTGAGCTCGGCCATATGGGCTTTGATCCCGGCTACGAACTGCCGGCCCAGCTGGCTGAAGTCCGAGCCGGACCCTTTTTCGGCCATCACGGCCTGGCCGTCGAGTGATCGTACCGAAAGGTGGGTGTGGCAGGAGTTTCCCTCCCGCTCGTTGTACTTGGCCATGAAGGTCAAGGACTTGCCGTGCTTGGCGGCTATTTCCTTGGCGCCGAGCTTGTAGATGACATGGTTGTCGCAGGTAGGCAGTGCGTCGCCGTACCTGAAGGCGATTTCGTGCTGGCCGAAGTTGCACTCACCCTTTACGGACTCTGGGCGCATGCCGGCGCCCGCCATTGAGTTGCGGATCTCCCTGAGAAGATCTTCGATTCTGGAGACCCCCAGTAGGGAGTAGTCGACGTTGTAAAGGTTGGCGGGTGTCATCTCGCGATACCCGCTACGCCAGGCGTCCTCGTAGCTGTTCATGAAGACGATGAATTCGAGTTCCGTTCCTACGAGCGCCTTGAGTCCGTGATCGGCCAAGGCGCGGACCTGCCGGCGAAGGATCTGGCGAGGTGAGGCTACGACGTCGCTCCCGTCCTCCCACTGCACATCGGCCAGAAGCATGGCCGTCTTCTCCTGCCAAGGTACGTAGCGCAGCGAGGACATGTCGGGAATCATCATGAAATCTCCGTAGCCCCGCTCCCAGGAACTCATCGCATATCCCGATACGGTGTTCATGTCGACGTCGGCTGCCAGAAGATAGTTGCAGCCCTCGGTTCCATGGGCCACGATCTCCTCGACGAAGAAGTCTCCTTGAAGCTTCTTGCCGACCAGACGGCCCTGCATGTCGGTAATGGCCACGATGACCGTGTCGATCCTTCCGGACTCGACGTCGCTTCGTAGCTGATCGAGGTCGAGGCCGCGGCGGTCCCGGGTGGTCGAATTCTCCAACTGGGTCCTTCTTTCCTTGCTCATGGCACGCCGCCAGGGCGGTGAGGATGCCCCCCTGGCGGGTGTGAATCTATACATGCCCTCGTACCGGGGGCAAATGGCGATCCGGGTCGATTAGTGCTTTAGGTCCGGATCGATGGGGCGGGCGCTAGAAGGTTTCCTCGAGCTCCTCGGCCGTCTCCAGCCTGGTCTCGATCGCCTCCAGCTCCAGCTCGCTCCCTTGCATGCGCGGGCCGGTGAACCACTTGCGCGCGCTTACGAACCAGTAGATCCCCGCATAGGCAAGGACGACGATCACCGCGATCGGGGCGTAGTTAAAGGTGTCGCGCGTGATCGGGCTTACCTCGGGAAGCATGAAAAGCACAGTGATGATGGCCACCCAGACGATGCCTACCCATCCCACGACCGTGCTCCAGTTGCCAAGATTCCAGGGGCCGGCCTGGAATTTCGATCCGGGGAGGCGCCTAAGCAGGGTCGGAGTGATGTAGGCGATGTACAGGCCGATCGTGGCGATCGAGGTTACGGCGCCGTAGGCGACCGTGCTCCAATAGGCGGGCACGCCGAGAATGAACGCGAAGACGACGGCGAACCAAATTGACCGCGTTGGCGTGCGGGTTCTGGGGTTGATGTGGTGCCAGAAACTTGAGCCGGGCACGGCTCCGTCACGCGAAAAGGCATAAACCATGCGTGAGTTGGCGGCCACCGACGCCATGCCGCAGAAGAACTGTGCGACCATCGCTATGACCAGCAGGAATTCTCCTCCCCGCCTTCCAATGGCGTCCATCCAGATCTGAACTGGGGGCACGCCGGTCGCGGAGCTGAGTGCCGAGTTGTAATTGTTGGTGATGGCATAGGTGACTCCCACGATCAGCACCAGGCCGGCGATGAGGGAGACGATGATGGAATTGACGATGCCTCGCGGAACCTTCATCGCAGCGGACAGCGTTTCCTCCGACATGTGGGCCGACGCGTCATATCCCGTGAAGGTGTACTGCGCCATCAGAAGGCCGATCAGTACCACGTAGAAGGAGGAGTGGAAGCCGGTGTTGTTGACGAACTTGGTGAAAACAAAGCTTGCCGAAGCGTGGTGTGCGGGCACCAGCATCAGCACTCCGACTATCACCGCCACGCCCAGAATATGCCACCAAGCCGAGACATTGGAGAGGAAGGCAACCAGCTTGACGCCAAAGTTGTTGAGGATCCCGTGGGCCAGAAGTGTGATCCCGTACACGGCCAGCACGGTCCCGTGTGTAGCGCTTATGCCTGTGGTCAGGTCGAGGAAGGCGGTAAAGAAGAGCGCGAATCCGAAGTCGATGCCCGCCGTGACCGCGACTTGGCCAAGAAGATTGAACCAGCCGGTGAACCAGGACCATGCCGCCCCGTTCCTCTTGGCCAACTTTGCGGACCAGTAGTAGAGGCCGCCTGCAGTGGGGTAGGCCGAGGAAATCTCGGCCATGCCCAGACCAACGATGGTCGTCATCAGTCCAACGAAGATCCAGCCCCACACCATGACGGACGGCCCACCAGTGTTCATCCCATAGCCGTAGAGGGTGAGGGCGCCTGAAAGGATCGAGATGATGGTGAACGAAACCGCGAAGTTGGAGAAGCCACTCATGGAGCGGCGTAGCTCCTGTGCATAGCCGAGTGCATGGAGCCTCTTGGTGTCGGCGTCAAGCAACTCGGGGTGTGGTCCCTCGCTCAAGTGTGGGTCGGTCATTACCGGCTCCTCCTGTTCCCCCTGTACTGCGAACTGCGTGGCGTCGCAGTACCGCTCTGGTGGCGGTGGTTAGTCGGTAATTATTCCATACACTTTCACGGGAAGCGCGCGAAACAATATTAACTTCATGAAAAAATCCTCTAAAGGGATTTTCAGGCCTCGTGCTCGCGGCCGAGTGCGATCCTCATGCTCGCCGCCGCATCGCTTAGATGCTTCCTGACGGTGCCGGGCATTATCCCAAGGCTCGCTGCTATCTCCTTGGTGGACATCGAACCGGCCACCTTTGCCACCAGGCACGCTCGCGTCTTGGGGGGAAGCTTGTCCACCACCTGGGCTACCTCGTCCAGCGTGCAGATCAGATCCTCGAAGTCGTCCTCGCGGGGCTCGCCGGCCGGCATGGCGCGCAGCGGCCAGGCCAGCTTCCTTTTTCGGGCGTACTTTGCCAGTTGGCGAAAGGCGCAGCGGTAGAGGTATCCATCGGGGCGTCCATGCCGGTTGGCGGCGCTCCAATGCGTCATCACGATCGCGAAGGCCTCTTGTGCAAGATCCTCTTCGCTTCCCTCCGCCCCCGCTAGCGCCAATGTTCGAACCAGCCTGGGATAGTTGGCGCTAAAGAAGTCGCTGAAGCTTCTTTCGCCCGCCTCGTCATCGTCGGAGGCGCCGGTGAACCCCGCGCTCGCGCTCATAAGATGCTGCAACTCTACTCCCGCCGGGTTGGGCCGCTCAGCCCTGCGGGGTCGTTGGAGTCCCTGATATGGGGGCTTGCCAAGTGCCGGAGACGGAGATGCCGTCGGCTCCGGCCGCCCGGGATGCCGGAAGCACCGGAAGTGAAAGTTGGAGGGACGAAGAGGTGCCTAGCTGGAGCTCGAGAGAGAGGGCAGGCGCGGCGTTCGAGTTTTGGCTCGCGGGGAGGAGGACGGCGAGAATGGCCCAGCCCCCGCTCGAGTACGGCCCGGCGTAGCCAGTGGTGGGTCCGACCGGACCATCAAGGGCGGTTCCATGCACCGATTGCAGCGCCGCGGTCGATGTGCCGGATGGCAGGCCGACGGAGGCCGCCACCAGCCGTGAGCCGTCAGGCAATGTGTAGGCCTGCTCAATCCAGCTACCTCCCGCCAGGCCGGCATTCGAAAGGAAGGCTCCCGTGAAGCTCCCGTAAGAGACGGTGATCTTCAGCTGGCTCAACCCAAAAGTGGGAGCCGGCTCGCACTTGGGTATGCTGGCGCTTCCTGAGGGCGGCAGCGTCTCCAGCGGGGTGGTTGCGTACGGCACACCCGGCGCCGAGCCGGAGGCCACTGTCGAACCCGGTGGCGAAGCGATGGTTTGTGCGGTGCCGGACTCGGGCAAAACCGTGGCAGTCGCCGCCGGGGCGCTCCCGGTGCCACCTTTCGTGCCCGCGGGCGCGGCCTCACCGCCCTGGCAGGCGGGGGTTTGGTAGGAGACGAAGAGCGGGGTCGCCGATATCCTCACTCCGGTGGGTGTGGTGCGTGAGAAGTAGGCAGGCTGGGCGATGCCTCCGGTGTTGTCTGGGCCTGCGCCCCGAGGCTGCATGCCGGCGTTCCCCTGGGCCTGACCGCCGGTCAAGGGAGCCGGGCCGGAGCTGGCGCCTGCGTCGGCGTGAGCCGGGGCTCGATTGAGGAGTGTCGCCGCGGCCACGGCGACCGCTGTCACTGCAACCAGGAAGGATGCCGCTGTGATGCGCGCGAAGCGCTTTTGGCGGCGTGAGGCGCGCTGCACCACGGCCTCAAGGGCCCGCGCGCTTGCGTCGGCACCTGGTTCGCCGGTGGCGCTATTCTGCTCGAATGTCATGCTTTAAAGAGTCATCCGCGGGGCGAAACGCGTAGTTGCCGCGTGAAGATTCTTAATATCCGGCGGCAAGCTCCTCGAGCAGGTCAAAGGAGGGCACGAAATAATATGCGCCGCTCTCGGGGGTACTGAAGCGTGTGAGGGCGTCGCGTACCCCGTCGGTCTCGCCGCTCATCCTCGCGAGCATCAACGCAACCCTGGCCTGGTCGTGTGTGAAGGCGATGAAGACAAGACCGTGGTCGGCGGCGTCCCCATAGGGGACTGAACGCCGGTAGATGGGGAGCGCCTCGTTCCCGACCTTTAGCGACGTACGGGCTACGTGTGCATCTGCGGACATCTGAGCTTCGTCGAACTCGATCGAGTCGGGTTTTGTCCGACCGAAGACCTTTTCCTGCTCGGCGGTGCTGAGCGACGAAAAGGCGTCCAGATCGTGCCGCCATTGCTGGACGAGTGCGATCGACGAGCCTGCCAGGCGCACCGGCTCACCGATGAGGGCGACCTCGCTCGCTTGTGCAGCGGGTGGATTTTCGGTGCCGTCGATGAAGCCGGTCAAGTCGCGGTTCCCCTGGTAGGTCCAACCGGTGGTCGCCCGAACGGTCTTGGCGGCTCCGCGGAGAACGGAGATCGCTTTCCGGGTGCAGTCGAACGCACGGTCCTGCGATGCGGCGGCGAACCAAAGCCAGAGATCGGCCTGGGTGGCGGGCATCGAGAAGCCGTCGGGCCCTTCTATGGGAGTGGAGAAGTCCTCGGCCATCACCGGAATGTCGGTGTGGTTCATAAACAGCGAGGGGCGAATGCCGATCACCAGGTTCACGCCGTTTGTCGTATTGAGCTCAAGTGCAAAGCGCGCGATTGCCGCTAGGCCGGACCCGGTTTCTTCCGGGTTGCGCAATTGGAGTTCAACGATGGAGTGCGCACTCGTGCCGAGCGCGAAAATACCGCTTTGAGGGAGTCCCATTCGTGCCTATCCGCCTCCGGCGAGCCCAGGTGCGGCCCGCCGGAGGCCGAGGTTAGTTCTTTGGAATCTCGTTCCAGGGAAGATCTTTGTCTACTCGCGGCTCGCCCGGAAGTCCGAGCACGCGCTCTCCCAAGATATTGCGCATGATCTCGCTGGTGCCGCCTTCGATCGAATTCGCGCGTGATCGCAGGAACATTTTCTGTATGCCGCGCTGTCCACGCTCGAGGCCTACACCCGCCAGTTCGGGCCGGGTCATCTCGTAGGATTCGTAGTGCAGCCCTTCGGCACCCAAGGTGTCGATGCAGAAGTTGTAGATCTTCTGATTCAATTCCGCAGAGGCGAGCTTGCCGACCGAACCCTCCGGCCCGGGATTTCCGGCCTTGCGCCCCTGGCCGGCTCTGAAGCTCGTCAGGCGGTTCACCTCGGCCCTCACCCACAACTTCATGAGCTCATCGTGCCGAGCGGGGGACTGGTCCTTGGATTCCCGGTAGACGCGGACCGCTTCGGCAATCGCGCCGGAGCCGCGAGGCGCGATGTTCCCGCCCAAGGACACGCGCTCGTTCATGAGCGTGGTGATGGCCACGCTCCAGCCCTTTCCAACCTCGCCCAGCCGCTGCGAATCTGGAATTCGGGCACCATTGAAGTAAACCTCGTTGAATTCTGCTTCGCCGGTCAATTGGCGAAGGGGTCGCACTTCGACTCCGGGAGAGCGCATGTCGACCACGAAGTAGGTGAGGCCGTTGTGCTTGGGGACGTTGGGCTCGGTGCGCGTCACCAGCATTCCCCAGCTCGAGACGTGAGCCAGCGTGGTCCATACCTTCTGGCCGTTGATGATCCACTCGTCGCCGTCACGTTCGGCCCTGGTGGCGAGAGAGGCGACGTCGCTCCCCGCGTTGGGCTCGGAGAAGAGCTGGCACCAGATCTCCTCGGTGGTGAAAAGCGGCCGTAGTAAGCGTTCGGCCAGCTCGCGGCTCGCGTACGTCACTACGGTCGGCGCACCCATGCCGATACCGATCGGGTTGCGCGCAAAGTTGTTTGGTGCGCCAACGGAGCGCAGACGCTCGGCAACCTGGTCGTTGAGCGCGGGGGAGAGGCCTAGTCCGCCCAAACCGACCGGGAAGTGGACCCATGCCAATCCCAGGTCGTATTGCGCTCCCCAGAAGACCTGCGGGGGTGTCTTGTCGGGCGGGAAGGCGACGAGAAGCTCGTCGAGCTTCGCCTTTACCAGGTTTGCCTGGTCCTGATCCGCCTCTCGCTCGGCGTGCATAGACGACATGGCTGCCTTTCGCGTGATTACGTGTGCCTTTCCGGGGGTCCGGTTGGTCCGAAACAGATGTTACTACGGGGCACATAAAGGTTTGCTACAAAACAATCTAACCATGACCATGAGCTGCTGGTTGGCCGTGACCGGCGGGATGTATGGCACCAGGGCGAGTTGGTCCGGGATCTCGGCGCGTCAAGGGGCGCCAGAGGGCATGGCGGCCAGCTCGGGCAGTGGATGCGTCAGTCGCGCTGAAGCGAAATTGCCAGCTCCGGTCTCACGATTGATGCCAAATACAGGGGCCAAATGGTGGTGCCGTGACGCCGGAAGGAGACGACCTCACCATATCATCTGCTTCGAAGGAAACGCTGCGACTCACGTACCGTCCGTGTCGAATCTGGAGCGAATGTCGTCCCGGCTCGATTTTGGCCTCAACCGTCGAAGCGCGTTCGATCGATCCGACCGATGAGCCGTCGACAGTGATGTCGAAGCTTCCGCGGCGGAGCTCGATGCCGAAGGTCGCCCGCGTTAACCTGAGCGTTACCGACACAGTTCACCTTCTCTCATCCGGCGGCACACCTATTGGGCATTCACCCCGGGCCTGCGCACCGGGCTTCACGCTCCCAGGCGCCGCCGACTCTGTGCAAACCGGGGGCCAGGTCGCTTCCCGGTTCACGCCCCCATTCTTGCGCATGGGCGCTTTCTCTGCTCAAAAGGTGCGGGACGCTCCACCAACCCGAGAGGGGAAGGCCGGAGGTCGCTAAGGATGGTCCCAAGCGTGATGGGCACCCATGAGCGAGGAAGGCGGGGGCCGGCTGCTTTGCGCATATTGACTTTGCAGTACAAAGTAGAGTGAAGGGTGGGCGCATGAACGGATACGGAGACCCGGACGTTGCCGGTCGCGACGGGCGCGAGTTTGACCCGAGGGAGGCGTCGGAGCTGCTTGAGAGGGCAACCGAGCAGGCTCGGCGGGTTTCGACATCCGACACCTCCCGTTTTGACGCTGATCGCTTCCGCGGTGGTTCTGGTGGCCTATGGCGCCATCTGACTCTCGGTCAGAGGGCAACATCCTTATAAGGGCCCTACCGCAGGAGCGTTGGCAGTGCTTTACGGCACGCTGATCATCTGGACAGTGATCGTCGCCTGGTTCCACCAGCGTGCGCGTCGCGGAGTAAGTGGCCCTTCGCTGCGACAACAGATCGAGGGAGTGGTATTCGCGGTGATATGGGCGATGGTCTACGTCTTCCAGGGCGTGCTGTTTCACGCTGGAGTGGGGCCCTCGGTGGTTTACGGCATCTACCCCGCCACGGCCCCGCTGATAGTGGTCGGGTTGGCGGCGGCCGCGTACATGCTGGCCAGGCAAAACTGGCGGCTGGCCTTGTTCGCCATGGCGGGAGTGGTTCTGGCGGCCTTCGCCTCCTTTACGGGCCCGGCGAAGGTGTGGGCGGTTATGGGAGTTGGCGTCTGTGTCCTACTGCTCGGACTTTCCGCCGTCCAATACCTTCTTCGAAGAGCATGACAACCGAGGAACTCGATCCGTTGATCCACGCTCCGGCGCGCCTGCGCATTGTCGCAACGCTGGCGGCACTTCCCGCCGGCGACACACTCGCTTTCACCCGCCTTCAAGAAATGACCGCACTTACGCCCGGGAATCTCATAACGCACCTGCGGAAGCTGGAGGCGGGGGGATATGTGGACACCGACAAGACGGGCAACGGTTCGGCCTCGCTCACTACGGTCACCATCACGGATGCGGGCCGGGCGGCGCTTGATTCCTACAGGCGCGCGCTTCGCCGACTGCTCGGGGAATTCTGAACACGATTCCGGGACGATGGCTGGCTCGCGTTCGGCGGCGCGACGGTTCCGGCAGCGAATAGACCGACCGGGACGCTGCGAAGCCGATGGACGAGCGCTCTGGTGGGGAGTCCAATTAGGGCGGCACGCCGGCTTGCCGGTCAATGGGCGGTGCGCGCTGCGATTGCGATGCGGCCTCGCGCCAAGGGGTGAAAATTTGGTTTGGACTGTGATCTAAACGGTGGGAAGATCGAGTATATGACTACTTTTCAACTCACCGAAGAGCATCGGCAGTTCCGTGACGTTTTGCGCGACTTTGCCGAGAACAAGATCGCGCCGCGCGCGGCCGAGGTGGATCGAGAGGCGAAGTTCTCCTGGGAGAACTTCAAAGACTGCGTGGCAATGGAGCTCCCGGCGCTCGGCCAGCCTGCCGCATATGGAGGTGCTGGCGCGGATTACGTAACCCAGGCGATCATGGCCGAGGAGCTGGCGCGCGTCTGTGCCTCCACCTCGCTCATGATGCTGATATCCAAGTTGGGGACGATTCCGATCATCTACTGGGGATCGGAGTATCTGAAGCAGAAGTACCTTCCGAGGGTTGCCGCCGGGCAGGCGCAGGCCTCTTATGCACTTTCGGAGGCTGACGCCGGTAGCGATGTGGCCGCAATGAAGGCGACCGCGGTGCGCGACGGCGACCACTATGTCCTGAACGGTACCAAGTACTGGATTACGAACGCGGGGATTTCCGATACCTACACGGTTTTTGCAAAGACGGACCCTTCAGCAGGGCACCGCGGCATCAGCGCATTCGTGGTCGAGGCCGATTGGGGTGTCAAGGTCACCAAACTCGAGGAGAAGCTCGGCATCAAAGGCTCCCCTACCGGAGAGATCCTGCTCCAAGACGTGCGGGTTCCCAAGGAGAACCTGATCGGCGAAGAGGGACAGGGCTTCTACATCGCGATGGGAACACTCGATCGCTCTCGTCCGACCATCGGTGCCCAGGCCGTCGGAATCGCCCAAGGCGCTCTTGATTATGCCGTTGGGTACATGCGCGAGCGCAAGGCGTTTGGGCACCCGATCGCGGATTTCCAGGGCCTGCAGTTCATGGTGGCGGAGATGTCGGCGAAGATCGAGGCTGCGCGAGGTCTCGTCTACAGGGCTTGCTCGTTGGTTGACGACGATCCAGAAGGCGACCTTTCCCGAATTGGAGCCAGCGCCAAGATGTTCGCGTCGGACGTGGCCATGTCGGTGACGATCGATTCGCTGCAGCTACTGGGCGGCTACGGGTACACCAAGGACTTCCCGTTGGAGCGGATGATGCGCGACGCGAAGATCACTCAGATTTACGAGGGTACGAACCAAGTTCAGAGGTTGGTCATTGCCAAGCGCGTCATCGGCTGAACAAACCGGGCTGTATCTGGATAGAAGGAAGAGAAAGTGATTGATCGAGTAGGAGTGGTCGGCTGTGGCCTTATGGGAGCGGGCATCGCCGAGGTCGCCGCGCGAAAAGGCATCGATGTGGTGGTCACCGAGGCCGACGCCGAAGCCCTCGGTCGCGGACGGGCAAGGATTGAGTCATCTCTTGCCAGGGCGCTGAAAGCTTCGAAGCTTTCCGAGGATGAGCTCGAAGGGGCCCTGTCGCGCATCCACTACGAAACCGATATCGCCGCGCACTTCGACCGTGAGCTTGTCGTGGAGGCGGTCGTGGAGAACGAGGCCGCCAAAGTGGACGTTTTCACCCGCTTGGACCAGGTGGTGGAGTCCGAGTCGGCGATCCTTGCCTCGAACACCAGCTCGATTCCCATCATGAAGCTGGGAGTGGCGACAAAGCGTCCGGAGCAGGTGATCGGGATCCACTTCTTCAATCCCGTCCCCGTTCTGCCTCTGGTCGAGCTGGTGCGTTCCCTTCTGACATCCGAGGAGGTGCGGATTCGCGCCGAGGAGTTTGCATCGCAGGGGCTTTCCAAGCACGTCGTTCACTCCAAGGACCGGGCGGGCTTCATTGTCAATGCACTCTTGATCCCCTACATCCTCTCGGCGATCCGAATGATGGAATCGGGCTTCGCCACTGCCGAGGATATCGACACCGGTATGGTCGAGGGTTGCGCGCATCCCATGGGCCCCTTGGCCCTGTGCGACCTCATCGGGCTCGATACCACGATGGCTGTGGCCGAATCCCTCTACCAGGAATTCAAGGAGCCGCTATACGCGCCGCCGCCGCTCTTGCTGCGCATGGTCGAAGCGGGTCTGTTGGGCCGCAAGTCCGGTCGTGGCTTCTACGAATACAAGCCTCGGTAAGCAGCCCACCTAGCACTGCGCCGCCCCTGGGGGCGGCGCAGCCATCAGATGTCGATCTCTTCGGCGGCTTCGGCGGTTGCGGCGTTGGCCAGGATGTCGCTGAAGATTTCGGGAGGTTCTCGCCATGTGATGGCGTCGCTGCCATCCTTTATTGCTCGCCACACGCGCTCTGGTGTCGCGGGCATGTCGATGTGGCGTACGCCCAGGTGCGCAAGGGCGTCGACTATGGCGTTTTGCACCGCAGGCGTGGAGCCGACCGTCGCAGATTCGCCGATCCCCTTGGCCCCGAGCGGGTTAAGTGGCGATGGCGTCTCGGTATTCGCGGTTTCGAATGAGGGCAGTTCGGCCGCTGAGGGCACCAGGTACTCGGCAAGGCTCAGATTGCGTGGGGTGCCCCATTCATCGAAGGACATCTCCTCGTAGAGCGCCTGTGCGATCCCTTGGGCAATACCCCCGTGCTGCTGTCCCTCGACCACCAACGGGTTTAGGACTCTGCCGCAGTCGTCCACGGCAATATGGCGAAGTGCTCGCACTCGGCCGGTCTCCGTATCGACCTCGACCACGGACAGGTGTGCGCCGAACGGAAAGGTTGCCCCGCCCTGCTTGAAGTCTCCCTGATAGGCCAGCTCCTCGCCCTGCCTCTCGGCCTCGTTGCGCAGCTCGCTCCAACTCAGGGAGATCGAAGGTGAGCCCGCGACGTGCAGACTCCCTGCCTCGGAGACGACAATGTCGTCTGGATTGGCCTCGAAATGATTGGCTGCCACCTTGCGAGCAATGGCGAGGACCTCCTTGGCAGCTTGGGCAACTGCGGTCCCGCCTAGTTGAAGTGAGCGTGACCCACCGGTTCCGCCGCCCCTGGGAACCTCTTTGGTGTCGGACTGGATGAATTCGATCTTGTCCATTGGAATCTTCAAAGTGTCGGACACGAGCATCGAAAAAGTTGTTTGGTGGCCCTGTCCATGGCCAGAGGTGCCGACCCTGATGACCGCGCCGCCTTCGGGAGTTATCTCAACCGCGCCGAACTCGGAGCCCCCGCCACCGGCGGTTACCTCCACGTAGCAGGAGATGCCGATGCCAAGGGCCATGGGGTCACCCTCTTTGCGGCGTCTCGCCTGCTCCTGTCGCAGCTCTTCATATCCGGCGATCTCGAGTACCTTGCGCAGAGGGCTCTGGTAGTTCCCTGAATCGTAGGTTGGTCCCATAAGGGTGTGGTACGGGAAGCTTCCTTCCGCGATCATGTTGCGGAAGCGCAGTTCGGCGGGATCGATGCCGAGCTTCGCGGCCGCCATGTCGACGATGCGCTCGAGGAAGGACGCCGCCTCGGGCCTGCCTGCGCCGCGAAGGGCTCCCACCGGGGCGGTGGTTGTGGAGGCCGCTGCGGCAAGGAAGGATATCTTGGGGATGCTGTAGACGCCTTGGGCCATGGACTTCGTCGAACCGAGCACCAGGCCACCGCCGAATCCTCCTTCCGCTCCCGCGTCGCCGATCATCCGGCAGCGCATCCCGGTGAAGCGTCCATCGCGGGTCATGCCAAGCTCGACGTATTGGACCTGGCCACGACCTTGCATCGAGACGAGGTTCTCCTCTCGCGTCTCCACCCAGCGCAGGGCGGACCCGGAAAGCTGTGCCGCGCGGGCCACCGCCAAGTACTCGGCCGCTAGGCCGGCTTTGCCGCCGAATCCGCCGCCGACGTTGGGGGAGATTACGCGGATCTCCTCCTTGGGGAGCCCGAGCTCTTTGGCCAGCTTGTTGTGGAAGAGGTGGGGCATCTGCGTTGAGACGTAGACGAGCATGGGCTCGCCGTCCTTCGGGGGATATACCGCGATGGAATTGGTCTCCATCGGCACCACTGCCATCCGCTGATTGACGAAACGGCCGGCAACCGTCACCTCGGCATCCGCGAGGGGATCATGGTCGTTGCCTGCGACGGTCGATCCGACCAGGTTCCGCTCGATTTGCTCGTCGATGATTGGAGCGCCCGCCGCGAGGGCTTTTTCCATGTCCACGACCGGGTCGAGTTCCTCGTATTCGATTACGACCGCTTCCGCAGCGTCTTCGGCGATTGCGCGCGATTCCGCCACGATAAGTGCGACCGGCTCGCCGACGAACCTGACGTGCCCGCGGGCCAGTGCTGAGCGGAGCAGTTTGGGGTTAAGCGGAAAGGCGGGAACGTAGTCGTCGAGCCCCAGGTCGTGCGCGAGCCAAATCGAGTGGACTCCCGGAATCGCCTTAGCCGCCTCGACGTCGACCGCCGAAATCCGGGCATGGGCCATGGTGGACCGCACGAAGTGACAGCGAAGGACGCCGGGGTGCTCGAGGTTGTCAACGTAGGTCGCGCGTCCTCGCAGGAGCTGCGGATCTTCGACCCTGGTTACGCGCGTACCGAGTATCGAACCAGTCATGCAAACCTCCCGAGCGCTTTTCATGAGTTGTGGCCATGCCCATAACAGGATTAGCCAACAAGGGGTGGCGTGAGAATGATCCACGCCGACCAGGCCATTTTAGGCGGGGTTGTGCGGCTAGGCGAGAGAAGCCCCCGACTTGGGGCAATCGCGGCGGCGACAAATAGGCTGGAGTGGACCCGTGGATTCTCCTCCGGTGGCTGCACGTGTGCACCGGGAATCACGCCGAGAGTGAAGAACAGCAATGATGAAAGTACGTTTCGCTCCGTCGCCGACCGGCTACTTCCACGTAGGCGGGGCACGGACTGCCTTCTACAACTGGATGATGGCCCGCAAGGCGGGGGGGAAGTTCGTCCTGCGCATAGAGGACACCGATGCGGAGCGGAATCGTGAAGAGTGGGTCGACGGGATCCTCGACGCTTTGAGCTGGCTGGGCGTGACCTGGGATGAAGGTCCGTTTCGCCAGAGCGAACGTATGGGCCTCTACGCTCAGGCCGCCTCGAAGCTGTACGCGTCCGGCGCAGCCTATTACTGCGACTGCACCCGCGAGGAGATAGATGCGCGCGTCAAGGCTTCCGGTGGCAAGGCGGGCTACGACCGTTACTGCCGAGATCGCGGCTTGGGGCCGGAATCCGGAGGTGCACTTCGCTTCAGGGTCCCGCTGCCCGGCGCGACGACTTTCGTGGATCTGGTTCGCGGGGAAGTCACCGTGGACCACGATAACATCGAGGATTTCGTGCTCATCAAGGGAAACGGCGCGCCTCTTTTCGTATTGGCCAATGTGGTCGACGATATCGACATGGGTATAACCCATGTGGTCAGGGCAGAGGAGCATCTGCCAAATACGCCCAAGTCAATACTGGTTTTCAGGGCTCTTGGGGCGGAGTTGCCTTCCTTCGGACATGTGCCGGTCCTCGTCAACGAGAAGCGCCAGAAGCTGTCCAAACGGCGTGATCGCGTGGCGGTGGAGGACTACCGCAATATGGGTTATCTGGCTCCGGCCATGATCAACTATCTTGCTTTGCTGGGCTGGAGCCCCAAAGACGGGCGCGAGTTCATGACGATCGAGGAGATGACGGCGGCATTCGACATAGGCGCCGTGGGGCACTCGCCGTCGTTCTTCGACGATAAAAAGATGGCGCACTTCAACGGGGTCTACATACGCGCGCTCTCAGACGAGGACTTCGTGGCCGCGAGCCTCCCGTTCCTCGGCCGCAATGATTGGTGGACAGGCGAAGCGGAGCAGATGGCGGCGTATCTGCGTCTTGCGCCGCTGGTAAAGGAGAGAGTCGCGGTATTGTCGGAGGTTTCCGTGCTGGTGAGGCCGGTTTTCGAGCGCGAGCTCTCATTGGTAGAGGCCGATGTCGAGAAGGAGATCGCCTCGAACCCGGCAGGGGTCCAGACGCTGAGCGAGGTCCGTAAGTTACTCGAGGAGGTGGAGGTTTTCGAGCCCACCCTTTTGGAGGCGGTGGTGCGTGGCTACGCGGAGGAGCATGGCATGGCACTTCGCAAGATCCAGGCCCCTCTACGGGTTGCGACCACCGGCTCGCGCGTCGGCCTCCCGCTCTTCGAGACTTGGGCAGAGATCGGACGCGAGGGCGTGCTGGCTCGCTTGGCGCACTTTTGCTAAGAGGCCGATGTCGAGAAGGCCAATGATTCGGGCTGATGTGGAGTCCAAGCCTTGATCAAGCTCATGCTAAGGGTCGTCTCGATCGTCATCCTGCTCGGGGCGGCATACTTCGTTTACACCCTTTTCGAGGTGTACTCCTTCGGACAGCACAATTATGCGCGCCCCGTGCGAGCGGAGGTAGTGCTCGGCGCTGCCGAATACGACGGGATCCCATCCGACGTTCTTCGTGCTCGCCTGGATCACGCGCTGGTTCTTTTCAAGGAGGGCTTTGCCAAGGAGATCATCACCACCGGGGGTTCCCAGAAGGGCGACGTCTACAACGAGGCGGAGGTGGGGGCCCGCTATTTGCGGAGCAAAGGGGTGCCGTACGCGGATGTGATCGCGGTTCCCACTGGCAACGACACCTATCAGTCGATGGCCGTGGTGGCGGATGTTTTGCGTTCCATGCACCTGACAAGTGCCATCTTCGTCTCCAACCGGTTCCATGAGTACAGGGTCCGAGGCATCGCGGAGAGCCTTGGCATTACTGACTATTCCTCTCCGGTAACCGCCTCCCCCATACACGGGAAGGCGCTACTTAGCTATTACCTGCGTGAAGCACTGGCAGTGTCGGCGGGGAAGCTGGTGGGGTACAAATTACTGAGTATCCTCAGGCATGGAAGCTGAGCTGCCCGGTTAAAGTGGGAGTACTCTTTCGGGGGTGGTGTAATCGGCAACACAGCAGGTTCTGGCCCTGCCATTGAGGGTTCGAGTCCTTCCCCCCGAGCTTGATTCTGCCAGGCGCGATGGAGTCGTTGCCCGCGCACCGTGGCGATCTTAGACTCCGGACCGCCGCGGCTGTCCGTTTGTCGCGTGCTCCCGGGTGGCGGTCGGCCACGTCGTCTTCCGCAATCGCCCGAGAGGCGTGCGCCGTCTTTACCCCTGCCCGATATGATGGTATTCCCGGCGAAAGCCGCTTGGCCCCATCGTCTAGAGGCCTAGGACACCACCCTCTCAAGGTGGAGACACGGGTTCGAACCCCGTTGGGGCTGCCAAGGCAGGATCTGTAATCCTTCCTGTCGCAAGGCGTGGGGCGCGCTCCGCCTGCCTGTCATTTTTGGCACATCAGCGTGACCCCAGTGCCGAGGAGCCAGACGTCCTTGGCAATTGCCATTCCAGCCGGGGTCGGCCAGAAGCTGCCCGGCTTGTGGAGTGTAGGGGTGCGCAGGTACATCCCCACCAGACCCGCCGCGAACCCGGATAGCGCTGCCCCCGCGAGGCGGTTGGGCACAAACGGCAATAGCAGCGCGGCCCCTATGCCGATCTCGGCCGCGGACAGCGCCTTGGTGAATTGCTCCGCAGGTAACTGTCCCAGGAACGGGTACGCACTGGTTGCCATCGCGTGCAGGCCTTGCGCCCGTTCTTCGGTCGCATCCCACTTTCCCAGGCCCGAGTGAAGAAAATGGGCGCCGATTGCCGTCCGGGCCGGAAGTTCACGCCAAGGGATCTTCATGCTGCCTCCTGGATAAATGTCCGCTTCCGCATGATTATGGGCACAAACGGGCCGGATGCTCTCTTCCCCAAATCGCGGATGCGGAAGTTGCTCTTTGGGTCCGATGGTAGTCCGGTATCCGCTCCGGCCCACAAGGCATCGATGTTGAAACAAGCTTGCTCATGGGAGCGCCCTCTTGCCGGGTACCATCGAGCCATGCAATCTATCGATGGTGTTAGGGCGGTGGTGACGGGCGCAACTAGCGGGCTTGGCGAGGCGATGGCGGATGCACTCCTCGAGGCCGGCGCTCGCGTAGCTTTTGCGAGCAGGCCCGGAGAGCGTTTGGAGGCCGCGGTTGACCATAGGCGGCGACGCGGTCTGCATGCGGTGGCCCTACCTGTGGATGTACGGGATGCAGAAACGGTACGCGCCGCAGCTGATAGGGCGATCGAAGTCTTAGGGGGCGTGGACATCGTCTTCAACAATGCCGGAATCGGAATGCGCACGGTGAACCCCCGCTTTTTCTTGGAGCCTAAGCCTTTCTATGAGGTACCGGTAGACGGGTTCACCAACGTCATCAATACGAATTTGGTGGGTTATTTCCTGGTGGCCCGGGCATTCGGCCCCTACTTCGTCGAGCAAGGCCGGGGCCGTTTTGTCAACGTCACGATGAACCATGAGACGATGAAGAGGCGAGGGTTCGTGCCCTACGGTCCATCCAGGGCCGGCGCGGAGTCCCTTAGCCTGATCATGACCGAGGACCTCCGTCCTTTCGGAGTCACGGTAAACATGCTTCTGCCCGGCGGAGCGACAGCAACAGGCATGATCCCTGACGGACTTCCCGAGGAGGCGCGCGGCGCACTTCTGCCACCATCAGTGATGGGCCCTCCCGCCGTATTTCTCGCCTCAGCAGAGGCGGAGGGCCTGACGGGCGAGAGGATCGTCGCAAAGGATTTTGACAGCTGGATGGACGCCTTCCGGCTGAGGTGAACAAGATCGTCTGTCTAAGCCCACGGGCTTCTTCGACCCACACCGGGAGAGTTTTCGCCATGGGCGGATTCAAAGCGGTGGCGTTCTCGCCCAGGAGAAGGCCGCCGGCGTGTCCAGCAGGCCTGAGATGATGAGGAGGTTTCGTAGGTTGCCTCGCTTGTAGGTGCGAGCCTTGCGGCTCGGGCATCTATCGCCACTTCGAGAGCAAGTCGGCGATCCTGGTGGCGCTGTTCGACCGGACCATTGACGACCTGCTCGCCGATGAAGCCGCGACCATGGAGGCGAACCATGACCTGGACGAG
>JAJZLQ010000027.1 GCA_021850605.1 Actinomycetes bacterium
AACAGGATGGGTGTCATCCCCATCAGACATCGTCACCTCCAATGTGGACCCAGCGACCGTTGCGACACGTGGGGGATTTGTCTGCTCCCCGGAGTACTACTGTATGCGCAAAAGGGGGTGCCTCGCGCGTTGAAACCGAGCAAATTCGCACGGTCAGTGACGGAAACACCACTACTGTGCGACCGCGTCTCGCGGTCGCAATGTTGCGCGTGGACAATATTAGGGACACTTGTCACCACTTTGGGTGGTATTGAGCGGCTCTGTGGGTATCGGTCCTGCTGGAGATCCGGTCGGGGGAAGCGCGATCGGGCCATCGCACTATGATCTATGAGCGTTGACAAGGGCGCTTAGCTCAGCTGGTTAGAGCGCAGCCTTCACACGGCTGAGGTCGGGGGTTCGAGTCCCTTAGCGCCCACTCCCTACTCAGGGGCCAAAAACAGGGGTTCTGCGAGGGTCCGAAAATCCGCGAGCGTGCAATATACGTGCAATAGCGGTTAGGGGTCTTGGCGGCCCTGGCGCATCGCCTGGCCCATTTGGCGGGCCGCTTCCCGCTTCGCTTCCTCGGTCGCTTGCGCATAGATCTTCAGCGTCGTGAGCGGCGAGGCGTGGCCGAGGCGTTCGGGTGCGGTCTTGTTGTCGATCCCTAGCGCGACCAGGTTCGTAGCGTTGATCCACTTCAGGTTGTGAAACTGAAAACCTGTTAGTAACTCCTTGGCCGGCCCGAGGTAGGCTGGCCGACTTCACACGGCACCCTGCGTCGGTTGTGGCTCGTGAATCGCATGGCACCCTCTCCGGGGATGCAATGCCAGGGGTATGCCGGACCGCCACGGAAGCGGGTGCCAACCCGGCCCACGACGATGGCTTGATCAGAAGCTTGCCCAGCCTTTATGGCTGTGGCTCATTACCGGATTGCCTCGCCTGAACCCCTCTGGGCCGGCACCGGCCACGATGACGTGCCGTTGGTGAGACAAAGACGCCACCATGTCCGTGTTGGTGACTCTGACCTACATTTCGGCCGGACCAGTTTTCGTGGGGCCCGTCACCCTCCTTCTGGAATCCACCGGCAATGGCTGGGGCGTCATTCTCGCCAATGGGACAGGTCGCAAGAGGGGTTGCGAAATCGATCAGCCGTTCCGAGTTGAACCAAGCACCAGACTCGCCCGAGAATCCGCCAAATGCGCCTCGCACCGTGAGCTTTCCGATGCCATCCGGGCCAGGATCGAATTTGACGGTCAGGATATTCGATGTGTCCTCGTCGTATCCGTCCATTTTCCAACTACGGCCCGTGGTATTCCCCCTACGTAGCAGGGAGTCTGACTCTTTCATGCCGTTCTCGCCGCAGCAAGCAGGACTTCGGCCGTCTAGGGCGGAGGATCAGACCACGTTCTGGGCCGAATGGAATGACTTTCACAAAAGAGGGCTATCCATTACCTCGGCACGCCCATGCGCGTAGGCATCCTCGCTGAGTTCAGCCAAGATTCTCACAAACCGTTCTCGGATCCTGCTCTCAGTGCCTCCGGCTTACCGCGAGTTTTGGGAACCGCGTCATGGCGAATCCCCAATGTGCGTCGGCTACGCCGGTGTTTCGGCCCAGGATCAGCCTCTCGACGTCCAGCACGAGGCGCTTCCACGCTCGGGATGCGAAAAGGTCTTCGACGACAGCGTGAGTGGGAGAGTCGTTGACCGTGCTGGATTCCAGAGAGCGCTCGACGTCCTCCGGGAGTGCGACACGCTCATCGTCTGGAGGCTCGACCCACTCGGTCGGGGCGTCAAGCAGCTCGTCGATCTCGTGAGCAGCTTCGAGCAGCAAGGCATCAGCTTCGTGAACCTCACGGATTCCATCGACGCGAGCATGCCAGCCGGCCGCTTCTTTTTCCATGTCATGGCAAGTCCCGCCGGAATGGAGCGAGAGCTGACCGTGGAACGCAACGGAACCTGGCTGGAAACAGCACTGCATCGCTGCAGGAGGGGCGGTCGTCGGCGAATCATGACCGACGGCCACCTAGAGGCCGGACGTCAACTCGTGGCGTCCGGCATCCCTGCTCGGGAAGTGGCGGCGAACCTCGGCGTCTCCATCGCCGTGCTCTACCGCTGGGTACCAGTTCGCGAGACGTCGCGAGGATAGGCTTATGGGCAAGGTGTCGACTACTGAAGTCCTCCTCACCACCCAAATGTAACGCCCATGCGTATACTCACGCGGCTCTACTCTGCCCGCAAGAAGCGTGAATACAAAGGCGGCCGGCCGAGTAGGGCGGCACGACTCCAGAATCGGCTGTGGTCCTGGGTGTTCGGCGCAGGGCTCATGGGCTCTCGCGCAGCCGTCCTTGAAGTCGTGGGTCGGACGACAGGACGACTGGTCTCGCTGCCGGTTGCGGTCGTCACCCTTGACGGCGAGCGGTACCTCGTCTCCATGCTCGGAGACGATACGAACTGGGTCCGAAATGTCCGGGCGGCAAGCGGCAACGCACGCCTGCGTCATGGCCGCGCTGAGGACGTCATCCTCGTCCAGGACCTCTCGGACAAGCGAGCTGAGATTCTTCGTCGCTACGTGTCCATCGCCCCAGGTGCACGCCCGCATGTCCCCGTTGACCGGAGGGAGCCCGTCGAGGCCTTCCAGATGATCGTCGATCAGTTCCCGGTGTTCCGGATCACGATCGGCCCGACACCAAGATGAGCGTCACGTTGAGGTCTGGACCCCGGGTCGAAAGCTTGTCATAACCGATTCGCTGGACTCAGCGATAGACAGCGTGAACCAGGCTTCTTGACGTCGTGGCGACGCATTCCCGATTGGGATCCTACGAGATCAGCGGTGCAGTTGAATAGTGCCGTCGTTGCAAATCACGACGCCCTGAGTACTTGTCTGGATCGAACGAACCTCGAGGCTTCTAGCCTTTGCGATGAGGACACGCATACCTGCTGGCTGGGACCTCGCCAACCTCGCGGATCGACGTCTGACGCCTTCCCGCGTGCGCTATTCGCGCCAAAGATTTGTTCCAACCAGGCACCATGACTATGACTCCCAGGCCGCGCTGCTTTCCATGGTTCTGAGAGTCATTATGCCAGCTGCAGTTACCGTCATCCCCATCGCAGCGCTCGCATGCGGTGGGGAATCCCAGTCTGGCTTGTCGGATGCCGTCGACACAACAAGTTTGCCATCAGACCGAATCGCCCCGGCTTCCGGGCCTACCCCTTGTGATGCACCCGAAGGCGGTGTCACTCCCCGAGGCATGCGGATAGATTTGCGTGGTGTCCCAAAGCGATTCGGAAATTTCCGCACAAACCGGCGGAACAAGAGGAATCCGAATTGCACGCGAGTTGGCCCTGGTGGTGCTGGACGGACTGGTGCCGTTGTTGCCGGGCCTGGTTCAAAGGCTGTTGGCCGGGAACGATCGAGGGGAGTATCCGCATGCCCGGGGTACGATGCCGACATCGCGGGACCTCCTCGGCCGCCTGCTGCGCATCGATGCCGTATACCTCGTCGGTCTGATTGCGTCGGGTTTCATCTGGTCCTTGTCTCCAATCCCCTCCGGTTCACCAATTGTGGGCGGGATAGTCGGCCACCTGAAGGGCCAGACGTTTGCGGGGCTCCTCGAGGGCATCGGACTCGGCCTCGGACTTCTAGTGCTCGTGTGGCGCCTGGTGGCCTTCATCGGGGTCGCGGCCTGGATAATCGTGCCAGGCTCCTCGGCCTCCCGGCTCGCATTCCTGCCGCCGGCGGGGCCACCCGGGCGATCTCGCACCACTCAGGCGCCTGCGGAGCCGATTCCCCACTCAGTGCCGGATAGGCCCGGCGCCTATCATTTGGCGGCCATTGCGGTCTATGCCGCGCTGGAGGCCTACTTCGCGCTGACCACCAAGATCGGGACCCACCTGGCCACAGGACTGATCTCCGAGCGTGCCGCGGATCCGCTCTCCTTCCTGTGGTTCCTGGGATGGTGGCCGTTTGCCTTGGCCCATCATCTCAACCCCTTCCACACCTCGCTGGTATGGGCGCCGGGTGGATACAACCTCGCCTGGGCAACACCGGTTCCTTCGCTAAGCGTGCTCGCGCTGCCGCTGACCCAGGCCACCAATCCGATCGTCACTTACAACGCGCTGACCATTCTTGCGGCGCCCATGGCCGCCTACGCGGCCTTTCTACTCGCATACGAGCTCGGCATCACACGCTGGTTTGCCGTGGCCGCCGGACTCATCTACGGCTTCTCGCCTTACGTATTTGCCCAAGAGCGGGGCCATCTGAACCTGATCATCGCCTTCGTGCCACCTCTGGTCGGGGTGATCTGGCTCCGCTACCGCCGCGATCGGCTGGGACGGCGGCTGGCTATCCTGCTACTCGCGGTTGCGCTGGCGTTCCAGTTCGGTGTTTCCAACGAGATATACGCGACCGCCTGCCTTTTCTTTGCTTTCCTGCTGGCAGCGGACTACGGGTGGAATCGAAGCGGTCCGAGGAAAATGCGCCGGCGCGAGTTGGCCACCGCCTTGTGGGGAGTCCTCGGGTCCTTGGTGCTCGTCTCGCCATACCTGTTGGAGATGGTGCTGCATTTTCATTCACGAGCGGTCAATTCAGCGGCGTACTTTGCCAACGACGTCTATGGCATCGTCCTGCCCGACCCGCTGTCCCCGTTCGGTCCGAACCTGCAGAGCCTGACCGGCTCGCTCTTCGCGAAAGGGTCCGAACTCGACGCGTACATCTCGCTACCGCTTTTGCTCCTGTTCGCCTACTTCGCGCTGCGAGCCTTCCGTTCGCAAAAATCGTCCAGGCTTGTCCGTGTGCTTGCCGTCTTGGGCGTCGCGAGTCTGGTGATCTCGCTCGGCCCGGAGCTCCAGGTTCGCGGCCAGTACTGGCTCCCGCCGTTTTCCTCGGCCGGCACGCTCAACCTCGCCATCATGCCTTGGTCGTTGCCGGCCAAGTTGCCGATCCTGGCCAATGCGCTTCCAGACCGGATCAGCATGTACACGGCGCTGTTCTTCGGCCTCACCATCATGCGGGGATTGCAGGAGATGTTGGCCAGCCCCGGCGCCGATGTCGCCGGCGGCCGCCGCCTGCGACCGGCCTACGCCGGGTTGGCGTTGCTTGCGGGCCTGGGCATTCTGGCCGACCTTCCCTGGACGCAAAGGAGCACGCTCGGTTTACCCATCGATCAAAGGGTGGTTCCCGCTCTGTTTTCCTCGCCCGAGCTTGCTCATTGCCTCCCGCCGTCGTCCGTGGCGCTTTTCCTGCCTTTCGCCGGGTCGGGGTATGCGATGGGCGACCAGGTGGCTGCGGGCTACTCTTTCAAGATGGCGGGTGGCTACCTGGGAGGTGCGCCTGCCTGGGCACAGTCCGAGCCGCTCTACAAGGATCTCCTTGCCTACCGGCCGCTGCCGTCCGCTCTCAAGGCGCAGTTTCCCGCGCTTCTTATGCGGCTCGGTATCAACGCCGTTGTGGTTCCGACCGCGGTCGGCGCTCCCTGGACTTCCTACGTTGCAGCTCTGGGGCCGAGTTTTCCGATGGCCTGTTCCTCCGGGGGCGTGACCGTCTACCGTCACAGCTGATCTCGAGCCGTGCCTACCGGCCGCCCAACCGGCTGCAGGCTGCTGGGAGGCTCGGGTGCCTCGGCTGCCGAGCTCGCTGCGCCGTGGGGCCGAATGGGCGCCGGCCGTGGCTGGACGGGATTGATTACATGGGGTGTGCCCCGCTTGGCACGCCGGTATTTGCTGCGCTGAATTCGCTTGGAATACTTCGGCCGCAGCCGGCGCACACCGGCTGCGGCCGAAAACGTCCGGGACTCTCGTCTGCGGCGAAGAGGGGGTCACTCCGCTCGCCGGCGCGTGCCGGGCTGGAGAGTCCCGGGATTCGTTAGCCGCGCATCGCTCCGGAAGTGAGGCCCGCGGTTGGGTGGTCTGCGGTATCGTCGCCCCGCGACCCGGGTTCCACGGAGGTCTGGGGAGACCCGGCAACGCCCGCCCACATGCCAAGGGCGAAGAGAACGAGCAGCGGTCCGGTATTGGGGTCGGTGCCCTGGCCGGTCAGGATGCCACCCAAAGCTTCCCCGAAGATCCAGATTGCGATTGCGAGCACAATTGATGCGGCGAGGAAGGCCCGGGATTGGAAGTTGAAGGCGACGGCAATGCCTATCGCGAGCATGGCGAAGGCCAGCAGCATGTCCAGCCACGGACCGGTGCCCTGCAACGATCTCGCGGCGGCAGAGAGGAGGCGATTCAAGAAACCGGGCTCCCCCGAGGCCGCCTGGGTGATCAAAGAGGAGATCGCCCCTTTGGCCTGATTGGCGGGTTCGAGCAGCAAAAAGCCCGAGAAGACCCATAGCCCGATCCATGCCGCCTTGGCCGGGGTGCCTCCGAGCTGCGGAGCCGGGGCGATGTCTTCACCTGTCGGGTGTCCGGGCCAAAGAAGCACGCCGATGATCACGTAGAGGATCACCGCGCCGGGCGCGCCGGAAAGCGGCGATCCGGCCGTAAGGGCCCCGCCGAGGCCCTCGCTCAGCCACCAGACAAGCAGGGACCACGCGAACGATCCCGCTAGCGCCAGGCGAAGAAGGCCAGGTCGGAGACGGAGCGCGCCGAGGATGACCCCCGCGCCGATAAGAACCTGGATCGTGGCGAACACCGCATTCCAGGCGACGATGTCAGGCGCAATGAAGTGGGCGATTGAGAGGGTTGGGCGGGCAACGAAACCCGGGTCGCCCTGGGCGCTCGGCACGAGCACGTCGTTGACGAAACTCCGGGTGAACATGAATGGTTGGAACTGGAGCATGCCGTCGAAGAGCCAGATGGCACCCAGGGCTACTCGCAACCCGGTTGGAGTGACCCGGCGGCGGGCCCGTTGGGAGGACGCCCCTCGACGAAAGATGGTCAGAG
The DNA here is from genome assembly GCA_021850605.1 of Actinomycetes bacterium. GTDB lineage: Bacteria > Actinomycetota > Acidimicrobiia > Acidimicrobiales > Acidimicrobiaceae > Acidithrix. The sequence goes on from JAJZLQ010000027.1 coordinate 6,859, forward strand.
GATCGGTACTCATAAGCAAATGATTGCGTGATGCACCCGCGGGTGGGAAGGGTGACTCCACGCGGGCGAGACCGTGATTCCACGCCCCCAGGGTGCGATGGGCCGGCGGGGGACCCTGCTCTGGATTGCCGGCCAGGAGGGAAACCGGGGCTTCCGGAGGAGTCGGGCCGGGTCAATTGCCGATCTGGCTTATCTCGCGACGCCACGGTCCGGACACACCGTCCAAAGAGGATGTGTCATCCCGGCTAAACGCCGGGATGACACATTGTCCAGGGTCGAAACGCCTATTCCGCGAAGACCCGGCATCTGTGGGGCTACTTCAGCGAAACGCCGACGCCGTTTGAGAAGCTCGAGTCGTGTAATTCGAGCTTGACGATGGCGTCGTTCTGCGGAATTTGGAAGGGTACGACCGCATTGATGGTGACTCCCGGATTCACCTGCTTGGCGTCCTGGTCGCCTTGAAGATAGATCGAGGCGGTTGTGTCGGCACTGAATTGGCGGTTCTGTGCATCATAGGCATACTGATTGGAGTCGAAGAATGTCTGCGCCTGGGACTTGTCATTGGTGACCGTCATGGACACAAGGCACTCTTGCGCTCCGGTAGGAACGTTTTCGCCAAAGCCATCGTTGTTCACGGCGGCCGCCGCCGTCGCGCCGCAGTTAACGTTGTTGACCACGAATGCGAAGTCTCCGTCGTAAACTCTCGTTCCGATACCGGCAAGGCTGGCAGTAGCAGCAGGAGCGGTGGTCGTCGAGGACGATACCGAGTTCCCGGTCGGGGCAGAGGTGCGAGCCGTGGACGAAGAGGTGCTGCTCCCCCCGTTCAGGGCGTTGGCGATGATCGATATGAGAATTACCGCGCCGATAATGATTCCGATATTTCGGCCGATATGGCGCTTCTTGTTGGCTTTTATGATTTGCGGCTCGGAGCCGGTATTTGGGTTGTCAGACATGAGCGCAAGTATTTCGCATGGGTGTGACAAAACTCCCGGTGGTATGGGCATCAACGGCGCTTGGAAAAATTGTTTATCGCCCGGATCAATTCCGTGAACAACGAATAACCATTGCGAGCGGCTAAAACACAGCGGTGTAATTCCGTTACTGCGCTAAAGAGGTCGCGAGCGCGACCTATACAGGACGGGGCGGAGTTTCCCTATGCCGGTGATTGCGATCCCGGCTCGCCCGAAGATGTCTTGGGTTTTCGAAGGGATTTACGGCGGGCCCGGACCCGGCTGTTCGGGAACCGGTTTTCTGTGTGCCCCCTTGGAGCCTCTGGTGCGGATCGCGGTGGGTAGGGCGGCGCTTGGCTGCACCTGTTTGGGCGACGCCTCCGGGTGCACGAGGGAGAGCCGAGATGCTGGTCCTCGGTATCTGCGGTTTTGTGGCGGGAATCGCCTGCCAGCCGCGATGAACCTTTGGTTTTAAATACTTACAGGCCTTTCGTGGCCGGATCCGCCAGCTCCCTGTCATTGGTTGAGACGTTCGGTCCTGTAGCGAACCTGCATCGATTTGTTCTTTTCGACCTTGCGACCTCGCTCGGCTTCGACCTGCCGCGCCCCTTCGTCGCCATGGCCTTTCTGCTCACCGTCGGCCCCGCGGTGCTTCGTGCGCTGCGCAGGTTGTCGCACAGGGTGTCGCGCAAGGCACTGTTTATCCCCGAATCCGCCCAGGTAGGACCTGGCCGCGCTTAGCCGGCTGCCCTGGGCGAATATTCCGGCCCCAGGAAGACATCGGCCGCCGCCGTGCCGGCATCGGCCGAATCCATCGTTCGCGTGCCGACTCAGAGGGTGGCCCTGGAATGGTGGACGGTCCTCGAAGTCCTGCAACGCCGGCTACCGGTGTCGGACATCGCTGGGTCCAGGATCAGGATAAAGGTGCGCCTTTTCCAGGACGGTGCCCGGTGGCTACCGAGGCCGGTTCAACCGGGCTCCGGGCCTCTCGCCGATGCTCCGCGTCCAGTTGTTTGGTCCCCTTGGCTCCGGTCCCGGAGGGAGCGGTGACCGGAGCCGTATAGGTGGGCCGGGCTCTTACGCGCCGTAGAGGGTGAGGGCTACGTGGTCGGCGCTGACGAGCCCGAGAACATGTCGCAGGGTGGCGACGATCATGCTCGACAAAGCGCTGATGTCGGGATGCGTCGCAGGTGAGCCCGCCGTCCATACCGCGTGCTCGGGTTGTGAGGGCGGCTCCCACCCCAGGGAGCGCATGCTGCGGGTGGCTCGAGAAGGTAGCGCGCTCGGCCGGTCGTCGTCGGCGAGTATCTCGGCAATGACGGCGGCATCTTCGTACACCAAGAGTCGCAGGTGGCAAGTGTTGGACGCACCCAATTGGGCGATCTCCATGATCCAGCTACCCGGGTCGAAGGCGAGACGATAAAGGAAGCTCTCAAGCTCGGCTTCCAGGGCGTCGAGGGTGAATGTAAGGGTGAGCAGCTCGCCACGCGGCGGCAACGAAGGTGAGCTGCTCTCACCCCGGGGCTTAACCATTTCGGCAGTGGCCTCCATCCACGCCTCCAAGTTCCCGGCCCGCTCGGAGTCGAGGGGCGGCTCGAACCTGCCAACCCCCGCTTTCCCCTTCACCGGGGTCGGTCCTGGAGGTGTGCACCGTGGATGCAGTTGGTATTGTCCAAAGGGTTTCGCACAAGCTATCCGGCTAGGTAGTGGGCGTCCTATGGCGCTCTCCTTGGAGCCGGGCAGGGCCGTGCATTGAGGCTGTCCATCCCCGTTGGTTTCGTTCAAGCCGCTCTCCTCTTGATCTCGAGGAGCTGGAAAATACAGCGATGTAATTTGTTTTCCCAGCTCAGAGCCTATGTGGCGGGTCAATGATATGTATCTCGTGTGACAACGGTCCTCTAGCTGCCCCGGTGGTCTCCGACCGATCTCATTC
>JAJZLQ010000051.1 GCA_021850605.1 Actinomycetes bacterium
GCCCGCCAGACTCTTGCCGGGCTCTGGGGGATCCATTGATCCAGGCTGATAACTTCTTCGCCGGCCATTTGCAAGTCCCCATCTCTATTCGATGCCGCGCCGCATCACTCCGGCATCCAACGCCTTGTGCCCGGGCCTAGGCCAGGTCTCCGGTTGCGACGGGAAGGTCTTCGCGGCGGCTGTACTCCGACCAGGATCCCGGATAGAGCCGCCCGACGCCAAATCCGGCGTGCTCGAGTACGAGAAGGTTGTAGCAGGCCGTGACGCCTGAGCCGCAGTAGGAGATGACCTTCTCCGCCTCCACGACTCCGATGAGTTCGAATCTCCTGCGCAGCTCGGGGATGGGAAGCATCCGCCGCTCGGGTCCCAGATTGCCACGGCAAGGAAGACTGCGGGCTCCGGGGATGTGCCCGGCGCGCGGGTCGACGGGCTCCGATTCGCCACGGTAGCGGTCGGCGTCTCGAGCATCTATCACCAGGTGCTTGGGACTGCAGGCTTCCTCGATGGTGGCCAGGCGGTCGCCGGGCCAGGGAGCCGGCGTGAAGGTCGCACGGCTCGGTTCCACCACCTGGCTGGAAAGTTCGCCTTCCCAGGAATCGATACCTCCGTCCAGCACCGCCGCCTGGTGGCCGAGGACCCGGAGCATCCAGGCCAGCCTGGCGGCGATCACCCCTCCGGCGTCGTCGTAGGCAATCACCGTTGCGGCGTCGCCGATCCCCGCTCGGCTCATTCCCTCGGCGAAGATCTCGGGATCGGGAAGGGGATGACGGCCGCCGTCCGGAATGGCCGGAGCCGCCAGCCAGCGTTCCAGGTCGATGAAGACGGCGCCGGGTATGTGTCCTTTCTCATACGCGGCACGGCCTGATCGTCCGTCCAGGTACCAGCGAACATCGGCAATCCGAACATCGCCGCTTCGTGCGGCCAGCCAGGCTGCGCTGACGAAGGGATCCACCTGCACCACCTCCTGCGCCAGAGCCTAAACCAAGTGAACGGCGGGCGTCCCCCGGGGGCCAACGCATGCTGCTAGCCTGGATTGGTCCATGCAAGGGCTGGAAGTTTTCGAGGAGGGCAGGGGATAGGCAGGATCGACCGGGAGCTGGTGGCCGCGCCCCCAGGCGTGACACGGCATGAGGGCGGATACCGCGCCAAGATCTACGCGCCGGGTGCCAAGGCGCTTACCGTCTCTCTCTATGCGCCTGAAGGCAGGGCGACCTCCCATGTCGCGCTTTCCCGGCTCGGTGACGGCTGGTGGGGCGCACGGTTTTCCGCACCGTCGGGCTCGGCCTACGGCCTGCGCGCGGACGGCGTCTACCGCCCGGGCGAGGGCCTCTTCTACAACGCTGCCAAGCTGCTGATGGACCCCTATGCCCGCCGTCTGGCCGGCAAGCTTGCCTATGGCGATGCCACGCGGCTGCACGCGCCCTTCGACTACTGGCGCCCCTCGGAACAAGACTCCGAGGGCTCCGTGCCACTGGCCTTGCTGCCGGGGGACGGTCCGCCCGAGCACCCGCCCCGCCGGTTGCATCCAACGCCCTGGGAGGAGAGCCTCATTTACGAGGTCCACGTGAAAGCGGCGACCCAGCGTATGGAGGCGGTGCCCGAGGAGTTGCGGGGTCGATACCTGGGCCTCGCTCATCCGGCATTCACCTCCCATCTGCGCCGACTTGGAGTTACCGCCGTCGAGCTGCTGCCGGTACTTCATTTCGCGGATAACGAGCGCCTGCTGGGGGCGGGATTGGTCAACTACTGGGGCTATGCGACGGTCTCCTTCTTCGCCATCGAGCCTCGTTACGCCAGCCGGCCGGACTTCGACGTGGCGGCGGCCGAGTTTGCGGAGATGGTCGACGCTCTCCATGCCGCCGGCATAGAGGTGATCCTGGACGTAGTTCTGAATCACACCGGCGAGGGGGACATCTCCGGCCCTACCTTTTCCTACCGGGGACTGGCGGCCACGGAGTACTACCTGATGGAGCCGGAGGGGCCGTTTCACGTTGACCTAACCGGCACGGGGAACACGATGAACTTCTCCTCGCCGGTAACCGTAGCCCTGGCCACCGACGCCCTTCGCTTCCTCGCCGAGCGCTTTTCGGTGGACGGCTTCCGCTTTGACCTGGCCACCTCACTCGGGCGCAGCGACTTCGGCGTGATCGGCTATCCGTTCCAGCCTGACGGCGGAGCACTGGGAGTGATCCGCAACGACCCGCTCCTCTCCCGGCTGAAGCTGATAGCGGAGCCTTGGGACCTTGGTCCAGCTGGATACCAGGTGGGCAGGTACCCTCCCCCTTGGGCGGAGTGGAACGACCAGGTGCGCGATGCCATCCGGCGCTCGTTCTCGCCCGGCGCACGTCACGGATCGCACTTGCTCGCCGAAGTTCTATGCGAGCAGGAGCGCCCTCCGGCGTCGCGGTCCATCAACTTCGTCACCTGCCACGACGGGTTTACCTTGGCCGACCTGGTCTCCTATGGCGCCAAGCGCAACTGGGAGAACGGCGAGGAGAATCGTGATGGCAGTGATGACAACCTCTCCTGGCCTTGGGGTCCGGACGGCCCCAGCGCTGACCCCAAAGTGAACGCGATGCGCGAGCGTGCCCGCCGGGCAATGATTACCACGCTGCTGATGTCGCCTGGCATTCCCATGCTGCTCGGTGGGGACGAGCTCGGTCGCAGCCAGGGGGGCAACAACAATGCCTACTGCCAAGACCGCTTGGAATATGCGCTCCCGTTCGACTCCTACGACCAGGGATTCCTGGAGTATGTGGCCGCTTTGTCGGAGCTTCGGCGCTCAGTCGCGGGACCATACCTCTCCTTCGGAAGGCTTGAAACTCCCGCCCGGGAGGACGGCCATCTGCTGGGCGGTTGGTGGCTGCAAGGGGAGAAGGGGCGGGCGCTGATCGTCATCTTCAACCTCGCCGAGGACCAGTGTGAGGTCGACCCCGAGGCGACCTGGGGGATCGAAGGGCTCTTGATCAGGGCCTCTTCGGAGCCCGCCCGACAGCCCGAAGCGGCCATTGGTTCGCTCGAGGGTGGCCGCTTGAGTCTCGCCCCTTTTTCGGTCCTTGTGGCCGAGGCGGACTTCCCGAATGGCCGAGCCGCTATGTTGTAACTACGCATCAGGGCCGTTGGCGCAGTTGGTAGCGCACTTGCATGACACGCAAGGGGTCAGAGGTTCGAGTCCTCTACGGCCCACTTCGACGGGGCTTCATGCCGTTGTTCGAACTGAGAACTGAAAATCCGGCGTCGCCTCACCTTGGTCGGTAGACATCGGCGCGGTGGTCAATGCGCACTACGTTGACCACCAGATCAGCCTCGTTCAACTCGTACACGATCCGGTAAGCGCCCCGGCGGGCGGACCACAGTCCGGTCAGTTCCCGCTGCAATGGATGGCCCACCCGGCGAGGCGCTTCGACCAACGGTCCAAGCATGAACTCGACCGTAGCAGTGGCGATTTTGGGGGGCAGGCGGTCGAGCGAGCGCTCGGCCGACGCAGCTATGGAGAGCCTCCACGCTTCAGTCGTCAACGAGCGAGGTACTTGGCTCGCAACGTTTCGGCGTCCAGGACACGGCCTTCGGCGATCTCCTCGCGGGCCTGGTTGATCTCCTTCAACGCCTGAGGATCCGACAACAAGTCGAGCGTGTCCTCGATCGCCTCGAGATCGTCGGGGCTCAGCAAGATCGCCGCTGGTCGGCCGTTGCGCGTCAGGACCACGCGATCGTGCTGGTGCTCGACCCGGTCTACGACCTCGGAGAGGTGAGCCTTGATGTGGGCAAGCGAGAACGTCTCCGTCATGACCAGTATTATAGTCATTTCTCAGCTCAACTTCAAGACACCAAGCCGTTCTCGCAGATCGGCATCGTTCGAAGACGAGCGCCTACGGCCCACTGAATTCGAGACGGTACGTCACTATTCGAACTTGGCTTGGCGCAACGATGCGGCGAGCTCTGCCCAGGGGTGGCTACGCCGGTTGGCGCAGTTCGACCTGCCCGACGTCGACGCTGCCAGGATCGGGGATCGGCAGACCGTCTTCAGTCAGCCCTTGGAGATGTAGAGCGATCGCCTCCCCGATGAGTCGCTCGGCCTCCGCGCGCGTCGCGCCGGCTGCGACTACGCCCGAAAGGGCGGGTACGAAAGCGCTCCAACCAGTCGCGGTCTGCTCGTACACTACGGTCCAGGTGCTCAACGGGCCTCCTTCGGACGACCGGATTGGCGGAGAATGCTGCTCAGCGTACGGGCGCCAGCTCCTGGCTCGGCTTGCCGGCCACCATCACTCGGCCCGGCTTCGTCGGGTGGCGGAACTGTCGGTGGCTTCCGCGCTGCATCACCTGCTGCCAACCGCCTTGCTCCAGCATGTGGATCACCTCGCGAACCTTCACCGGGGCGAGCGTAGAGGTGGGCTGTGTCAGCCAAATGGAAGCAGGTCGAAACAGAGGCGCACGCGTTTCCGCACGTCATCGAGGTTCGAATACGAGTGCCTACGGCCCACCAAGCTTTAGTAACGTCGCACGGGGTTCTCCTTCTAACCTCTCCGAGAACCATTGGATCGAGCGCGGCCACAACGACCAAAGCTGTCAGCGCGCACGGGGCGCGGCGCGAAGTTGCTTACCCTTATTACCGATTCTCGACCGAATGTCGAACTTGATTGGGAAGTCCGGCGGTCACCAGATCGTAGGAATCAGAAATTAACTCCTCTATCAGATCTTCGGGCATGGTCGGTTCGAGGGTGATCGTGACCCAGTGTCGCTTATTCATGTGATAACCAGGAGTTATTTCGTCGAACTCTTGAATCAGGAAGTCCGCGTAGTCGGGGTCGCATTTGAGGGTGAGACGACCAGGTTCATCGCTCAAGCTGATCGCGGCGAACATTTTGCCCCGTACCTTGAAAACCGCGGTGGCAGGGCCAAAGGGGTAGGCCAATTCAGCGCTTGGTAGTTGGCTGCATGCGCTTAGTGCCCACGACCGTTCAACGGACGTCAAACAATCCTCGATCCGTCACTTTTCGGGAATCTCTCGTGGGATGGAGACGAACTCAGGCTGGTCCAGTAAGCGCAGCCAGGTGCCGTCCGACTGACGTCGAACCACTTGTGCCCGGGCACCAGCGTTATCTTTCGGCGCAGTGGAAGTGAGCGCAATGTCGCCACTGACAAGCGTCGGCAGAGCCGACTCTTGTTCGAAGCGCGGTCCATTTGCGAGTATTTTCTCCCATAACGCTCGGATCGCTTCGCGTCCCACCGTTACTTGGCCTGGCGGGTAGGCCATTACGGCGTGTTCCTCGTAAAGTTCGGCGATGCCGGCCGAGTCGCGTTCGTTGGCGCGCTCGACGAACAATCGCGTGAGATCTTCTGGCTGTAGGGCCTTCTCGTTGGTGGACATGGGGTTCCTTCTGCGTGATGCTGGGATTAGTTCCTTCCAGTCTGAGCACCCACGATCTAGGGCTCCTCTGGAAGTCAAACAAGTTTAGGCCGAGGTGATTCCCCCGGTGCGAGCTTCCCCATGCCCTACCAGGGCAACTAAGCAAACTCGGCGAAAGCTACGGGCGACATGAGCCGGAGAGGCACCCCCTACGCCGAAGAGCTCGAACACCCGGCGCTGGGTCGGGGGTGAGAGCATCTCGAACTTCTCCGCCGCTCCATTCTTCAGATAGACGGTGTTGCGGGTGAGGGTGCCGAGGTCGATGTCGTCGACTTTGATGTGGCGGAAATCCCGCTCGACGTGGGAGAGGTCCTTGTAGGCGCTCACGACAGAAGCGGCGTCGAGCTGCTCGGCGGTAAGGCTGGTGCGCAGCACGTAGATCCCATCCAGAGCCGCCTCGGAGTCGATGGAGGCCTGTTTCCTGGTGACGGCGAGGGTGGCCTCACCGACGGACAGCTCGAAGTGCTTGGCCATCTTGTACTTGTTGAGCACTCTGCCCACTCGCATCCCGATCTTGTCGGCTCCGGCGAGGCGGCCTTCGGCTACCGCGGCGATGATGGGGGCAAGTGCGGCCTCGGTGGCCGCGAGCAGTTCCTGGCGCTTTCTCCGGCGTTGGGCGGCCAGCAGCGGGTTCCGGCAGGCCACGAGGCGTTCGGCCGGATAGTCAGGGTGGGTGAAAGACGCCAGGTCAGCTTCATCAAAGAGGGAGAGCTGCGCCGGGCCGTCCTCTTGGGCGAGCGCCGCGACCTGGGGGGCTCGCAGGCTGGTCAGCCACCCCAGGTCACCGGCGCTTCGGAGAGCCTCGATCCGGGCGGAGGTGATCATGCCCCGGTCTCCCACCATGGTGAGGCGATCGAGGCAGAAGCGGCTCCGGATTCCCTCGACGATGGAGATGAAGGCGGAGGTGTCGGCGGTGTTGCCCTTGAACACCTCGATGGCCACCGGCCGTCCCTCGGCGTCGGTGAGAAGCCCGTATTCGATCTGGGCCAGCCCGCGCTTTTTGTCCCGCGAGTAGCCCCGGGCCGCCAGCTCGTTGTGGCTACCTTCCACCCAGGAGGAGGAGAGGTCGAAGTAGGCCAGGCCCAAGCGGTTGGCCTCCTTGCCCAGGTGCCTTCTGGCAAGCTCGGCCTCGATCGTCTCCTGGCGCTTTCCGAGCCAGTCCATCGCCGCGTAGACCTCGTCGGTGCCCACCCCTTCAAGACCCAGGTCGCCGACAAGGGTGGTATCGGCCCACCACTTGGTCGTTGCGAGCTTGGGCCGGGGATGGACCACCCGGGAAAGGATCAGCGCATAGGCGATGTCCCGCTCCTTGCAGGCCGGGCCAAGCAGCTCCAGGAGCCCAAGGGACTTGGCCATGGTGGCCGCCGCGGCCAGATGCCCGTGGGGAAGCGAACGGGAGATCGCCAGCCCCTCGCCTGCCACCACCAGCGTCTTGCCCGCCAGGGAAGCCCGCAGCGCTTCGAGCGCGGGAGCGGGAAGGGCCGAGACATTGCCGAGGGTCTCATGGCGAATCCGCTTGCCCTCGCGGTAGCTGCGCCGCAGCAGGTGGGAGACCGACTCGCGGCTCCCACCGTCCTTGGCCTGAAACTTGCGTGCAACATGGGCGATATACACCGCGCCTGCTTGCCTGGCCACAGAGCTGTCCTGGCACACACAGTCCGCAGTGCGCAATGATTCTCTCGGCTACGCCCTACAGCTCCAAAACAACCCTAAACGCCACCCAGCGGGCAAATCCGAGGGGAAATGGTACGTAACTTCGAACAAGAGTGCCAGCGGCCGGGGGCACCGGCCGCTAATTCATTTCTTTTTCGCCGCAAGGTTCAGGGCAACGGCTTGGCGAACGAGATCTTTGAATGCGCCGGGATCGACGGTTTCGCCCTCCTTGATGTCAATGGCACGCCTGACCTTACCCTCCAAGCTCGAGTTGAAGAGCCCAGCTGGATCATCGAGGGAGGCTCCCCGGTGGAAGGTCAGCTTGACGACCCTCTGGTAGGTCTCTCCGGTGCAGATGCCGCCGTTGTGGGACCATACCGGCGTTCCGGGGTTGGTCTGCTTGACCCACTTCCACTCTTCGATCACCTCAGGGTCGGCTTCGTGGATCAGCTCGCGCATGCGCGCCAATGTTGTGCCGCGCCAGTCATCCAGCTGGCGTATTCTTTCGTCCAGCATCCTGGAAGCGTCCTCGGCGTCGTTTGCCATGGCTGCATCTTTCCAATTCACTCTCGGATCCGCCGATCCTGCGGATTGTCTTGCGATCCACATGGGCGATCGCCAGGCAACGCTACCACCGACATCGGCCCGCAGTAGGACTGGCGTCGCGGTGGTCGCCACGCCCTCCGGCCGCGATAACCGGCCACGGATCGTGGCCGGGGCACCGCGTGGCCTCCAGCCCGGGTTCTGGAAGCCTCGGCGAGCTTTGGTGACGCTGCGCCAATCACCTCCGGACACCTATTCGTTGCTGCCGAGGGAACGCACACCGCCCCGTTGGCGTTCCGGGTGACCCCATGCGCCAAGGCGCCGAGGTCGGATGCCATGTCGAGCGTTCCCGCCTTTTTGCCCGCCCCGGTAGGCGGGCCGACCATGGGTGATCGCACCGGGAAGTTCCATCCTGTGCAGCGTGGTGAAGTGCTAGGGAAGCTGGCGAATGCGGACCATGTTGCCTGCGGGATCACGGAAGGCGCAGTCGCGCACCCCGTACGGCTGCTGGATTGGCTCCTGGACCACTTCGGCACCGGTCGCCTGGACGCGATCGAAGACCTGGTCGAGATTTTGTGTGGCCAGCATGATCCAGCCATAGGTGCCCTTGGCCATCATCTCGGCGACCACGCGGCGCTCCTCTTCGGTGATGCCCGGGTCCAGAGCCGGCGGCGCGAGCAGGATGCAGGTATCGGGCTGATTGGGAGGCCCCACGGTAATCCATCGCATTGCCCCCTGGCCGACGTCCGTGCGTACCTCGAAACCGAGTGCGTCCCGGTAGAAGGCCAATGAGGCTTCGGGATCGGTGTGCGGGAGTGCGCTTGTGTGAATCGTTATATCCATGGCGGCAACGCTAGCTAGAGTCCGCCCGTCGGCGCTTCTCGATTCCTGACTGGTCGGGCGACCTGTTTGGTGAGGCACGCCGGCACACCGGCGAGGTGGTTGGGCGAGGCGCGGCGGTAGGCGCCGGGCGTCATTCCCACAAGCTCGGTGAAGCGGGCGCTGAAGGTGCTGATCGAGGAGTAGCCAACGGCGTAGCACACCTCGGTGACGCTAAGGTCGCCACGCTGCAGGAGCGCCATGGCCCGTTCCACACGCCGGGTCATGAGGTAGCTGTACGGTGATTCACCATAGGCCTGGCGAAACCGCCGGCTTAGATGCCCGGCGGACATATTGGCACCCCGCGCCAGGGCCTCAACGTCGAGCGGCCTGGCGTACTCGCGGTCGATCCGGTCGCGCACCTTGCGCAGCCAGACCAGGTCAACAAGCGACCTGCCGGTCTCGGAGCGATCGGTGGATTCGGCCTGTGCTTCGGCGATCCCCGCCCGGGGCCGCGGGCTCGCGTTTGCCGGGCTTGAGCGCGCCCGGTCACGCAGATGCTTGCAGCGCAGCAGCCTCTTATCGGGGCAGCTGAGTGCGTGGGTAAGCCTGTCCTCCAGTGCCGCCAGTGCCAGCATCCTCTCTTTCACCTCGGCCAACGCCGTTTCGAGCCGCTCCTCCGGGTCGGCTGAAGCATCGGCGGCGAGGAGGCCTCCGATCTCCTTGAGCGCAAAGCCGCCCCGGCGCGCCAGCAGGATAACGTCCAGCCGCTCCAGGGTTGCGGCGGAGTAGCGCCGGCGCGTACCGGGCGGCTCGCTGCTGGCGATGAGACCCTTGCGCTCGTAGAAGTGCAAAGTCGAGGGGGAAAGGCCGGTCAAAGCGCAGACTTCACCGATATCGATCAGCTCGGGCACGAAGCTCAACTTTAGTTGAGCTTTGCCGGTTTTCCAGGGCTGTTGTGCAATGCGGATGCGCCGGGCGGGAACGGGATCACGCGCGGTTCCAAGCCGCAGGTGCCATCTCGTCGAGCCGGGCGCCAAGCGATATCCGGGATCGGGACCCGACGCTCGTTCCAGGTGCAGACTCCCGCGCTTTGCTGCCTGGTCGGAGCCATAGAATCTGAGGTGCGACGAAGGGGCTGTGAATTGCTTATCTGCTACCTGGGGCCCGAGGGAACCTCTGATCTGCGGGCCATATCCCTGCTGCGGACGGT
>JAJZLQ010000004.1 GCA_021850605.1 Actinomycetes bacterium
GCGCATCCCGCGCCGCCTGGTGGAGGAGTGCCGTGGATGAGCTGGTCACGACTCTGGCGGCACTGGCCGTGGAAGCCGCCGCCTGCCGCCGCTGCCGCCTGGCCGAGACGCGCACCAACGTTGTCTTCGGCATGGGTAGCGCTGCCAGCCCTCTCGTCTTCGTGGGAGAAGGACCGGGAGCTCAGGAGGACGCCACAGGTCTGCCTTTCGTGGGCCGCTCCGGCCGGTTGCTGGACACTCTCATAGAGCAGGAGCTGGGTGTCACCCGGGCCGCGCTCTACATCGCCAACATCGTGAAGTGCCGCCCTCCCGGCAACCGTAATCCGCAGCCCGACGAGGTGGAGTCTTGCACGCCCTACCTGGAAGCGCAGCTCGAGACGATCGCACCGGAACTGGTGGTCGCCCTGGGGGCGGTGGCCGCCCGCTTCCTGATCAGCCCGGACCTGCAAATCACCTCGGCGCGCGGCAAGTTCTTCCAGACCCGCTTCGGCACGGTGATGCCCACCTTCCATCCCTCCTACGGCCTGCGCCAGGGAGGCAGCGCGGTGACAGCGATGCGCGCCGACATGGCCACGGCCAAGTTGTTCCTGAAGGAGCGAGGCCGATGGAGCTAGGGCCGCTGCTGGCCGAGGCCGTCTCCGACTCGGAGGAGCGGACCGAGGAGCTGGGCGAGGCACTCGGTTCGGTTCTTGCAGCCGGAGATGTCGTCCTGTTGATCGGGGATCTGGGTGCGGGCAAGACCGCGTTCACGCGTGGGATCGCCCGGGGGCTGGGGATCACCGGGCGCGTCGCCTCCCCGACCTTCGTCATTGTGCGGCAATACCCGGGGAGGCCTCCCCTCGTGCATGCCGACCTCTATCGCCTGGAGGAGGGCGACGCCTTCGCCATCGACATGCTCGAACTCGGCGAGGCCGGCTCGGTGACGGTCATAGAGTGGGGTGACCGTTCGGCGGGCATCTTTGCCGTGCACGATCCCCTCGCCGTCTCCTTTGAAGCAGATGGGGCGCAACGGCGTACCGTCGCCTTCTCAGGCAGCGCCGGTCGCTGGGGTGGGAGGTTGGCCGCAGCCGGCCTTTCGGAGGTGGCCCGCGGCGCCGGGGCGTAGGCTCTTTCGTGATCCGGACCAGGCCCACCGGGCAGGGTGCCGAACAGGAAGGTGTGCAAGGTGGCTGGAGCGCCAAAGCTTATCGTGGCGATCGACACGGTTACCGAGCCGGCCACGCTGGCGCTCTTCGACGGGCAAAGGCCACTCCTGGTCCATCAGATCTTCGGGGCACGCATGGTCTTGGCCGAACTGGGCAACTTCCTGGCCCGTGTCGTCGCGGTGGCCGCCGGCGCCGGCGAGCCGATCTCATCGGTCGCCGTCTCCGTGGGGCCGGGAGGATTTTCGGGAAGCCGCATCGGCGTAGCCGCGGCAAAGTCGTTTGCCAAGGCCAGAGGCGCTCGGGTACTGGTATTCGACCATCTCGAGGCGCTTGGCCACGCTGCGGCGGCCGAGCTCGGCCGGGACAGGCCCCTGGTGGTTTTGGATGACGCCCGCCGGGGCCAATGGCACATGCTCCTGATGGGCGAGCCGGGGAGCTTCAGCAGGACGCTGGATGCCCTGGAGTGCGAGCGGCACCTGGCGGCGCTCGGCCCCTGCCGGGTGGTCGCATGCAGCGAGGGAATTGCGGGCAGAGTTGCCGGCCTCGCCCAGGTCGAGCTGGCTGCAGATGCATTCGCCCGGTTGGCCGGAAGTCCGCTCGGCGCCTATCTGGCCTCGCTCGCCGCGGGGCGTGAGCTGATCGAGCCCGAGTCCGTAGAGGTCCGCTACGTCCGTGAATACGAGGCGGTAGCCAAGTTCCCCGCAAGAGATGGCGCTTAGGCGGCGCCGATCACTCGGCGGCGGACTGGTCGAGGAGACACTGCGTTTCGCCGTGCCCACCCTCTTTACGCTGGTGGCCGAGCCGGCCTTCCTGGCCGCGGACTCGATAATCGTGGGCCATCTTGGAGTGGCCCAGCTTGCGGCGCTCGGCGCCGCTGCGGCCATCCTCACGCTGGTCACTTCATCCTTCATCGTGCTCGCCTACGGGACCACGGCCCGAGTCTCACGGCTGGTGGGCGAGGGTCGCCACGCGGAGGCGGCCAAGCTCGGGAACTCGGCACTGGTGGCGGGAGTCATCATCGGCACGGTCGTCGCCGTGGTCTTGGCGGTGTTCGGGAGATGGCTGCTCACCTTCTTCAGCGTGCCGGCCGCGGCCTTTCCCTTTGCCCGGACCTACCTGGAGATCTCCTTGTTCGGGGTCCCATTCCAGCTGATGAGCCTTGGGGGACTGGGGACGATGCGCGGGCTCGGCGACGCCAAGGGGCCGCTCTACATCCAGGTCGCGGGCTACCTGTTGAACATCGTCCTCAACTTCTCGCTGGTGTACGGCGTGGGCATGGGAATCGCCGGTTCCGCGCTGGGGACGGTCGTCTCTCAGGCCTTGGTCGCCGCGGGGTACCTGTGGCTGGTGGCCTTGGCCCACCGGCGCACCGGCGGTACCAGGTTTGCCGACTTCGCCTCGGTGGTTGAGGTCTTCTCCGCCGGCGGTCCGCTCATCGTCCGTACCGCGGCGCTGCGCGTGGCGATCCTGTTGGCCATCTGGGTGGCCGAGGGACAGGGGACGGTTGCCCTGGCGGCGTTCAGCGCCTCGATGACGATTTGGATGGTGCTGGCCTTCCTGCTCGACGCCGTGGCGATCGCTGCCCAAACCAGCTTCGCCCGCTCCTTGGGGGCCGGTGAACTCGAGGAGGCGCGACGTGCCACCGGTGTCTTCGTGCGCCTTTCGATCGTCTTTGGCCTGGCCACGGGAGCGATAGTGATGGTGACGGCGGGAATCCTACCGGCGGCCTTCACCACCGACCCGGCCACCAGGTCCACCATGACCGAGCTGTTGCGCATCGTGGCGGTGCTCCAGCCGGTGGCCTCCCTGGTCTTCATGCTGGACGGAATCCTTATCGGGCTCGGCGACTTCGGCTACCTCGCCTGGGCCTCGCTGGCCTCGCTCACCGCCTTCCTGCCTGCGGCGCTCTCGGTCCACTTCGCCCTGGACACCCCGGCCGACTTGTGGATCGCCTTCGGAATCCTCACCATCGCTCGTGCGTCGACGCTTTCGGCCCGAATAGCGCGCCGGGACTGGTCGAGCGCTTGAGCGCTAGCGCCCCGTCAAGCTCCCGGCCGGACCTAGAATGAGGTCGGGCCAGGGACGATCGCCTGGCACGAACAGGGTTTCCCGCGAGATGGCAAGCAGCACAGCTCCCTTCAGCGCTTCGGTGAGGCCGGGCGACCTGCGTGTCGACCCGATGCGCAGGCGTGACCTGAACAAAGTTCTCGAGATTGAGCGCAAGGTTTATCCCACCCCCTGGACGATGAACGTCTTTCTTTCCGAGCTTTCCTACAAGAAAGAGCGCTCCTACTCGGTGGCCCGCTTGGGCGCCGAGGTGGTGGGCTATTCGGGGGTCATGTACGTGCTTGAGGACGCCCACATCACCAACATCGCGGTCGACCCCGACTACCATCGCCGCCACGTCGGCTCGGCTCTCATGTACTCACTCATTCTTGAGGCCCTCGACGCGGGGGCGAAGAACCTCACCCTGGAGGTCCGGGTCTCCAATCCAGGCGCCCAGCGCATGTATCAGAGCTTCGGGTTCATGCCTGTGGGTGTGCGCAAGGGGTATTACCAGGAGAGCAACGAGGACGCCATCATCATGTGGGCCTACGACATCGACACTCCCGAGTATGCGGCGCGCCTCGAGCGCCTGGCACAGGAGAGGGGACTGGTAGCCAGGCGGGGACGTCGCCGCTGGCTCCCCTGACGGGCCAAATCCGTCGGCCTCTGCGGGCAATTAGCGTGGTGGCGTGAGCGGACTGATCCTGGGAATCGAGACATCCTGCGACGAGACGGCGGCCGCCCTGGTGGACACCTCCGGCCGGGCCCTCTCCTCGGTCATCTCCTCCCAGATATCCCTGCACCGGGACTTTGGCGGGGTGGTTCCCGAGCTTGCATCCCGCGAGCACGCCAAAGTAATCCTTTCGGTAATCGAGCAGGCCTTCACCGATGCCGGCCGCGAGTTCTCCTCGGCCGGGCTGGAGGCGGTGGCGGTCACCAAGGGCCCAGGGCTGGCCGGATCGCTGATGGTGGGTGTGGCTGCGGCCAAGGCCCTCTCCATCGGGTGGGAGGTGCCTCTGGTGGGGGTTAATCACCTCGAGGGCCACATCTTCGCGATCGAGCTCGACTATCCCGAGGTGCAATTCCCCATGGCCATGCTGGTCGTCTCCGGGGGGCACACCATGATAGTGAGGGCCGAACGCCGCGGAGAGTACGACATTCTTGGCGAGACGGTCGACGACGCTGCCGGCGAGGCTTTCGACAAGGTTGCGAGACTTCTCGGGCTGGGATATCCGGGTGGGCCGGAGATAGAGCGCCTGTCCAGGGCCGGAGATCCATTCGCCATACGCTTTCCTCGGGCCAAAACCAAGAGCGAGTATGACTTCTCCTTTTCCGGCCCAAAGACGGCAGTGGCCAATTATGTGAAGAGCCACCCCGGCGCGGCCGGTGCCGATGTCGCGGCCGCCTTCCAGTCCTCGGTGGTGGAGACCCTGGTGGAAAAGACGGTGGCGGCGGCGATCACCTCCGGCTGCGCCTCGATCGGTCTCTCCGGAGGGGTGGGGGCCAACACCTTGCTGCGGGCACGCCTGGCGGAGGAGGGCGAGCGGGCGGGATTGGCCGTGTACGTCCCGGCAAAGCGAAACTGCACGGACAACGGCGCGATGATCGCCGCCGCGGGCCGCTTCCTGCTGGAGCGCTTCGGGCCATCGGATCCGGAGCTTGACGCCATGCCCTCACTGCGCCTGTCCTGACCCCGGTTGCCGAATCCATTAGCACTCAATGGATGAGAGTGCTAAAAGAGGCGCTATAGTGAAACCAAATCCACGAAACAAGGAGGCTATGCGAGGCATGCAGCTTCACCCCCTAGACGACCGTATCGTTGTCCGTCCGGCTCAGTCCGAAGAGCGGACCGCCTCTGGTCTCGTAATTCCCGATACCGCCAAGGAGAAGCCCCAGCAGGGCGAAGTCATCGCCGTCGGCCCCGGCCGCCGGGCTGACAACACCGGTGAGATCATCAAGCTCGACATCGCTGTGGGCGACACCGTCGTCTATTCGAAGTTCGGTGGCACGGAGATCACCGTGGACGGCGAGGACCTTCTCATCCTTTCCTCCCGTGACGTTCTGGCCAAGGTATCCCGCTAATGACCAAGATCCTCAAGTTCGACGAGAACGCCCGGCGCTCTCTCGAGGCCGGAGTCAACAAGCTCGCAGACACCGTGCGGGTGACGCTTGGCCCCAAGGGCCGAAACGTGGTGCTGGCCAAGAAGTTCGGCGCCCCCACCATTACCAACGACGGCGTCTCGATCGCCCGCGAGATCGAGCTGGAAGACCCCTATGAGAACATGGGCGCCCAGCTGGTCAAAGAGGTTGCGACCAAGACCAACGACGTTGCCGGCGACGGCACCACCACCGCCACCGTCCTGGCCCAGGCGCTGATCCGTGAAGGACTGCGCAACGTGGCCGCCGGTGCGAACCCGATGGGCCTGAAGCGCGGCATCGAGAAGGCGGTTGCGGCCGCGGCCGAATCGATCGCACGCCAGGCCAAGCCGGTCGAGGGCAAGTCAGACTTCGCCCAGGTCGCGGCGATCTCGGCCGCCGACCAGAGCATCGGGGACGTGCTCGCCGATGCCATCGATCGCGTTGGCAAGGATGGCACGGTCTCGGTCGAAGAGTCGAACACCTTCGGGCTCGAACTGGAGTTTACCGAGGGCATGCAGTTCGACAAGGGATACCTTTCCCCGTACTTCGTGACCAACCAGGATCGCCAGGAGGCGGTACTGGATGACCCCTACATCCTCTTCTACGCGGCCAAGATCTCCTCGGTGAACGAGGTTCTGCCCGTGCTCGAGAAGGTCATGCAGGCCGGTAAGGGCCTGGTCATCGTGGCCGAGGATATCGATGGTGAGGCGCTGGCCACCTTGGTGGTCAACAAGATCCGCGGCACCTTCTCCTCGATCGCGGTCAAGGCCCCCGGCTTCGGTGAGCGTCGCAAGGCGATGCTCCAGGACATGGCTATTCTCACCGGCGGACAGGTCATAGCCGAAGAGGTTGGCCTCAAGCTGGAGAGCGCCACGCTCGACCTGCTGGGCCGTGCCCGCCGGGTCGAGGTGACCAAGGACGAGACCAAGATCGTCGGCGGTTACGGCGACAAGGCCGAGGTGGACGGGCGCGTCGCCCAGATTCGCCGCGAGATTGATGACACCGACTCCGACTGGGATCGCGAGAAGCTCCAGGAGCGCCTGGCCAAGCTTGCCGGCGGCGTCGCGGTTGTCAAGGTAGGCGCGGCCACCGAAGTGGAACTGAAGGAGAAGAAGCATCGTATCGAGGACGCCCTTTCGGCGACTCGTGCCGCGATCGAGGAGGGGATTGTCGCCGGTGGCGGCACCGCACTGCTTCGTTCGCGCGCCGATGTAGAGGCTCTTGCCGCTTCGCTGACCGGCGACGAGGCCACTGGTGCCATCCTGGTTGCCAAGGCCCTCGAGGAGCCGGTCCGCTGGATTGCCAACAACGCCGGCTTCGAAGGCGCTGTCGTGGTCGAGCGAGTCGGGTCCGAGGTTGGCTCGGTCGGCTTCAATGCCCGTACCGGGGTATACGAGGATCTGGTCAAGGCCGGCGTCATCGACCCTGCCAAGGTGACCCGCTCGGCTCTGCAGAACGCTGCTTCCATCGCCGCGCTTCTGCTCACCACCGAGGCCCTGGTCGCCGAGAAGCCCGAGCCGGCAGGCTCGGCTCCGGCCATGCCCGGTGGCGGTGGAATGGGCGGGATGATGTAAGGCGGTAAAAGCGCCTTCCGGCCCAGCCGGAATCCCATGCCAAGGGCCCGGGCATCTGCCCGGGCCCTTGCATTTGCCCGGGCGTCGATCGGAAGTTCCAAACCTGCATTAGGTTTTCTGGTGCAGGGACGCCAGCCGTCACAGTTTGCTTGTGAGGCAGATTTGGGGGAGATAATCGAGCTTTCCAGCCGGTTTCGCCAGCTGGTACCAAGGCCAACCGGGTCACGGCGCATCGGCCGCCCGGAATGGGTGGACGAGCTTAGCTCTCTGTTGCCCGAAAACCGCTACGCGGTGGCGCGTGCCTTCGAGCGCTCCCCCTCGATCCCAATCTCGCGGCTGCGGACGCCGCCTCCTCCGCCTCAGGCCGGGCCACAGCGGCCCGCAGGAGTGCTGGCCATCCTGGTGGGCGCGGCCTTTTCACCCGCGCTCGTCTTTACCCGGCGGACCGAGAGCCTAAAGGTGCACGCAGGGGAGATCGCCTTCCCGGGCGGCAAGGTCGAGCCGGGCGAGACGCCTCTTGACGCCGCCGTGCGGGAGAGCTACGAGGAGATAGGTGTCGAGCCGGAGACCATCGAGCTGGTGGGCCCGATCACTGAGCTTTCCACCGCTTCCAGCGGCGTGTCCATGACCGCCTTCCTGGGCGTCTCCGAGGTGGCCGCCCCCCAGTACTTCAAGAGTGAGGGGGAGGTGGACGCAGTGATGGAGGTGTCGATCCGTACTCTGCTCGCACCTGGCGTCTACCACCGCGAGCTGTGGACCCGCGGCTCGGAGGCCCGGGAGATGCACTTCTTCGCGCTCGAGGAGGATCTGGTCTGGGGCGCGACCGGGTTCATCACCCTTCAGCTGTTGCGGCGCATCTACCTCGGGCTTAAGCCCTTGGCGCGAGGCGAGGCCACAGGCGCTCCGCATTGAGCATAAGGACGGAACAGATATGGCGACGGTGACCTTCGAGGCCGAGACGCTCTCAGAACTGATACGCAAGATGAAGTCGTGGATCGGCGAGGCAGAGTCCGGCACCGGGCCGGGTGGATTCACCGGTGCGGTCGAGAAGACGACAGGGGCGACCTCCGAGCTGGCCAAGGCGGCTATCGAGCTGGTGGCAAACGCCGCGCCCGAGCCAATATCGTCCTCGGAGATCTTCAAGCGCCTCACCTCCCTCGGCTTCGAGCTCTCCGACACGGCGCAGAAGACCATCGTCTCCACGCTTGACTCGCTTGCCCAGGACGGAGGCGACGAGGGGATCATCGAGCGGGTGGACAAAGCACGTGACGCCGCGATCTACGAGATGAGCCAGGCGGCGGCCCGCGGCATTCTGCGAGTGCTGGGGCTCTGACATTCCGGGCGGCATTCCTCCCTCCGGGGCGGGGATGCGGGCCAAGGAGTGGGGGCCCTGTGTTCTCAAAAATCCGATCAACCCGCCCGGGTGAAGGCCGAAAGGCCAGGTGGCAGGCTCCGGCCGGCCGGGTGCTCAAGCTGATCCTCTCTTGGCTAAGGGCCGGTGTTTTGCTGAACGGGCGTGTTTCCCACGACTGCCACCGGAACTCGCCGGCGCCCATGAATTCCAATGCCTTATCGGTGGTAACCGCGGGCGGTTGACCCGGGGGCGGCGCTTTGCATGCTCCAGGGGCCCGGTTGCCCTACTCAACGCCACCCGGATTCAATCTGCACGGCATGATCGCCTACGCAGTCGTGAATCTCTGCAAGAATTGGAACCCTCGCCCGCTTCAGGTGAGCTGGATCCTGCCCCACTTGGGGATATCCAGGGTGAATCTCGACCACTGCATGGGATGTAATCATGGCGGAAAACGTGGATGAGCATGGCAGGATCCAGCCACTGCTGGCGGGCGACGAGGCGGCGACGCTGCTTGGATTTCTCGACTATCAGCGGGCGACGCTTGCCTGGAAGTGCTCCGGCCTCGGTTCGCAAGGTTTTTCCACCAAGGTAGGCGCCTCGCAGATCACTTTGGGTGGGCTGGTCAAGCACATGGCCCTGGTCGAGGACTGGTGGTTCAGGCAGTGGCTGAACAACGAGGGCTGGCGCCCGCCCTACGACGCCGTCGACTGGGAATCCGATCCGGACTGGGAATGGAGGACCGCAGCTGATGATTCGCCTGAGGAACTCCTCGCGCAATGGCAGGAGGCGGTCGAGCGCTCGAGACAGCTGGTCGCCGACGCCTTGCAGGAGGGGGGGATGGGCCGCCCGGCGAGGAAGTCCGAGGAGGGCTGGGGATCGCCAAGCCTACGCTGGATCGTTTGCCACATGATCGAGGAGTACGCGCGCCACAACGGCCACGCCGATCTCCTTCGCGAGTCGGTGGACGGCGAAACGGGCGAATAAGCGCACCGCGCCTTCTAGCCGGCTAGAGCATGCCTGAGAGTCCGGCCATCCCCACGATCGGCTTGTTCAGCACGGTTCCGCCCATCGAGCCGTAGAAGTTGGCATCACCGAAGCTGAAGATGCCCCCGTCGCTGGCGACCAGCCAGTATCCCTTGCCATCGGGCGTGGCGGCCATCCCGACGATCGGCTTGTTCAGGGTCATGCCCCCGGTGGAACCGTAGAACTTGG
>JAJZLQ010000104.1 GCA_021850605.1 Actinomycetes bacterium
CTTTCAAGAATGAAGAGACCCACAGCCGGAATTGACCGGCTCGTCTGGCAGTGATTTAGGACGATTTGGGTCTGGAGCCGCCGGCGGCAGCCGTCGCACCGTCCGCTGCAATCCGCCGACTTTGGTCAGGCACCGAGAGCTGGCTCGCCAAACTCATCGCGGGACGATCACCTCAAGCGACGCAGCGCGCGCCGCGTCAGCCAGTCGCTCGTCGTAGGTGACGATGCCCTCAAGGTCGTCACCAATCTCCATTGCAGTGGCCAGGTGCAACGCGTCAAGTGAGCGAAGAGACGGTGGCGGGAGCTGGCCGGCGACGAAAAAAGTTGTGACATTGGGCATAACCAACGAAACCGTCTCCAGCGCATCCTCAATCACATCGGCGTCAATGCCGAGTCGAGAACCTGCTCGAAGCGCCTCGGTGTGCAGTAATTGGGAGGACCAAACCGAATCGTGCGAGGAGAACCATGCGCGCATCGCGTTGGACTCGCGTTCCATCGTTATCAACTTGAGAAACGCGGACGTATCGAGATACCAAACCATGAGATCTAGCGTTCATCCCGCAACTCATCGAGTACCTCAGAAGTTGATCTCGACGTGCGAACCGGCGCTGGAAGGTCAGCCGGTCCCCGACGTGCTAGTTGTACTCGGTTGGATGCGACCAACGCCGACGCACCCGACGCAGTCGATGGAGCACTGAGAATCGCCACCAAACGACCCCGATCAGTGACGCCGATGGTCTCGCCACGCGCTACGCGTCGCAGTGCCGCCGACGCATGCTGTTGAAGCTCGCGCACTCCAATGGTCTTCATATGCTTCAAATGTAGCACATGAGTACGTCAACGGGCTCATTCAACATGAGCGGGGCGCGCCATCTCGGGTTCAGGTAGCCTGCCCGAAGCTGCCACAACTCGGACAACTGCGGGCCGGGAGTATCAGATGCGGACGCCTGAGATGGCGCGCGCGATAACCAGGCGCTGGATCTCCGATGTCCCTTCGAAGATGGTGTAGATCTTCGAGTCGCGGTGCCAGCGCTCGACCGGGTATTCGCGAACGTACCCGTAGCCGCCCATGATCTGGATCGCCTGCTCGGTGACCCACACCGCAGTCTCTCCGGCAAAGGCCTTGGACATCGAGCCCTCGCCCTTGGTGAACTTGGTGCCGCTAGCTGCCATCCAGGCGGCATGCCAGACCAGGAGGCGCGAGGCCTCCACGCGCATGGCCATGTCGGCAAGCTTGAAGGCGATCGCCTGGTTCTCGATGATGGCCTTGCCGAACTGCTTGCGCTCCTTGGCGTAGTCCAGCGCGTACTCATAGGCCGCACGGGCGATGCCGAGAGCTTGAGCGCCCACCATCGGGCGGCTGGCCTCGAAGGTGGCCATCGCCGCCTGGCTCGAGGAACGCCGCCCCTCCCGTGCCCTCGCCAGCCTCTCGTCCAGCTTCTCCTTACCGCCAAGAAGCATGCGCCCGGGAACCTTCACATCCTCCAGGATCACCTCGGCGGTGTGGGAGGCGCGGATGCCCATCTTCTTGAACTTCTGCCCCTGACGAAGCCCGGGCGTGTTGGGCGGGATCACGAAGGAGGCCTGGCCGCGGGAGCCGAGCGCGGGGTCTACCGTGGCCACGATCACGTGGATGTCGGCGATTCCGCCATTGGTGATCCAGGTCTTTGTGCCGTTGAGGGTCCAGGTATCGGTTGCCTCGTCATAGACGGCACGCGTCCGCAGGGCGCTGACGTCGCTACCGGCATCCGGTTCGGTCACCGCAAATGCGGCCAGCCGCGGGTCGTCGGCGCTCCCGAAGCACTGGGGTATCCACTCGCCGATCTGCTCGGGGGTCCCGTTGGCGAAGATACCGGCCACGGCGAGAGTGGAGCCGAAGATGGCAAGCGCGATACCGGCGTCACCCCATGCCATCTCCTCATTCACCAGCGCCATGGTCAGGCCGGTCTTGTCGGCGTAGGCATTGGCAATAAAGTCGAACGAGTAGAGCCCGATCTTGGCGGCCTCGCGGATGATGGGCCAAGGGGTCTCCTCCCTCTCGTCCCACTCGTGTGCCGCAGGGCGCATCACGTTCTCGGCGAAGTCGTGGATCCAGGTCTTCAGTGACTCCTGGTCCTCGTTGAGCGCCATGGAAAAGTCGGCCATCGTACACCTCGGCAAGCGTAGTAAAGCAGTTACTACCTAGTAACTTACCACATAGTAACCCGACTGCCGACGACAAGATCGGGGCACCTGTGCGCCGGGCCGGCAGACGGTCAGGGAAGCTTCGGCTTCAGCACTCCCCCGCCTTTGGCATCCTCCACCACCCATCCGAGCCGGGCAAGCTGGTCGCGCAGCGTATCCGAAAGCGGGTAGTCGCGGTCGGCCCGGGCCTTCTCGCGCCGGGCGAAGAGATCGGCCACCTCGACAGGGACCTCGGCAGCCACTGGCCTCGAAGAGAGGCCCAGGACCGCGAAAACGGTCGCCACTGCGGCACCCACCGCCGCCGCGGAGGCACGCTGGCCTTGATCGAGGAGGGAGTTGAGCCTGGTCACATTCTGGAAGAGCAGAGCGGTTGCGGCCGGGGTGTCCAGATCGTTGTCCATCGCCTCTTGGAAGGCGGCCATCATCTGGGTGTCGGGTTCGGCCCCCGCCAACCCCTCCGCCTCCAACCGGTCCAGCGCCTGGTCGATGCGGGCCAGGGCCCGGGCTCCGTCCGCCGCCAGCTCCACGCTGACCGCGAGTGGCGAGCGGTAGTGGGCCTGCGCCACCAGCAGGCGGTAGGCCCGCGGGTCGTTGGATCCGACCAGCTCCGGCAAGGTGATGAAGTTCCCGAGCGACTTGGACATCTTCTCGGCCCCTGCCACCAGGAAGCCGTTGTGAATCCAGAGGTGGGCGAAGGGGTGGCCCAGGCAGGAGGCCTGGGCACGCTCATTCTCGTGATGAGGGAACATCAGGTCCGATCCCCCGCCATGGATGTCAAAGCTCTTCCCCAACAGGTCCTCGGACATCACCACACATTCGGTGTGCCAGCCCGGCCGGCCCCTTCCCCATGGCGAATCCCAAGCCCAGCGGTCCTCCGGGGTGAGCTTCCAGAGCGCGAAGTCGAGCTGGGACCGCTTGTTCTCGTTGGCCTCGACCCGGGCTCCCGACCTGAGCGATTCCAGGCTCTGATGCGCCAGGAGCCCGTAGTCGGCGACAGTGGAGACGTCGAAGTAGACGCCGTCCGAGCTGACATAAGCCTTGCCCGCCCCGACCAGGGTGCCGATGAACTCGATCATGCCGAGGATGTAGTCGGTGGCGTGCGGGACGTGAGTGGGGCGTAGCACGTTCAGGGCTTCCAAGGTGTCCCACCAGACCCCCTCGTAGGTGGCGGCCACCTCCCAGGGCTCGCGGCCCTCCTCGGCCGCTCGCTTCAGAATCTTGTCGTCCACGTCGGTGATGTTGGAGACGT
Source organism: Actinomycetes bacterium (assembly GCA_021850605.1). Lineage (GTDB taxonomy): Bacteria > Actinomycetota > Acidimicrobiia > Acidimicrobiales > Acidimicrobiaceae > Acidithrix. Next base: position 3,433 of record JAJZLQ010000104.1, read on the forward strand.
GCACAACTGCCAAGCCCAAGTGCTGCAGATAGCGGCGTAAAATATCGAATACGAGCACAAAGCGCCCGTGACCGATGTGCGGAACGTCATAGACCGTTGGTCCACAAACGTACATCGAGACGGTCCCGGGGACCACTGGATGCAGCTCCTCGATCCGTCCGGTCGCGCTGTTGTGCAAGCGGATCACATAAGACACGGTAAAGGCGAAGATGAGTTTTTCAGTCCCGGAGAAGCCGACGTTGGATGGCCTCGAGGCGTCGTGGAGCAACGTATGGGACGAACGGCACACCTACGCCTTCGACCCGGCGGACGAAGAGCACCCGATCTATGCCATCGACACGCCTCCGCCAACCGTTTCGGGCTCGCTCCACGCCGGCCATGTGCTTTCCTACACCCACACCGACATAGTCGCCCGCTTCAAGCGGATGCGGGGTCACAACGTCTTCTACCCCATGGGCTGGGACGACAACGGCCTCCCAACTGAGCGCCGGGTGCAGAACTACTACGGGATCACCTGCGACCCCTCCATCCCCTACGTCCCCAACTTCGTGCCCACGCCCAAGGCGGACTCCAAGGAGCGGCACACCCCCGTATCGCGCACCAACTTCATCGCCGCCTGCCAGAAGCTGACCACCGAGGACGAGCAGGCATTCGAGAACCTTTGGCGGACCCTGGGGCTCTCGGTCGACTGGAGCCGCACCTACACCACCATCGGCCAGCGCGCCCAGCGGGTCAGCCAGCTCAGCTTCGTGCGCCTATTCCGCACCGGCCACCTCTACCATGCCGAGTCGCCCACCCTCTGGGACGTCGACTTCCAGACCGCAGTCTCCCAGGCCGAGCTGGAGGACCGCGAGACCGAGGGCGAATTCTTCTCCTTCGCCTTCGATCTGGCCGACGGGAGCGGGAGGCTGGAGATACAGTCGACCCGCCCCGAGTTGCTACCGGCCTGCGTCGCACTCGTCGCGCACCCGGATGACAAGCGCTACGCCCAGTACTTCGGAAAGAGCGCGATCACGCCGCTCTTCGGCATCGAGGTCCCCATTCTCGCCCACCCGCTCGCCGACCCCGAGAAGGGCTCGGGCATGGCCATGGTCTGCACCTTCGGTGACATGACCGACGTTCAGTGGTGGCGTGACCTGGAGCTGCCCACCCGTTCCGTCATCGACCGTTACGGCCGGATGCTGCCCGTCGACTTCACCTCCGAGCGCTTTCCCAGCCGGGACCCGGAGGCGGCCGCCGAGTGCTACGAGGAGATGTCGGCCAAGTCTGTGCGCCAGGCGCGCAAGGCAGTCGCCACCCTGCTCGAGGAACGTAGGCACTTCCTCGCCGAACCGCGCAAGATACGCCATGCCGTCAAGTACTACGAGAAGGGCGACAAGCCCCTTGAAGTGGTCACCTCCTGGCAGTGGTACATCCGCACCCTCAACCACAAGGAGCTCCTGCTCCGCCTGGGCGAGGAGCTGAACTGGATCCCGCCCTTCATGAAGGTCCGCTACGACAACTGGGTGCGCGGGCTCGCCTCCGATTGGAACATCTCCCGTCAGCGCTACTTCGGAATCCCGATCCCGGTCTGGTATCCCATCGATGCCGAGGGCAACGTGGACCGGGACCATCCCATCATCCCCGAGGATGACGAGCTGCCTATCGACCCCTTCCAGGACACCCCGGCGGGCTACGATCCCGACCAGCGCGGCGAGCCGGGGGGCTTTGTGGGCGACAGCGACGTCATGGACACCTGGGCCACATCGTCATTGACCCCGCAGATCGCCACGGGCTGGGAGGAGGACCCCGAGCTCTTTGCCCGCCTCTTCCCCATGGACCTGCGCCCCCAGGGTCAGGACATCATCCGCACCTGGCTCTTCTACACCGTGCTTCGCTCCGCCCTCTCCCAGGGAGAACTTCCCTGGCGCAACACGGTCATCTCCGGCTTCGTCCTCGACCCGGACCGAAAGAAGATGTCCAAGTCCAAAGGCAATGTGGTCACCCCGATGCCGCTGATCGAGAAGCACGGTGCCGATTCGCTGCGCTACTGGGCGGCCAGTGGCAGGCCCGGCGTCGACACCGCCGCCGACGAGAACACCATGCGGGTGGGCCGGCGCTTGGCGATCAAGATCCTAAACGCCTCCAAGTTCGCGCTTTCCATCGCCTCCGGTCGGCTCCCCGCGGACCCCGAGCGCCAGATAACCCTCACCGCCCTGGATGCGGCGCTGCTCGAGCAACTCAAGAAGACGGTGGCACTGGCCACCGCCGCACTGGAGGAGTACGACCACACCAGGGCGTTGGAGGCGGTCGAGAGCTTCTTCTGGAGCTTCTGCGACGACTATCTCGAGCTGGTCAAGCTGCGGGCCTACGGCGAGACGGTCGGGAACATGTCCTTCACCTTCGCCGAGACCCTGTCCGCCCGGGTCACCCTGGCGACCGCGGTGCGGGTCTTCCTCAGGCTCTTCGCGCCCTTCGTGCCCTTCGTCACCGAAGAGGTGTGGTCGTGGTTCCAGGCCGGCTCGATCCATCGCACCGAATGGCCTAGCGAGCACTCCGTTTTCATCGAAGCCCAGCACCTATTCGCCGAGTTGGCCCCGGGTTCGGTGCTGTTGACCGGCCTCGCCGAAGGCTTCGATCCGGAGGCGCCGTACTTGGTACTCTCGCGCGTTCGCCGGGCCAAGACCGAGGCCAAGACCTCAATGAAGACCCCGGTGGCCAAGCTTCGCGTGACCGGAGATCCCGAGATCATTAGCCAGATCGCCCAGGCGCGTGCCGACCTCCTCTGCGCAACCGGGGCAACTGAAATCGAGCTTGTTACCGACCCGGCCCAGGAGGAGACCTTGGTCGAGGTGGAGCTGGCCCTATAGGGAAGCGCCTGCGAAGATCCTCGGGCGTTGGGATACGAAGGCCCCTGCCGTTTCGAGCTGCGAAGCAAGGCGTATGAGCAGATCCTCGCGCCCGAAGGCCGCCACCAGCTGCACCCCGATCGGCAGCCCCGCGGATGAAAGCGCCATGGGCAGCGAAACCGCAGGCTGACCCGTCACGTTGAACTGCGCCGTGAACTGCTGATATTCGGGAATACGAGCCTGGCCGTACTCCGGATCCGAGAGGTAGCCCAGCTCGGGCGGCGGCTTGGCGATCGTCGGAGTGAGCAGGATGTCGAACCCCTCGCCATGCCAGAACTCGGCCATGCGAATGCGGTAATCGTGCAGCCATTGCACCGCCCGCAGGTACTGCGAAGCTGTTACTTCGGTGCCCATGCGGTAGAAGGTCGCGTTGTCGGGCTCCAGCACCTCGGGCTCGATGCGATAGCCGAAAACCTCCGACCAGCGGTCGATCTCAGCCGCGATCGAGCCGGTCACCACGGTCAGGAAATGCTGCTGGAACCCCTCGCGCTCCATCGCCGCCGGATGGGCCTCCTCGACCACATGGCCGAGACCCTCGAGAATCCGCGCGGCGGACAGCACCGCCGCCGAGCAATCGGGATCGGCGGCAAATTCCCGCAGTGCCGGATGGTCGAGGAAGCCGATGTGGAGCCTTCCAGCGGGTGCCCCCACCTCACTCGAGAAGGGGCGCGACGGCAAAGGCGCGGTATAGGGATCTCCGGGCTCGTAGCCGGCCAGCACATCGAGCATGGCGGCGGCGTCTCGCACCGAGCGGGCTAGCGAATTATCGATGGCGGATCCGGCCCAGGCGTCTCCCGAGGCCGGACCGGCCGAGACCCTGCCTCGTGACGGCTTGAGTCCGACCAGTCCGCAACAGCTGGCAGGGATGCGGATCGATCCACCCCCGTCATTGCCATGCGCCACCGGGACGATTCCGGCGGAGACCGCCGCGGCACTGCCTCCCGACGACCCCCCGGGCGAATGGGCGCTGCTCCACGGATTGTGCGTCGGCCCGTAGGTGAGAGGCTCGGTCGTTATGTTGGTGCCCATCTCCGGGCAGTTCGTCCGTCCAATCACCATGAAGCCCGCGCGGCGCAGCCGCGCGGTCAAGTAGGAGTCGGCAGCGGGTACGTAGTTCATCTCGCGCAGGAATGCAGTCCCCGCGTAATAGGGTTCGCCGGCCATTGGCGCCCCCAGATCCTTTAATACGATGGGCACTCCGGCAAAAGGGGCGCCGTCATTCCCGCCGGCGGACCTTGCCTCCTCCAGCGCTCGCTCGTATCGCGGGTGGATTATCGCGTTGAGCTCCGGATTCACGCGGTCCGCTGCGTCCAGGGCAAGCTGCACCGCCTCCGTGGCGGAGAGGCTCCCCGATCTGATCAGTCCGGCCAGCCCCGTGGCATCAAGCCGCGCGTATTCGTCCAGCTGCACTGCGACCTCCGGGAGTGTCACTCACCACTCGTCAGCCACAAGGGCCGGGGGGCGGGTATTCGTGCCAACTTGGACGATACCGCAGGGAAGCGATCCCTGTCGTCCTGGCTCCACTGCTTGTAGGCAAGTGCGACCTCCTCACGGGTGCGGGCAACGAAGTTCCACCACATGAAGATCTTCTCGCGGAAGGGAAGGCCGCCCAGCAGGATGGCGGTCCCGGCCTCCAAGACCGTCAACCCCAGCTCGTCACGGCGTCCACCCAGGTAATAAAGGCTTCCCGGGGCGAGCTTTTCCCCCTCGGCTTCCGCCAGGCCGGCGAGCATGACCAGGCCGTACTCCCAGCTCGGCTCGAGAGGCAGGACCGTCCTTCCCGTGCCGAGAACAAGCTGCACTGCGGCATGCTGGGTGTCCGCACGCGCCGGTGATTCAGCTCCGGCGAAGCCGCCGACAAAAACGGTGGCCTCGACGTTGGGAAAGGTCAGCTCCGGGAGGCCTTCGTGATGCTCGAAAGCGGACGCGCGATCACGGGTGGAGTCAGGCTGGGCCACCCAAAGCTGAATTCCGTGCAAAGAGCCTGACCAGCCCGGGACCCCTTCCTCGGAGTGCGCTACCCCGCCACCCGCTGTCATCAGGTTCAGGCCCCCGGGACGGATCAGCTGCTCCGAGCCGAGGCTGTCCCGGTGGACCAGCTCCCCCTGCAGAAGCCAGGTGACCGTCTGCAGACCGATATGGGGGTGCGGGGCGATGTTCTCCCCATCATTGGCGGTAATGTAGCGTGGCCCAATGTGGTCAGCAAAACACCAGGCCCCCACCATGCGCCGGGCACGAGTGGGCAAGACCCTGATCACCTCGTGACCCCCGACTTCGGCCACCCTTCCCGCGAGAACGTCCATAGCCGCCGCGGGCGGGGCCTCTCGCGCGCCCTGCCCCGATGTCGGCTCCACTCCAGACATGGCGCCTCCTCCGCTCGACCTGACTCGGACCCGCCCGAACCTGGCGTTACGGGGCGGTACCCTGGCGTCAGGCCCAATCTAGCGCCGGTCCACCCCTAGAATTGGATTCTTAGGTGCAGGTGCGGCCAGTCTCCCCGGGCGGCCGACATATTAGGGGAAACATTCTTGAGCAGCCAAACGCCGGCGGATGGGTCGTCCACGCCCGACAATCGTGGGCAAGGTCAGCAACTTGACGTACTTGACAAAGTCTTCGAAAAGGGAGACCGGATCGGCCCGACGGCGGCGCTGATCGATGCCAGCATCCTGGCCATCGGCATACTCATAGCGCTCCTATGGCAGTCGACGCTCTCGTCCAGCCACAAGCCGGTTTCGCAGACCCAGGGCTGGAGACCGACCGAGCTGGCCGCATCAAAAGTCGCCACCACACTGCCGCCCCCTACCCCCAAGCTCGTGAACCGGACGGTATGTGCCGCCTTCGTCACGGTAACCTCCAGCACCGGAAAGACTCACGCTACGGAGTACAAGGGCAGCTGCAAATACCTGCACTCCATTCTCGATCAATCCAAACTCCCGGTGCACTGGCTTGCACCACGCAAGATCACCTACGAGCAGACAGGGAGCTGACCACCGGAGTCGGTGGACCGGCTCAGATAGCGCGAAGCGCC
>JAJZLQ010000147.1 GCA_021850605.1 Actinomycetes bacterium
GGTCGCCTCGGGCAACCATGATCCCGTCCGCCGCCTGGAGCACGTTCTCGATGTCTCGAAGGGCGGCGGGGTGCTCGATCTTGGCGAAGAGGAAGGGCGCAAAGCCTTGTTCCGCTGCGATCGCCCTCGCCCGGTGCAAGTCGTCGGCGCGCTGGACGAAAGAGATGGAGATGGCATCGGCACCTCGGGACAGGGCGAAGAAGATCAGCTCGGCGTCCTTCTCGGTGAGGGAGGAGATCCCAAGCGTCGCTCCGGGAAGATTGATTCCCTTGTGCGAGGTCAATTCGCCGCCCGCTGTCACCGTGGCCACCAGGCTCTCGCCCTCCACGGAGAGAACTCGAAGTGCGATGAAGCCGTCGGCCAGATAGATAAGAGACCCGGGATGCACTGCGGCGGCAAGCCCGGGGAAGTCGACCGGTATGACCTCCTCTTCCCCCTGGCGGACGGAGTGCGAGGGCGCGAGGCGCACCCGCTGGTTCGGCTTTAGCACCATCGTGCCCGAGACCTGCCCGATGCGCATCTTGGGGCCGGGCAGGTCCGCCAGGATGGAGATCATCTTGCCGGTATGGCGTTCGGCTCGGCGCACCAGGCCGATGAGGCGCACTATCGAAGCGGGCGAGCCGTGGGCCAGATTCAGGCGGGCGATGTTCATGCCCGCCTTGGCCATGGCCACTACGGTGTCGATGTTGGCGCTGGCCGGCCCCAGGGTGGCAACAATCTTGGTCCGCTTCTCTCTCAGCAACTCGCCCTCCGGCCCGTGATCACACCCACGAATCTAGCAACGGGGGCCTGGATGGACCATTTGGCCTGTCTCGGATCCCACGTGTGGGGGAGGCGAGCCAGGCGGGCAGGGCGCCTCAGAAGGCCAGAACCAGCTTCCCCTGCTTGGAGATCGAGGCGAAATCCGCATAGGCGCCTGGGGCGTCCGCAGCCGGATAGGCACGCTGCAGATTGGGCTTGAGGGCGCCGCTCGCCAGATGGGGCACCATGCGCTCGCTGAACTGGCGGGCGATCTCGCCCTTTTCCCCTTGCGAGCGCGGCCGTAGCGTCGAGGCGCGCACGATCGCGCGCTTCATCATCAACAGGCGCAGGTCCAGCTCGACCCGGGAGCCCTGGCCGACTCCGATAACCACGATGCGGCCGCGCGAGCGCAACTCCGACAGGCAGGAGTGGAACTGCATCCCGCCGATCAGCTCGAGGACCACGTCGAAGGGCCCGTTACCCAGGACTTCGTCGGGGTCTATCGCCTTGGCGCCAAGGCCCTCGATGTAGGCTCTCCCTTCCTCGGTGCGCGAGGTGCCGAGCGTCTCGGCACCGGCCAGGACGGCCATGGCAACCGCTGCGGAGCCCACTCCGCCACTGGCGCCTCTTACCAGGACCCGCTCGCCGATCGAGAGCCCGGCCTGGATGAAGAGGGCGTCGTACGCGGTGATGTAGGCCTCGGGAACCCCGCCCGCCTCGACGAGGTCGAGACCGTCGGGGATCACGATGGCCGAGCTGTGGTGCACGGCAACCAATTCGGCCTGCGCGGCTCCGCCGAGGACACCCATGACCCGCTTGCCCACCAGGTTGTGCGGGACGCCCCTTCCTTGGGCTATCACGGTTCCGGAGAACTCTAGGCCGGGAATGTCCGCACGGATTCCGGGCGGGGGAGGGTAGTTGCCCGCCGCCTGCATGAGGTCGGCGGCGTTCAAGCCCGCTCCGGCCACCTTGACCAGGAGCTGCTCGTCGCCGAGCACCGGATCCTCGGTCTCTGCGAAGCGGACCGAGCCGTTCTGGATAAGGACTGCCTTCATTGCACCTCCTGGCTTTGACGAGCTGCTTTCGAAGCTAATGGCACCCAAGGCGCCATCTTGCCCGTACCTGGAGGCACCGGAAAGGAGTCAGACGCGGCCGTACTCGGAGGGGATGCCGTCCCAGAAGACGCTGGCCTCGATCACGCCGCTGGAGGGGTTGTTGGCCTCGACCACGTTCCCGCCACCGACGTAAATGCCGACGTGATAGATGGGCGAACCGTAGAAGACCAGATCACCAGGTTGCAGCTGGCTGTAGGTGATCGGATGCGAGTCGGCTGCCTGGGCCGCGGCGTTGTGGGGGAGGTAGACCCCGGCCTGGCCCCAGGCGTACATCACCAGCCCGGAGCAGTCGAAGGCGTTGGGTCCTGCTGCGGCAAAGATGTAGGGGTCGCCGAGCTTGGACAGCGCCACCTGGACCGCTGTTGCCGCTCCACCACCCACCGGCGGTGGATTGTACTGAGTGGCAACCGGCGCGGCCGGCTGGCTTTGCGAGGAGTTCTGCGGCGTGGCCCTTTGCGTATTCTGCTGTGTCGCCTGTTGGGCGGCTTGTTGGGCTGCCTGCTGGGCGGCTTGCTGTGTCGCCTGTTGGGCGGCCTGCTGTGCCAGCACTATCTGACGAGCCTTGGCGGCGGCCGCCGCGGCCGCCGCGGCCTGGGCCTCTTGGATGAGCTTGGAAATGGTGGAGTTGACCGAACTCAGCTGGGATTGAGCCTGGGACTCCGCGGCGACGGCGGCGGAGCGGGCGCTTGCCGCCTGGGAGACCGCTGCGGCAGCCTTTCCTTCTTCCGATGAGAGGGTCTTTTCCTGGGTGACAAGCTGCTGGCTCGCGGCCTGGAAGCTGCTTACCAGGGCCTGCTGCGAACCGGCGACCGCACCTGCATAGACGTCGCGGACGGTGATGTCGGTGGAGGTTCCACTCAGAAGGGCGGTAATGGAGGAGATATTGCCACCCTGGGTGTAGAGGTTGATCGCCTCGTTGGCCAGCTTGGTCTTCAGATCCTTGATCTGCTTGCGGGTGTCGGAGATCTTCTGCTGCTCAGCCTGGATCTGGCCGTTGACGGTCTGCAGCTGGATATTGGCTGCATCATACTGCTCGGAATAGAAGGCGACCTGGTTGTCCAAGGTCGAAATCTGGGCCGCTATCTGGGCTGCCTGGGCTTTTTCATACGACAACTGGTCAGCTGCCGCAGGTGTCGAACTTGCCAGCACCGGTACGGCTCCTAGTGCCGCCGTCCCTGCCAGGAGGGCTACGCTCTTCCAGCCGGGATGCTTCCGTGCCTTGATCTTGGATACGCCCAACATTCTCTCTTTCGCTAGCAGGGCGCTCCAGATTCGAGGCGCCGGTAGATATGAGATGAGGTATGGACCCCGTGGTAGGTATCGGTCTGATTGCGCCAACTTGTTAGTTTCGCAAAAGCACTCGGCAGAGTTTACATGGACCATGGGCGGCATGACCCGAATTTTCACATTCATGCGCTCACCACCGGATCGCACGGAATTAGCCGCCACTTTTGGGCGGTAGTAAGATCGCAGGCCGATGACAACGAACGATTCAAGCACCGAATACCGGATCGAGCACGACTCCATGGGCGAGGTGCGGGTTCCTCGCACTGCCAAGTGGCAGGCCCAGACACAGCGCGCCGTAGAGAACTTCCCGATCTCCGGCCTCACTATTTCCCGCCCCCTCATTTGGGCTCTTGCCAGGATCAAAGCCGCTGCAGCCCTGACCAACACCGAGCTCGGGGTGCTTTCGCCCGAGATCGGCGAAGCAATCTCCGCCGTCGCCGAAGAGGTGGCCGGAGGTACTTACGACGGACAGTTCCCAGTGGACGTCTTCCAGACCGGCTCGGGCACTTCTTCGAACATGAACATGAACGAGGTCCTCTCGACACTGGCCACCGAGCTTCTCGGCGGGACGGTTGTCAAGCCGAACGACCACACCAATGCCTCACAGTCCTCGAACGACGTCTTCCCCTCCGCGATACACCTGGCGGCCTCCTACGAGATGCAGGAGCGCCTCATTCCGGCCCTCGGCGAACTTGCCGCGTCGTTGGAGGCCAAGGCCGCCGAGTTTGCCGAGGTGGTCAAGTCGGGGCGTACCCACTTGATGGACGCCACGCCTGTCACCCTGGGGCAGGAGTTTTCCGGTTACGCTGCCGCGATCCGCTACGGGATCGAGAGGGTGGAGGTCGCACTCCCACGAGTCGCCGAGCTGCCGTTGGGCGGCACCGCCGTGGGCACGGGAATCAACACCCCGGTCGGCTTCGCCGCCAGGGCGATCGAGCGCCTGCGCGAGACCACCGGCCTGCCGCTGCGCGAGGCCCGCAACCACTTCGAGGCCCAGGGAGCACGCGACGCGTTGGTCGAGGCATCGGGAGTTACCCGCACCATCGCGGTCTCGCTCTACAAGATCGCGAACGACCTGCGCCTCATGTCCTCCGGACCTCGCTGCGGGCTCGGAGAGATCCACCTGCCCGACCTTCAGCCCGGCTCCTCCATCATGCCGGGAAAGGTGAACCCTGTCGTACCGGAGGCCGTCTGCCAGGTGGTCGCACAGGTAATCGGCAACGATGCCGCCGTGGCCTTTGGCGGCGCGGCGGGAAACCTGGAGCTGAACGTGATGCTGCCGGTCATCGCCCGGAACCTCATCGAGTCGATAATGCTCCTGTCCTCGGTCTCGGTCGCCCTCGCCCACAAGTGCGTGGACGGGATCGTCGCCGACGTCGAGCGTTGCCGCACCTTCGCGCTCTCCTCGCCCTCGGTGGGTACGGCGCTGAATCCCTACATCGGCTATGAGGCGGCTGCCAAGGTGATCAAGAAGTCCCTGGCCGAAGGCAAGGACCTACGCACAGTAGTACTGGAGGAAGGCCTGCTCAGCGAGGAGGAAGTCGACCGGGCCCTGGACGTCATGGCGATGACAAGGGGCGGCATCCTCAAGTAGTCTCTGGGTATGAACCCGCTCGAGGTACTTCGCTGGATCGCGCGCCTCGAGGAAGAGGATCCCCAGGCCGTGGCGCTTTCCGCCCTGGAGTCCCTCGAGGAACTAGCCGACCGTCCCGAGATGCTATACGTGGCCGTCCGCCAGCTGCTGGTGGCACAGCCGCGCAACGGGGGATTGTGGTCGGTCGGGAATCGGCTTCTCCTGGCCCTCGATCCCCACGAGGAGGCATGGTCGCTCCGCCGCGAGCTCACGCGGGACTCCACGCTTGGCGAGCTGCGCGCCATGGCCGATGCGGGTGTGACTCTCTACTTGCTCGACGTGGACCGTGCCTACCGGGCGCTGGCGGGGCGCCGAGGCTCCGAGCACGCGGTCTATTACGACCCCTCCCGGGGGGCGCAGCGGCTTCTCACTCGTGCGCTTTCCGGCGGGGAGGGTGCGCTCGTGATCGAGCCGTGGTCCTTCTCCGATGGCGGAGCGATCATCTCCCGCGAGCACGTGCAGCTTGCCGAGCGCGCCGTGAGCGCGGGCCTGGGAGTGTTGTGCCGGGTGCCCGACGGATTCGAGCTTCCCGTACGGCTCTTCGAGGCACAGGCACGACTGCTTGCCAAGGCGCTCGGCCGAGGTGGCGAGGACCCGGAGGCGGAGTGCCTGGCCGATCTGTACGGCTCGCCCGCCTTCCGCGCCAACCCGGAGTTGGTCACCTTTATTTTTGGTGCGAACCGCGAGCGGTACACCGCTTCGGTGGCGGAGGAGCTGTTGGCGCTCTGATCACGAGCTCCGCCTGGCCGGCACCGGATAGCTTTGCCATTGGACACGAGGATTCAAAGGAGGGGCTATGCCCAGTAGACGAGACCTGATCCGCATGACCGACCAGGAGGTTGCCGCGTTTCTGGCCGAGCCGCACACCATGTCCGTGGCCACCAAGGGTCCAGGGGAGGACATTCACCTGGTGGCGATGTGGTACGGGTTCGTAGGGGCCGACGTGGCCTTCTGGACCTATGCCAAGAGCCAGAAGATGCTCAATCTGCAAAGGAGCGGCACCCTCACCGCGATGGTGGAGGCCGGCGAGACCTACGACGCCTTGCGCGGAGTGGAGATGATCGCCGACGCCGAGATAGTCACCGACCAGGAGCAGGTACGCGAGATCGGAAACTCCATCTACGGCCGCTACGGGGGACTCGATCAGAGCGCGGAGGCCAAGCAGGCCTTCCTTGCCAGCGCGTCAAAGCGCTACGGAGTGATCATCCACCCACGTAAATTGGTGAGCTGGGACCATCGCAAGCTGGGCGGCGTGTATTGAGCCAGGCCGGCGGGCGCTGATCCGAAGTTCTGTTGGCGGCCCGGCGGCCTGATTTCCGCTCCGCACGTCCGGGATGCCCAGGGGCGGGGATCGCCGACCGTGATCCGGGATACCCGCACCGTCGCAAGTGGTCACCTGGACACAAGCCCAAGCCGTGGCTCGAACTCGCCGAACAGCGCCGCAGTCGGCCTCTCCTGCGTCGAGGAGAGCTCCGGCCGGTGAGAGCGTGGCGTCGAAGCGGCATTACCGCCTTGTGTCGTGCCGGACGCGCCTCTCTTTTTATGGTGCGATGAAGTACCCCGGCTCCTCAGGTGTCCAGGCGGTCCCGGAGCACGTGCTTGAGTATTTTGCCGGATGGATTTCTCGGTATGGCGTCGAAAATCAGCGCGCGGGGCAACTTGTAATCGGCTATCAGCTCGCGGCCGAATGCGCGAAGCTCCTCGAGCGTCAACTGCATTCCGGGCCTCAGGGAAACAACGGCCACCACCGTCTCCCCGAACTCCTCGGAGGGCCGGCCAACAATGGCAATGTCGCCGATCGAAGGGTGACCAGCCAAAGCGTTCTCCACCTCGACCGAGTAGATGTTTCGACCACCGCTAATGATCATGTCCTTCAGCCGGTCCACCAGGGTGATGTAACCCTCGCTGTCGATGCGGGCCAGATCGCCGGTGTGCACCCAGCCGGCGCGGACGGTCTCGGCGGTTTGATCGGGCTTGCCCCAGTAGCCCTTCATCATGGTCTCGCCGCGCATGATCATCTCGCCAATCTCTCCGGGCGCGACGTCATTGCCCGCTGCGTCCACTATGCGCACCTCGGTATTGGGCAGGGCGCTGCGCCCGCTCGCCTCTGGGTGGGCCATCACCTCCTCCGGGGTGAGGACGATGCCTCCCGGCCCTCCTTCCGTCTGGCCACAGGCCTGAACCAGGCGGGCGCCGGGAATCGCCGTCAGCATCGCCCGCGCCGTCGTCGCTGGCATGGGGGCGGCTCCGTACATGCAGGTACGCAGACTGGAAAGGTCCCGGCTGCCGATCGAGGTCGAGCGGAGCATGAAGGTGTACATCGTCGGCACACCGAAGAAGAAGGTTATGCGCTCCCGCTCTATCGATTCCAGGACGACTTCGGGGTCGAACGAAGGGAGAATGACGTGTGTCGCTCCCAGCATCACACCGTGTAAAAGGAGCATGTTCAGGGCGGCTGAATGATAAAGCGGCGCCGCATGCAGGAACCGCTCGCCATCCAGGGTGCCGATGCCCATGCTGGTGTTCTGGCCGACCCAGATGATGCGGTGGTGATCGAAGAGCGCGCCCTTGGGCCGGCCGGTGGTTCCGGAGGTGTAGATGATGAGTGCGTCGTCGTCCTCGTGCACTGCGACCTCTACGGGATCCGCGGCTCGCGTGGCGGCGAGTTCGAGTATGTCGTGATGCCCTTCGACCGCTCCCAGTGACCAGGCGGAAACGCCTTGCCCGGGGTCGGATAGCGAATGCCACTTGTTGACGGTGGCCTCGACGTCGGTGCCGAAGAGGAGGATCTGCGAACCTGAGTCGCGCAGAAAATAGTCGAGTTCAGGAGGAGCAGACCTCGGATTCACCGGGACCACGATCGCGCCCAGGCGGAGGCCGGCGTAGACGGCGATTACGAATGCATCGCTGTTGCCGGACATGATCACTACGCGGTCGCCCTTCTTCAGGCCACGTGACCGGAGTTCCCTGGCCAGCTGGTTGACCCGCGCGTCAAGCTCGGCGTAGGTGTGGGTGCCCGTTCCGAATTTCAGAGCGATGCGGTTGGGGGCGCGGAATGCGGTGGTGGCAAGGGCGCCGGCAAGGGTTGGCATGGTTTCCTCCGGTCACGGGCGGACGATTAGCTTGGCCTGTGAAGCAACCCGCGGGCCTGTGGCATGCCGACCGCAATCCGGCCGGGTGCCGCGATCTGCGGCCGCCGGTCTCCCTCGAGACGGGGGTATTGGCCGGCGAGCCCGCCCGCGGCGATACGGAGGCAATCTCTTGGAGTGGAAAGCGCCGCCCAGTGGTCAAATCCGCTCCATCGCCGAGCCCTTTCCTACCAGGGCACTGGCCGATCATATGGTGATTGGCGTCAGCGGTCAACAGATTTTGTCGCCAGGTTCTGCTTGGCCCCGGAGGCTCCGTGGGTCAAGGGCCGGTGCTCTCGGACGGACCGAGGGACCATGGCGTTCATTATCCGGCGCCGGCCGGGGATGAGCTGTTTCCCTCCTTCAAAAAACAGGCCCCAATCCGTAGTAGTTTTGCTTGTCATGGGTGAAATGATTGAATTTCCGAGCAATGGCAAGCCCGGCACAGGGTATCTAGCAGTGCCGCAGACCGGCAGTGGGCCAGGCGTCGTCGTGATGCAGGAGTGGTGGGGGATCGTTCCTCACATCAAAGATGTGTGCGACCGTTTTGCGGCCGCCGGTTTCACGGCTCTCGCTCCTGACCTTTATCACGGCAAGGTGACCTCCGAGCCTGACGAGGCAGGGAAGTACATGATGGCGCTCGAGGTCGGGCGTGCCACCAAGGACATGTCCGGTGCGGTGGACGAGCTGGTGCGGCGCACGGGCCGGGCCAAGGTTGGCGCGGTCGGCTTCTGCATGGGTGGGGGCCTGGCGCTGGCCCTGGCGGTTGCCCGCCCCGACGCCGTCGCGGCGGTTGCCCCCTTCTACGGAGTGATCGGCTGGCCGGAGGCCGCCCCCGACTACGCCTCGATGACCGCTGCGGTGCAGGGGCACTACGCCGAGCGCGACGACTACGCGGCGCCCCCGGCGTCACGGGCACTCGAGGCGCAATTGAAGGACCTGGGCAAGGAGGTGGAGATCTTCATCTACCCCGGCACCCAGCACGCATTCTTCAACGACACCCGCCCGGAGGTGTATGACGCCGGTGCCTCGCGGCAGGCGTGGGAAAGGGTGATTCCCTTCTTCCACCGGCACCTGGATTCTTGAACCCGCAAGAAGCGCTCTAGTTTTTGCTGCTTCACGGCTCGCCGCACGGATCACGGTCTTTGCGGTGAGCCGTCACCAAGGTTCTTTCGCCCGAGTGTGCCGATGGCCCAGTGCTCCGCAAACGGTGCTTTAGGAGTATGGCGGTCCTTGCTTGCGTTAGGGCGATTCCAGACCTCCTGACATAGCGCTGACCTGATCCTTCTTGACCTGCAAATATCCAGTACTAGGGGTCCCAGGTGTGAGATAATTATCAGTGAGGAAATGCTG
>JAJZLQ010000093.1 GCA_021850605.1 Actinomycetes bacterium
CCGCCCTGCACAAGTTGGAGCGCGATGGGCTGGTCCGGAGCAGCTGGGACGACTCGGGGGGCCGGCGCCGGCGCACCTACGAGATCACACCTCGAGGCGAGCGCGCCCTGGCCTGCCAGCGGGAGCAGTGGCTCACCTTTGTCCACGGCGTCAACTCGGTGCTGGCGGCGGTGACCCCATGAACCCAGCCGAATCCCACGAACCCATCGAGGATTACCTGGACGACCTGCTCGGGCGCTTGAACCTGCCGCCTCGCGAAACGCGACGCCTGCTCGCCGAGACCGAGGCACACCTGCGCGAGAGCGCCGAGGCCCTCATCCGCGCCGGAATCGCCCCGGTCCAGGCCGAGGCCGAAGCGATTCGGCGCTTCGGGTCCGCGCGCGAGGTTGCTGCGGCCGCCGGGGCGGCCCGGCGACCCTCGGTGGTCGCTCTCCTGGCCCAGGGTCTTTGGGGGGTGCTGACCCTGGCGGGATTAGGGCTGATCGCTGTCGGGGTGAGCGGTGGGCTGGCGGCGCTCTTCAACGCCGTATCCGGACCCGGCTTCGTCGGCGCTCTGCCTCAGACCTATCCCGCCCCCACCTGCGCCTACTATCTATCCATCCATCCGGGCGCCACGAGCTGCGCCCAGGCCGCCATGTGGGAGAACAGCCACGATGCGGTCGCCTTGCGCCTTTTGGCGGGGCTGGCCGGAGCCGCCCTGATTACGGCGGGGTGGGCCTGGCGGCACTTCGCTCACGGGGACCTCTCCTCGATCGCCCTGCGCGACGGCGCGGTGGGAGCGGCCGCCGCAATTGCCTTCGCGGTCGCAGCAGCTCTCCTGGTCGGGCTCTCCGCCGACCTCGCGATCCAACACGGAAGCGGCGGCGTGGGCTTCTACCTGACCGGTGGGCTGGCCTCCGCCCTGGGCGCCGTTACCTGTGCCCTCTGGGCGCACCGCCGCTTGCGTCACCTGCGCCCCTGGCGCCTTGGCGGCACCCCCGCAACCGCATAGGCGCAAGGGGCGCCAATAGCGCGGCGTCACAAACTCGGCGATCCGGCCGGGCGAGGCGGGATCAGGCCAACTTGAGGGGAGCGTAGGCGAGGATCAGCTTCTTCACCCCGAGAGTACCGAAGTTGACGCTTACCGTCGCGGAGTCCCCACTTCCCTCTATAGCCGTCACCTTGCCCTCGCCCCAGCTTCCGTGCACGACCTTGGCGCCAACCCTGATCTCGTCGAGGCGGAGGCGTGGGCCGGAGGAGCGCTGCGGCTTGGCGTCCGGATCGATCCCGTACATGCGCATGGTGCTGCGATTGAAGCCCGAGGCCGAGGTGTAGGCGGAGTAGCTGCGCCGCTCCTCGTCGTAGCTCCGCTGAGCCGAAAGATCGGTGAGCAAATCCGCCGGTATCTCTTCCAGGAAGCGGCTGGCGACCGAGCTCTGGGGATCTCCGAAGGTAGAGCGCATCCTGGCTCGCGTGAGGTACAGGACCTCCCGCGCACGGGTGACTCCCACGTAACAGAGCCGACGCTCCTCCTCGAGCTCGGCAGGCTCGTACATCGAACGCGAGTGCGGGAAGATCCCGTCCTCCATCGCGGCGATGAAGACCACAGGGAACTCCAGGCCCTTGGCCGTGTGCACCGTCATCAGCGTGACCGTGTCGTCGCCGGCTATGGAGTCGGCCTGGCTCACCAGCGCCGAGGCGTCGAGAAACTCCTCGAGAGTCTCGTGCGCGGAAGCAACCGAGATCAGCTCGTTCAGGTTATCGATGCGGGAAAGCCCCTCCACGGTGGTGTCGGCATCCAGCTCCGCCCTGTAGCCACTTTCCTCGAGCATCAGCTCGATCAGCTCTTTGGGCGGCGTCAGCTCCAGATGGGCCTCACGAAGGCGGTCAAGGACGGAGACGAACGCGCCGATGCCGGAGGCGGCTCGGCCCGAAACCCCCGCCTCGGCGGGTCGTAGCAGGGCATCGTAGAGGTTGAGCCCGGCGTCGGCAGCGTAGGTGACCACCTTGGCAAAGCTCTGTTCCCCCACGCCACGCTTGGGCACGTTCACCACCCTGCGCAAGGCCACCTCGTCATTGGGGTTTAGGGCGAGGCGCAGGTAGCTCATGGCGTCCTTGATCTCGCGTCGGTCGTAGAAGCGCGTTCCACCCACCACGCGGTACGGAATGCCCCTGCGTATCAGGGCCTCCTCCAGGGAGCGCGAGTGCGAGTTGACCCGGTAGAAGACGGCGAAGTCGGCGAAGCGCCTGGAAGAGTCAACCTTCTCCTGGTATATCTGGCTGGCGACGAAGTTGGCCTCCTCGCGCTCGTCGTCGGCAACGAAGATGCGGATCCGCTCCCCCGTGCCCAGGTCGCTCCAGAGGCGCTTGGGCTCGCGCATGGTGTTGTTGCCGATCAGAGCGTTGGCAGCCGAGAGGATGTTCTGGGTGGAGCGGTAATTCTGCTCGAGCTTGATCACCTCGGTGTCGGCAAAGGCTTTCTCGAAGTCGAGTATGTTGCGGATATCCGCGCCGCGGAAGCCGTAGACGCTCTGGTCGGAGTCGCCCACCACGAAGACGTTGCGTTCCGCCTCTCCAAGTAGGAGCACCAGTGCATTCTGAGCCTTGTTGGTGTCCTGGTACTCGTCGACCAACAGATGGGTGAAGCGGCGCTGGTAGTGCTCTAGCACCGCCGGTGCCGTGCGGAAGAGCTCGACGGTCCGGCCAATCAGGTCGTCGAAGTCCATGGCGTTGGCCGCTCGCAGGCGCTCCTGGTAGATCTTATAAACCTCGGCCACCTTGCGCTCCACGATGTGGCGCGCGTCGGTCATCATCTCATCAGGCCCGCGCAGCTCGGCCTTGGCGGCCGAGATGGCTCCGGCTATGGAGGAGCTCTTGATGCGTTTGGGATCGATGTCCAATTCGCGGGCGATCAGCGAAACCAGCTTCTCGGAATCGGACTGGTCGTAGATGGCAAAGCTTTTGCGATACCCCAGAGCCTCCGCGTGCGCACGCAGGATGCGCACGCAGGCGGAATGGAAGGTGGAGACCCACATGGTCGAGGCGGTCGGACCGACCAGTTCGGCAACGCGCGACTTCATCTCAGCCGCCGCCTTGTTGGTGAAGGTGATCGCCAGTATCGAAGAAGGCGCGACCCCGCTGGCAATGAGATAAGCGATGCGCCGGGTCAGCACCCTGGTCTTTCCCGAACCGGCGCCCGCCACCACCAGCATCGGGCCGGAGGTGTGAGTCACCGCTCGCAACTGCTCGGGGTTGAGCCCCTCGAGCAGCTCCGCCGTCATCCCCTGGTCGTTCATCTCCGGCTCCGTCCAGGGATCAAAACCTACTCCCATTCGATGGTTGCCGGCGGCTTGGAGGTGATGTCGTAAACGACCCGGTTGACTCCCGCCACCTCGGCGACGATTCGCGACGAAATTCTCTCCAGAAGGTCATAGGGGAGCTTGGCCCAATCGGCGGTCATGGCGTCGGAGGACTCGACCGCCCGCAGGACGATCGGATAGGCGTAGGAGCGCTCATCGCCCATAACACCCACCGAACGTATGTCGGCCAGCACGGCGAAGCTCTGCCAGAGTGCACGTTTGTCGAAGGACGCCTTGGCCACCTCTTCGGCCACGATGCGGTCGGCCGCCCGTACGATTTCGACCTTGTCGGGGGTTACTTCGCCCACCACCCGCACGGCAAGCCCGGGGCCGGGGAAGGGCTGGCGCCAGACGATCTCCTCGGGCAGTCCCAGCTCCTCGCCGATGGCGCGGACCTCGTCCTTGAAGAGCTCGCGCAGCGGCTCCACCAGCTCGAACTCCATATCCTCCGGCAGTCCGCCGACGTTGTGGTGGGACTTGATCCGCGCAGCGGTCTTGGTGCCCGACTCGATCACATCCGGGTAGAGCGTCCCTTGCACCAGGAACTTGGCGTTCTCGTACTTGGCCGCCGCCTCCTCGAAGATGCGGATGAAGTGTTCCCCTATGATCTTGCGCTTGGCCTCGGGATCGGTAACGCCGGCCAGCCTCGAGAAAAAACGCTCGGAGGCGTTGATGGACAGCAGGTCAATGCCGAACTGATCGGTGAATGTCGTCTCCACCGTCTCGGCCTCGCCGGCCCGCATCAAGCCGGTGTCCACGAAGACACAGTGGAGCTGGTCTCCGATGGCGCGGTGCACCAGCGCCGCGGCGACGGACGAGTCGACCCCTCCCGAGAGGGCACAGATGACCTCGGCATCACCCACCTGCCGGCGGATTGATTCGATCGCCTCCTCGATGATCGAGAAGTTGGTCCAGATCGGCTCGGCCTTGGCCACACGGTGCAGGAAGTTGTCGAAGAACTTCCACCCCTGTTCCGTGTGCTCGACCTCGGGATGGAACTGGGTGGCGTATATCTGGCGCTCGGGATCCTCGAAGGCCGCGCAGGGGGCGTCAGGAGTGGAACCGAGCAGGCGGAACCCTTCGGGCAGCCGGGTGACCGCGTCGAAGTGGCTCATCCAGACCGGGGAGGTCTCCGGGACGCCTGCGGCGAGATCTCCCCTTTCCACCAAGGTGAACTCCACCCTGCCATACTCTCCGCTCGGCCGGCGCGAGACCTCGCCGCCCAGGTCGGAAGCGACAAGCTGAGCGCCGTAGCAGATGCCGAGAACCGGTATCCCCAGCTGGTAGATGGCTGGATCCACCCGCGGGGCGCCTTCCACATTGACGCTCTTGGGGCCTCCGGAAAGCACGATGGCGCGCGGATTGATCTCGCGGATGCGCTCGGCGGTGATGTCGTGCGCGACGATCTCGGAAAAGACATGATGTTCGCGGATGCGGCGCGCAATGAGCTGCGCGTACTGGGCTCCGAAATCGAGAACCAGAACCTTGGATGACCGCGCCGTATGCATCGAAACTCCGCCCTGTCGCAGGCGCACCCCTGCGGCCCGCCCCGGATCCTGAGCTATTAGATCCTACCCTCCCGGCCCCCCTCGGGGTTCAGGCCGGCAGCCCATGACCACCCCGCACTTTTTTGCATCCTTTTAGCACCTTGACGCGTCTATGGAGACGACAAAGAAGCCTCCAAGGAAAAGGAGTCAAGATGAGAATGAACGAAAGCACCACCGACCGAGTGGTCCGGGTGATCGTGGGCCTGGTGGCCGCAGTGTTAGGCACTGCCGTCGGACTTTCCACCGCCGGCGGGATAATCCTGGGAATCATCGCCGTACTCTTGCTGGTCACTGGCGCTGTCGGCTTCTGCCCGATCTACGCGCTCTTCCATTTCTCGACTCGGCACGATTCCGGGCATCACCACCACGCCACCGCGGCCTAAGATAGGCCTCAGAGAGCCAAGCCCGACTCGCTGGCACTGGGGATGCTTCTCCGCATGCGACCCTCGCAGGAGACCCTCCTACGGAGCCGCGTTTTATCCGGCCAATTGGAGTTGGGCTTGGCTCGCTACTCTCCCCGCAAAACCGGAGCCGCCATGCCGCACCCCTCTGACCCGGCGGCCGCCTTCGAGAAGCTGGTGGAGGAGCACGGAGGCGCGCTCCACCGCTTTGCTCTCTGGCTCGGCGCGACGCCGGAGATCGCCGACGATCTGGTCCAGGAGACGTTCCTCAGGGCCTGGCGGAGGCCGGGCGCCATGACGGACGTCTCCAACCCGAGAAGCTGGCTCAGGCGAATCCTGCGCAATTTGTGGATCGACACGGGACGGCGCTCCCATCACGAGCTCGACGTGGACGACGTGGAAAAGCTGTGGAGCGCGGACGACTACAGCGCGGACGTCGCCGATGACATAGCCTCCGCGGAGTCCTCCGTCATGCTGGCCGAAGCTCTTTTCAGGTTGCCCTTCGGCTACCGCGCGGTGGTCCTGCTGCACGATATGGAGGGCCTGACGCTGCCGGAAATCGCCGCGGAACTCGAGATCGGCCAGGCCGCCGCCAAGACGCGCCTAAGACGCGGCCGGATGATGCTGGTCACCGCCCTTGCCCAAGCCGAGGAGGATTCCATGGTGCGATATGGTGGGCTCGGATGCTACGAGGCACGCAACCTCATCAGCGCCTACATCGACCACGAATTGGATGCCGGGCGAAGCGCGATGGTCGAGAAGCACCTTCAGGGCTGCCCCACCTGCCCCGGCCTTTACGGCTCGGTGGTGCACGTGAAGGGGGCGCTTT
This sequence comes from Actinomycetes bacterium, assembly GCA_021850605.1. GTDB lineage: Bacteria > Actinomycetota > Acidimicrobiia > Acidimicrobiales > Acidimicrobiaceae > Acidithrix. The sequence continues at coordinate 6,116 of JAJZLQ010000093.1, forward strand.
CCTCCAAGCGCGACCCCGACTCGGCCATCCCACCTGAGCTCGCCGCCAGAATCAGGAGGCGGGTCTCCGCCGAGGGTGGAGGCTCCGGCTAGCGGCCCCCGGGAGAAAAAGAAGGGGTGGACCCTAAACCAGGTCCACCCCTTCCGAATTGCAGGTGTCGCGCCGGGTTAGTGGCCCATTCCGACGCCTTGGGCCTGCTGAAGGGCCTTGCCCTCGGTCTGCAGGGCGGGCGCCACCATGACCTCAGCCTTCTGGAACTCCTTGATGGTCTCGTACCCGGTGGTGGCCATCGAGGTACGCAGGGCGCCGAAGAGATTTAGGCGGCCGTCGTTCTCGTGGGCCGGTCCCACCAGGATCTCCTTGAGCGATCCACGCTGGGAAACCTTGACGCGCGCCCCACGGGGAAGCGTGGGGTGGAAGGTGGCCATGCCCCAGTGGTATCCCTTGCCGGGAGCCTCGTAGGCGGATGCCAGCGGAGAGCCGATCATGACTGCGTCGGCACCGCAGGCGATCGCCTTGGCCACATCGCCGCCCTTGCTCATGCCGCCGTCGGCAATCACCTGAACGTAGACGCCGGTTTCGTCCAAATGGCGCATCCTTGCGCCGGCGGCGTCCGCGATCGCCGTAGCCTGCGGAACGCCGAGGCCAAGTACGCCACGGGTCGTGCAGGCGTTGCCGGGTCCGACGCCGACCAGAATGCCGACCGCGCCGGTACGCATCAGGTGCAGCGCGGCCTGATACGAGGCGGTGCCACCGACAATGACAGGAAGCTCGAACTCGCGGATGAACTTCTTCAAGTTGAGGGGCTCAGCGTTCTTGGAGACGGGCTCCGCGGGAGCGACAGTGCCTTGGATGACGAGGATGTCGAGCTCGCCGGCCAGGGTGGCCTTGGCATATTGCTCGGTGCGCTGGGGCGTGAGGGAGGCGGCGGTGACGATGCCGGCCCTCTTCATCTCACGAATACGCTCCGTTACCAGCGTCTCCTTGATGGGCTCGGCGTAAATCTCCTGCATCCGCTGGGTCGCCTTATCGGCGGGCAGATTGGCGATTTCCGCAAAGAAGGGCTCAGGGTCCTCATAGCGGGTCCAGAGACCCTCAAGGTTCAGCACGCCCAGCCCGCCAAGCTTTCCGATCTCGATCGCGGTCTGGGGCGAGACCACGCCGTCCATCGCGGAAGCAAGCAGGGGAAGCTCGAACTTGAAGGCATCAATCTCCCAGGAGACATCGACGTCCTCTGGATCGCGTGTCCTGCGCGACGGAACTATGGCGATGTCGTCGAATCCGTATGCCCGCCGACCTGACTTTCCTCTGCCGATCTCGATTTCCGCCATCATCTACCTCCTACGATCCCAGAGGCGATGCGCGCCTTCATGCGTACAGTGCGTTCCATGCAGTCAGTCTAGAACCTTGACGCGCGAAAGCTTTTGTGTTAGGCGTCCGATCCGCGCCCGTACCCTTCCGCCGGGATGCCGCTCGGGGCCGCCAGGCCAATAAGCGCCGACCTAAAGTGGAGCAGGGTTGAAGCCCAGGCAGCGCGCCAGCAAGGGGGGTCCGATGGCGGGAAGGTTCAAGCCTCGTTCAGACATGCGGCCGAATCTCCGCTCGTGGATGCGGACTGCTGGAGTGACGATTGTCACCGCCTCATTGCTGGTTGGCATTCCGGCGGCGCTCTCACAACCGGCCGGTGCCGCAGTCGCCCCATCCCTGCCAGCGCCCGGCACGCTTTTCGTCCTCAACGGCGGAAATCTGTCCGGAGTTGGTGCTCCGGGAATCACCGAGTTCGCACCCGGCACCTCCGGCACTGCCACTCCGGCCGCGACCACCTCGTCCTCCGCCGGCTTGTACACACCAATGGCCATGGCACCCGATCCGAGCCAGAACGGGGACGTATGGGTGGCCAACTTCCAATTTTCCTCCGGGTCCATCGCCGAATTCAGTGCCGGGCAGTTGGCAAACGGCGGCAATGCGACACCCATCGCGCAGATCCTTCCCGACTCCGCCTCGAGCCTCAACCAACCGGACGGACTCGCCTTCGATGCGCGGGGTGACCTCTGGGTGGCTAATTCCACCAACAACGGCTTTTACTGCAACGCCGGATCGATCATTGAGTACACCGCCGCTCAGCTCGCCCAACTGAGCGCCAACGACAGGCCAACGCCTGCTGTGACCATCCTGGTCTACGGCGGCTCCACGTGCCCGTCCAACGCGGTAAGTGACCCATGGGGCATGGCCTTCGACTCGAGTGGCGACCTTTGGGTCGCTTCCAAGACCACCGGACTGGTAGCCGAGTACACGCCCGCACAGCTCGCCCAGTCCGGCGCACCATTGCCCGCACTGATGATCACCTCGAACGGTGGAAGCCTCGAGCAACCGACCGCCCTGGCTTTCGACCCGGCCGGAAACCTGTGGGTCGCTAACACGCCGTCCTTCACCACTCCCAACTCAGGCTGGCTCGTCGAGTACACCGCCGCTCAGCTCGCCCAACTGAGCACCAACGACAGTCCAACGCCGGCGATAACCATCAGCTCCGACGGGAGTGGCGGGATCGGGGCACCCGACGGCATCTCCTTCGACTCCGGGGGCAACCTGTGGGTGGCCAACTACACCGGCTCAAACGGTAACGGCTCGGTGGCCGAGTTCACCCATGGACAACTGGCTGTTTCCGGAAGCCCCACGCCGGTGACTCTGATTGCCGCGAATGCGGCGGGGAGCAACCTGAGCGGCCCCGCGGGACTGGTGATCACGCCACCACCACCGGGATACTGGCTGGTTGCCGCTGACGGGGGCATCTTCAGCTTCGGTGATGCCAACTTCTACGGTTCCACCGGGGGCATGACCCTGAACAAGCCGATCGTGGGGATGGCCGCCACGCCCGATGGCAAGGGGTACTGGCTGGTTGCCGCTGACGGGGGCATCTTCAGCTTCGGGAATGCCAACTTCTACGGCTCCACCGGGGGCATGACCCTGAACAAGCCGATCGTCGGGATGGCCGCCACGCCCCATGGCAAGGGGTACTGGCTCGAACCCAGCGAACGTGGCA
>JAJZLQ010000075.1 GCA_021850605.1 Actinomycetes bacterium
CCAACGCGCGGTTGCTCCTTCCCGCGCTCGATTGCCGAGAGGGCGGGACGGGAAATACCCAGGCGTTGACAAAACTCCTCCTGGCTGAACCCCAGCCTCCTGCGCTGTTCCGCGATACTCAACCTCAGCCCCCGATCGATGAACACTATACGCTACCTTCTGCTCTTCACATAGTGAATTGATTACAGAACATTCTCCCTGGAAGCCCTGCCGCCTGGCGCCGACCTTGTCTTGGCCGCTAGCATCGGTCGAGTCGGGGGCCCGGGACGAAAACGCGCGTCCGCCAGTTGCCACTCAGCACCGGTCAGGCCAGAGTAAAGGAATCCACGGTTATGCGGCGCTGGTTACAGGGGCTGGGACTTTTGGCGTCTCTTGCCCAGTTCCTGGCCATGCTCGTCTATTCCGTCAACCGCTTCCGCCACTACGACCTCGGAATCGACTTCGGCATCATCAATCAAGCGACAAAACTCATCGCTTCCGGCCACGCCAACCCGTACAACACGCTTTACCCCCACTTCTACCTGCACGACCAGTTCAACCTCATGACATGGCCCTTAGCCCTGGTGCGGGTCGTATTTCCGTCGGCCCTCTCGCTCCTGGTCGTCCAGGCATTGGCCATCGCCATAACCACGTTCCTGGTGATAAATTTCGCGATTACCGAGACCGAACGCAAGATGCAAGGAACCGCCCCCCGTCTGTTAATTGTGGGTTCGGTAATGCTCCTGGTCATGGCCAACCCCTTGGCATGGGAGGCCGACTCATTCGACTTCCATATGCAGCCCATTGCGACGATCGGACTCGTCCTAGGGCTGGTCGGTTTTTGGGAACGGCGCAAGCTGCTTCCGTGGGTTGGCCTTGCCATCGCGCTCCTCAGTGGATCCGAGTCGGCTCTGCTCGTGATCGGCCTTGGTCTGGGCATGTTGGCCATGAAATCCCTGCGCAGAGCAGGAGCCGGCGTGACCATCCTGGGCGCCGCCTGGCTGGTTCTGATAATGGCCCTCAACTTGCACCAGGGCACTCCACTCGGGCCGTCATACGGCTATCTCGCCCGTTCCGCGAATCCCTCGTTTTTCACGATCCTGGTGGGCATCGTCACCCACCCGGTCACCCCGCTGAAGACCCTGGCCGGCCGCGCCGGCTACCTGGGCACGATCTTGGCCAGCTCAGGCATCATCGGCCTGCTGTTCCCGCCTGCCCTGGGCGCCGCGGTGGTGGCCCTCGCCGCCAACGGCCTGCAGCTCACGACCTCGTTCATCACGCTTCAGTCGGGGTTCCAGAACTACCCCGAGTCGATGCTCCTTTTGGCGGCCTTCCCAATTGTGGCGGCATGGATCGCCGGGGCCGTGCGCGGCCGAAATCCACGGCTGTCTGTGGCGGCTGCTCCGGTACTCACGTTGATGTCCATCGCCATCGGTGTCGCCGGCCTCGCCTACGATGTAGGCATCCCGGCCAACTGGCTGGTGATCCCACCAGATGCAGCGGCGGTTCTGAGCCGCGTCTCCCCCCCACCCTCGACGGAAGTCGTCGCCACCGCGACGGTCATCGGCCGCTTTGCAGGCAGGGCTAACGTATTCCCCTGGATCGCCACAGGCGAAAACATCCCGGTCTGCTCCGCCGACATGGAGATCATCCTGGCCGCCAAGTACGGCATAACCTTGCTTCCCCGCGGTACCATCGCTCCGTATGCCGCGCGAATTGCGCGACTTCCCCAAGCCCACCTGGTCGCGCGAGGCAGCAATATTTACGTGTGCCGATTGACCGGCTTGAAGCCAGGCGAACTACTCCAAGAGCCCACCGGCACCCTGGTCGACCACGGCTCACCAGCCAGCCGGTGCCAGCCGTGACTCAACCTCGGTGGCGCTAGAACGCCGCGGAGATCAGTCGTCGAAGCCGGAGTACTTGGCCAGCTCCTCGGCCATGATCCAGCCCAGGGCAATCAGGGAGTCACGGCGCTCCGCATCCAGCCCGACGAAGAAATCACCAAAGCCCGCAAACTGCGCCGACGGTGCGGGGGGAACGTAAGCGGTGTAGCCGATGGTTTCGCCGGTCCCGGTAAGCACAAATGACCTGTCGTCGATGCGGTGCTCACCACCAAAACGCCGGGCCAGGCGGCGCGCCCAGGCGCGCTCCTCCCCACTCGGCTTGTGGCCGGGCTGTGGCACTATGTCCACCAGACCCTCGAAGATCTCAAAGCCACCCTGATCGGTTAGTCTGGTGCCAACCAGGACGTCCTCGTCGGGGAAAGCCAGCAGCGCCTTGCGGAACTGGCCCTCGCGGATTGCCAGCATCGTCTCGCGGGAGTTGGGCCCCGATTCGGCAAGCATGATCCCCACCACGATGGCGGGCGTGCCGCCGATGCGCTCGAGCGTGTAGAAGGCGTAGCCTGTCAACTTGTCGTCCTTGCGGACGTCGGTGACCAGCACCCACTCCTCGCGCGCCTTGGAAAGGCACCCGATGTCAAAGCTCGAGCCAGCCGCCTCCGAAAGGTCAGCCATAACTGACAATTCAGAGTCGGAGAGCACAGCGCAGTCGCGGGTATTGATCTCGATGGACATAAGGCAGCTAGCTCCTCAGCGGGTCCCGGATTCTCGATTTCGCAAGTTCCAGCCTAGCCGACCGGCCTACTTGCGTGGGCCGACGGAGCTCCCTCCGGGGCGCCACCACCTGCTCCAGCCACGAGCACTCCCAGCTCAGCGGGGTCGTTGGTTTGTGGATTTACGAATTAAAGAACCAGAGACTCGGGTCGCAGGAACTCCCTCAATTCGCCAATCAGAGAACCGGAATCCACCGCCACTTTCAACTCGGGCGAAAGATCGAATGCGTTCTCCCCGACGCGCAGCAGAACCCCTGTGCGACCTGGGTGGTTAACGAGAACTGAACGTATCCGCGACAGGAGGGCCCGGGTTGCCTGGCCAGGATCGAGACGGATCTCCAGCGCCTCTTCAGCTGCGGCGGCCTCGACCTCCTCAATCGACATGGCGACGAAGGTACGCTCGTCCTCGCGTTGATTGATGCGCCCTTTTACCAGTACGACCTTGTCGTCAGCCAGCATCGCTCCGTATTCGGCCATGGTCTTGGGGAAGACGAAAACGTCGATGGAGCCCGAGAGATCCTCCAGGACGAAGCTGGCCATGAGCTCTCCCCGCTTGGTGTACCGGCGCGAGAGCGCAGTCACCACGCCACCGAGAACCATCACCTCCGACGACGAACCCCCCGGCTCGCCCAGGTCGCCAAGCTTGGAATCCACCCGGCGCGAGAGCGCCCGAACGTAAGCGGCCACCGGGTGGTCCGATACGTAGAGGCCGAGCATCTCCTTCTCGAAGGAGAGAAGGGCTGCGCGATCATCGGGCAAAGCCGGCACCACCACCTCGAAGCCGAGTCCGCCGGCGTCCTCCTCCGCACCGGAGTCGAAAAGCCCCATAATGCCGTCCTTGTCCTCTTTGCGCTTGCGCATCACCCGCTCCAGCGTGGAGTCGAGGCTTTCAATGAGGCCCCGGCGAGTATGGCCGAAGGAGTCCAGCGCCCCCGCGCGGATGAGGGAGTCCATCGCTCTCCGGTTGAGGACGGATACGTCCGAGCGGGCCAGGAAGTCCGCAAAATCCCGATACGGGCCGTTGGCCTCGCGCTCTGCGATGATCTGCCCTACCACCCCCTCACCGACGTTGCGAACCCCGGACAACCCGAAGCGTATGGCCGATCCCCCTTCCGAGATGATGGGAAAGAAGTCGGCCCTCGATTCATTGACGTCGGGCACGAGAATGTCGATACCGTGCTCCTTGGCGTCGCCGAGGTAAAGGCCCGTCTTGTCCTTGTCGTCCTTCACCGAGGTGAGCAGAGCCGCCAAGTAGTGGGCTGGGAAGTTGGCCTTCAGGTAGGCGGTCTGGAAGGCGACCAGGCCGTACCCGTAGGAGTGCGACTTGTTGAATGCGTAGTCCGCAAAGGGCTCGATGATGTCAAAAAGCGCCGTGCCGATCTGCTCGCCGTAGCCCTCTTCAACGCAGCCGACGACGAACTTCTCGCGCTCGACCTTGATCAGCTCGCGAATCTTCTTGCCACACGCCTTGCGCAGGTTGTCCGCCTCGGCCAGGGAATAGCCCGCGAATTTCTGCGCGACCCTCATCACCGACTCCTGGTAGATCATCAGCCCGTAGGTGTCGGAGAGGATTTCCCGCAGGTCGTCGTGGATATAGGCGATCGGCTTGCGCCCATTCTTGCGGTCCGCGTAATCGTTGTGCATATTCGCGGCCATGGGTCCGGGGCGATACAGTGCCACCAGGGCCGCCACGTCCTCGAAGCCGGTCGGCGCGAGGGACTTCATCAGCGCCCGCATCGGCTTGCCTTCAAGCTGGAAGACCCCGATGGAATCCGCCTCCCGCAGCATCGCCAAGGTCTTTTCGTCCGCCAGGTCGACGTTGTCGATGTCCGGGCGGACCCCGGTGGTCTCCTGAATCAGGTCCAGCGCCCTCTCGATGACGCTCAGGGTTCTAAGGCCCAGGAAGTCCATCTTGAGCAGGCCGAGCTCCTCGACCCCGTGCATTTCATACTGGGTGACGATCGGCGCGGACTCGACCGATGCGCCCGCGTCGGGTTTTCGCTGAATGGGCAAGTACTCGGTGAGCGGCTCATGAGTAATCACCACCGCCGCCGCGTGGATCCCGTCCTGGCGACGCAGGTTCTCAAGTCCTAGGGCCACCTCGACCACCGTCTTGGCTTCGGGGTCCGCCGAGACCATCTCGCGCAGCTCGGCGGCGACCTTGTAGCCGTCTTCATAACCAGGGGTCAACTCGAAGCAAGCGTGTAGCGGAGTGTCGCGCCCCATCACCAAGGGTGGCATGGCCTTGGCGATCCGGTCGCCAAGCGCGTAGGGAAGACCGAGCACCCGGGAGGCGTCGCGCACAGCGGCGCGGGCCTTGATGGTGGAGAAGGTGATTATCTGGGCCACATGGTCGTAGCCGTAGCGCTCGGCCGCATAACGGATCATGTCGCCGCGGTAACGCTCGTCGAAGTCCATGTCGATGTCGGGCATCTGCTTGCGCCCGGGGTTGAGGAAGCGCTCGAAGAGAAGATCGTAGCGGATCGGATCCAGGTCCACGATGTTGAGACAGTAGGCCACGCAGCAGCCGGCCGCGGAGCCTCGGCCCGGACCCACCCTGATCCCCTTCTCCTTGGCGAAGCGGATCAGGTCCCAGACCACGAGAAAGTAGGCACTGAAGCCCATGTCGGCGATGACCGACAGCTCGTAGTCGAGACGTTCCACAACCTCCGTGGAAAGTTCCTCGCCGTAGCGACGCCTGGCCCCCTCATAGGCAAGGTGGCGTAGATAGGCCGCGGAGGAGTCCTCGTAGGCGTCAAGCCTGAAGCGCTCGGGAACCGGGAACTCGGGGAGCTTGGGCTTGCCGAACTCGATCTCGACCTTGCAGCGCTCACCGATGGCAAGCGAATTGTCACAGGCCTCTGGCACCTCGGAGAACAGAGTACGCATTTCCGCGGCGCTCTTGATGTAGTGCTCCTCGCCCTCGAAGCGGAAGCGCTTTTCGTCGCTCATGGTTGCGCCGGTCTGCACGCACAGGAGGGCGTCGTGGGCCTTGTGGTCCTCCCTGTGGGTGTAGTGCGCGTCGTTGGTGGCAAGCAGAGGGAGTGAGAGGTCTCTGGCGAGCTCGACCAAAAGGGGGTTGGTCTTCTTCTGTAGGGCCAGCCCGTGGTCCTGCAGCTCGACGAAGAGGTTCTCGGGGCCGAAGATGTCCTTCAGCCGCGAGGCGTGTTCCCACGCGCCCTTCTTATCGTCTCGGATCAATGACTGGAGCACCAGGCCCCCCAGGCACCCCGTGGTGGCGATGATCCCCTCGTGGTTTGCCTCCAGCAGCTCGTAGTCCAGGCGCGGCTTGTAGTAGTAGCCCTCGAGGTAGGCCAGCGAGGCCAGTTTGATCAGGTTCTTGTAGCCGGCATTGTTCTCCGCCAGCAGGATGATGTGGTAGTAGAGCTTTTCGGCTCCTCCTTCGCCATCCAGCGAGTCGTCCATCCGCCCGCGCCGGGCTGGGCGTTCGAAGCGGCTCCCACCGGCCATGTAGGCCTCGATTCCGATGATCGGATTGACGCCCCGCCTGTTGGCCTCCTTGTAAAAGTCGAGCACCCCGTACATGTTTCCATGGTCGGTGATGGCCATGGCCGGTTGGCCATCCTTGACCGCCTTGTCCAGCGCATCCCCGATTCTCGCAGCTCCGTCAAGCATCGAGTACTCGGTGTGATTATGCAGGTGGACAAAGGAATTCAACACACGCTCCCCACGGGATCCGGCAACCGTTTCAACCTTATCCCCCGCACCCGGCGCCGGACTCCGGGTAGGGCGGGACTACTCATTTTCGGGCCGCCCTGACCCGTCGGGCTGCCCGCTGGTAGCTTTGGGCCGTGGTCCGGAAGGCCCACCAGGAGGGCAGGAATGCTTACAGTCGAGATGATCGAAGCCGGTGCCCGTCACTTCGGCCCGCGGATCGCCGTGTCCGCCCCCGACGGTCGCATGTCCTACGCGGAGGTCGACGAGCTCTCCAGCCGCGTTGCGAACGCCATGGCGGGGGTTGGCTTCGAGGAGCTCGAGCGAGTCGGCATCCTCTTCGGCAACCATCTACACACCGTGGCGCTCGACTTCGCCGCGGTAAAGGCCCGCCTCACCCGGGTCCCGCTGAATGCGCGGCTCGCCGCCGCCGAGCACATCTCCATGGTGGCCGGCGCCGGCGTGAGGCGGGTTGTCTTTCAACCCGAGCTGACCGAACGCGCTCTTGAGCTGGAGGCGGCGCTCGACGGCCTCGAGCTCTACTCGCTGGGCCCCAACCCGGCTGGAAAGCCGGACCTTCTCCAACTCGCCGGCCGGGCCAGCGCCGATCGCCCCCGGCTCCCATACGCGGCTTCGGACCCCATCCTCGCCCTCTACACCTCCGGCACGACCGGAACCTTGAAGGCCGCTCTACACACTCAGGCAAGCTACGCGGGAGTGGTCGCCAACATCATGGCCAACCTGGTCTTCCCTATGCGAGAGGACGTCATGGTGCACGCGGCGCCGCTCATTCACGCCTCGGGCACCTTCGTGCTCCCGTTCTGGCTGCGTGGCGGCCGGGCGCACGTGCTCCCCGGCTTCGACCCCGGCGCCTACCTGCATGCGTGCGAATCCGAGGGGGTGACGCACGCCTCGCTGGTGCCAACCATGCTGCAGATGCTCATGACCGGCGCCCGGCTCGACCGAGACCGACTTGCGCTCAAGTCGATCATCTACGGCGCCTCGCCGATGCCGGCCGCGACCATCGGCGAGTCCCTGGCCGCTCTTGGTCCGATTTTCACGCAGTACTACGGTCAGACCGAGGCTCCGCTGGCCATCTCCGTGCTCGCCCCCGAGGACCACCTAGGCGATTCCGAGCTGCTCCGCTCCGCCGGCGTCCCTTCCGTCGACGCCCGGGTCCGGGTGCTTGGCAAGGATGGGGCGGAGCTTGCCGCCGGCGAGACCGGCGAAATAACCGTGGAGTCCCCCTTCGTCATGGCCGGCTATCTCGACGCTCCCGAGCTCAACTCTCAAACCTTCATATCCCCTGGCAGGGTTCGCACCCGCGACCTCGGGTACTTCGACGAGAGGGGTTATCTGCATCTCGTCGACCGCGCCTCGGACATGATCGTCAGCGGCGGCTACAACGTCTACCCCCGCGAGGTGGAGGACGTGCTGCTCTCGCACCCTGCTGTTGCTGAATGCGGGGTGGTTGGACGGCCCGACCCCACCTGGGTCGAGGCGGTTGTCGCCTTCGTGACGCTTCGTCCCGGCAAGCAGGCGACCGAGGAGGAGCTTCGCGACTATGCGCGCAGAAATCTGGCGGGGTATAAGGTTCCCAAGGAGATCCGCTTCTCCGGGCCATTGCCAAAATCCGCAGTGGGCAAGGTACTGCGCCGCGCCTTGCGGGATGAGATCTAGGAGGCGGCATTGTCCCTTGTCGAAACAACCCAGGACGGCGAGGTAACCCTGATCGCTATCAATCGCCCGGAGGTCAGGAACGCGGTCGACCGGGCATGCTCCGAGGAGCTGGCTCACGCATTCAGGGAGTTCGAAGCAAATCCGTCGGCCAAGGTGGCCGTCCTCAGCGGCAATGGAGGCACCTTCTGCGCCGGAGCCGACCTGGCTGCGCTCGCTCGGGGCGAGGGTAACCGCTTCGAACGCCACGGGGACGGGCCGATGGGCCCCACGCGGATGGTGCTCGCCAAGCCGGTCATCGCAGCCGTCGAAGGATACGCCGTGGCCGGCGGCCTCGAGCTGGCTCTCTGGTGCGACATGCGTGTCGTCGCCGAAGACGCCGTCCTGGGGGTCTTCTGCCGTCGCTTCGGAGTACCTCTCGTCGACGGCGGTACGATCAGGCTGCCACGCATCGTCGGCCTTGGACGCGCGCTGGACCTCATCCTGACCGGAAGACCGGTGGAGGCGGCCGAGGCGCTGGCAATAGGCCTGGCTAACCGGGTGGTGCCCAAGGGGGAGGCGCTTGCAGCGGCAAAAGAACTGGCTCATCAGATCGCCTCCTTTCCCGAGGTCTGCATGCTCCAGGACCGCGCCTCCACCTATGAGGGGCTGCAGATGGGGCTGGAGGAGGCGCTGCGCAACGAGTACCAGCACGGCACCGTCTCAGTCAGGGATGTGATGTCGGCAATGGCTGAGCGCTTCGTGGAGGGCAAGGGGCGCCACGGCTCCTTCGGCTGAGTCACGGCCGGTTTGCCCCCACCCCCGGCGGTGGAAGGCCTATTATTCGGTGCTAAGAGGCCGGGAAGCGGCCTCGCGTGGTCTTGAAACATGAGGAGGGCTTGCCATGAAGACGCAAGCAGCGGTGTTATGGGAGGTCGGCAAGGAGTGGAGCGTGGAGGAGGTCGAGCTGGGCGACCCGCTTCCCGGAGAGGTGCGCGTAAAGCTCGCCTCCTCCGGTCTGTGCCACTCCGACGAGCACCTGCTTACCGGAGACCTACCCGCCGCGCTGCCCATGGTCGGGGGGCACGAGGGTGCCGG
>JAJZLQ010000012.1 GCA_021850605.1 Actinomycetes bacterium
GCGATCTCCTGGCCCTCGCCATGCCAGACGATCAGCGTGAGAACGATGCTCACCGCCATCAGCGCCAGGGCTTGGACCAGGAGCCTTTCGTCGGCATCGTCGCCGATTATCAGCGAAGCCGCCACCGCCGCACCCGCCACCAGCAGCCATCCGGGAGGAAAGACGATTTCGTCGATCAGCCGGGGGTAGCTTTGGCCCCGGGGTGCGTAGCCGCGCACGTTGGACGAAACCGAATTGAAGGACTGCGTCGGCTGTTGGAAAGGCTCGAACAAGACATAGCCGGGATGAGTGGCGAGGTAGAGCAGGTATTCACGCGAGGCGGAGTGGCGGAACCAGACATTCAGGGATGAGAAGGCCGGATCCGCGGCATGGTAGATGACCACCTTCGCGTACCCGGCCCGCGCAGGAGTGGCAGTCGCCAGCGCGTCGATCGCCTGAGCGTCGGGCATGCCGTGGGCGCTGAACCACGCCACCCGCTCCGGGAAGGGAAAGATCCTCACATAGAACACGTCTTTCAAATAGACCGAGGTCCGCTTGGTCCCCACGGCCACGTAGAGCGCGCCAAGGGACACCGCGGCGACGCAGACGGCAGCCGCCCACTGGAGTCGGCGCTCGGGCTTGTCGTAAAGGCCGAATAGTACGAGACCGACCGCGAGGAGTCCGAAGAGCATCACCTCCGAGTCCCTGAGTAGCACACCGGCGAAGGTCGCGAGGCCCAGAGCGGGCACAAGAAGTCGGGACCCGCGCAGGCCGACCCAGCTTGCCAAGGCAAGCGCGTTCACCGAGAGGGTGAAGCTTTCGGTGAGGATGGAGTAGTCCCAGAGCGAGATGGACTGGGCCACGGCCATGCAGGCGATGAAGGCGGCCACCGGGTAGCGGAACCAGCCGCGGCCGACGCGCCGGAACACCGCGAGGGCCAGCACGTCGAAAGAGAAGGCCGAGAACACGCCCTGGGCGAGAAGCATCCGGCGCCCATGCCCAAGCAGGCGTATCAGGTAAGGGTAGAGTGGCGGGCGCGAACGCGTGAAGAGATCTCGCAGCGGGGCCGAGCTGAGCCGGATGTAATCAAGCGAGTCCTGCCAGACCAGCGGCCGCGAGTGAAGTAGCGGACCCACCACATACATCCACTGAAGTGCCGCCACGCCAACGACGATCGCCGTTCCGGCGACAACTGCGGCTCGGCTCTCGGCACTGGGTCCCAGTGCGTCGCGCCCCAGGCGAAGCACCTGCACACGACGATCATACCCGAGTGCCGTGCCGCATCGCCGGGGCCAAAGGTCGTGAGCCCTGCTTCTCCGATGTCAGCCGAAGCGGCGCCGGAGCTGTTCAGCTCCGGGCGCTTTCCCGCTTCCCTGCCAGCAAGGCCGAGAAGACCCGCCCGTTGACCTTGCCTCCGGAGGCCTTCATGGCGGCTCCGATGAAGAATCCTGCCAGCTGGTTCTCCCCGGCCATATAGCGGCCCCACTCGTTGGGGTGCTCTGCAGTCACCCTGTCGACCAGAGACCCGACCTCATCGTCGGTAAGGCCCACGAACCCCAGCGCGGTAATGGCCTCCTCGACGGTTCCTCCCGTCTCCGCAAGCCTGGCCATTACGGCCTTGGCCTGAGTGGCGGAAAGCCTTCCCGAGTCCTCCGCCTTCAAGACCCCCACAAAGGCTTCGGGCGAGAGCGCCTCCCCCGCGCCGACCAGAGCGGCAAGCTCGTTGGCGGCTCTCGACAGCGCGAGCTTGAATGGCAGACCCGCCTCGGCCGCAGAGCTTACGAAGCCATCCAGATCCAGGCCGATGCAGGTGCCGATCTGCTCCAGCTCCGACCGATTCGGCTTTCCGCCGGCCAGATCCGACAGTGCAGCCCGGCGCGCGGGTGGCAGCACCGGTAATTCGGCGCGCACCAGCTCGACCATCTCGCTCGAAGGCTCGAGCGGCACCAGATCGGGCTCGGGGAAGTAGCGGTAGTCGTTCGCCTCCTCCTTGGAGCGCAGGGACGAAGTGACGCCCTGGTCCTCGTTCCAGTGGCGGGTCTGCTGGCGCACACGCCCGCCTTCCTCGACGATCTCCATCTGCCTGCGCGCCTCGTATTGGATGGCGCGGCCAAGGGAACGCAGGGAGTTGAGATTCTTTATCTCGCACCTGGTGCCCAGCTCTTCGGTCCCCTTGCGGCGGACGGACACGTTGGCGTCCACCCGCATGGAACCCTCCTCCATCTTTCCGTCGGTGGCACCCGTGGCTACGAGGATCGAACGCAGTTCGGAGACGTACTCGCGGGCCTCCTCGGCGCTCTCCATATCAGGTGCGGAGACTATCTCCACCAGCGGGATCCCTGAGCGGTTGTAGTCAACCAGTGAGAAATCGGCTCCCTGAATGCGCCCGGAACTGCCCACGTGGGTGGTCTTTCCGGTGTCCTCCTCGATGTGGGCCCGCACGATCCCCACCCGCTTCCCGGCCACCGGGAGCTCCAGATATCCCTCGACGCATATCGGCTCGTCGTACTGGGAGATCTGGAAATCCTTGGGCATGTCCGGGTAGAAGTAGTTCTTGCGCGCAAAGACACTGCGGCGAATGTCGCAGTTCAGGGCGAGACCGATGGCGATCGCATATTCGACCGCGCGACGGTTCAAAACCGGCAGCGCACCCGGTAGCCCCAGGCACACCGGGCAGATGTTGGTATTGGGAGGCGATCCGAAGACGTTCGCACATCCGCAGAACAGCTTGGTGGAGGTGCGAAGCTCGCAATGAACCTCCAGCCCTACAGTTATCAGGTATTTGTCCTCGAGCGACAAAGCAGGCATCCTTCCGTTCCCCAACCGCGGCTAAGCCGCGCCGCCAGAGCCGGCGGCCTTGGCCCACTCCGGCACCGCCGCCTCCAAGGCCGCCGCCTCGAGGGCCATGGCCACCCTGAACATCACGCCCTCGCGCAGGGCGGGGGCGAGAACCTGAACGCCGGCTGGCATGCCGTTCTCGGCGGGGCCGAAGGGGACGCTCATGCCCGGGTGCCCGGCGAGGTTCGAGGGTATGGTGCACACGTCGGACATGTACATTGAAAGCGGATCGGAGCGCTCTCCGAAGCGGAACGCCACCGTGGGCGAGGTTGGCGAGATCAGCGCGTCGAAATGCTCGTAGGCCGCGGCGAAGTCCCGCGCGATGAGTGTCCTCACCTGCTGTGCCTTCCCGTAGAGCGCGTCGTAGTAGCCGGCCGACAATGCGTAGGTGCCGAGCATTATTCGCCGCTTCACCTCGGCGCCGAAGCCCCTCTCGCGAGTGCGCAGGTAGGTTTCGGTGATGTCCTCGCCCTCTACGCGTAGGCCGTAACGCACACCATCGAAGCGGGCCAGATTTGAAGAAGCCTCGGCGGGGGCAATCAGGTAGTAGGCCGACAACCCGTAGCGTGCCGCCGGCACGGAGACCCTCTCCACGGCTGCCCCTGCGGCTTCCAGGGCCGCAATGGCGGAATCAAGCACCGAGGCCACACCGGAGGAGACGCCATCGAGCATCTCCTCGACAACGCCGATGCGCATTCCCTGAACGCCCTCACCGATACCCGCAGCGTCGAAGCCCACGCCGAGCGAGGTCGAATCCATGGGGTCCTTTGATGCGATCACCGAAAGCAGGGCGGCGGCATCCTCGACGCTTCTGGCGAACGGGCCGATCTGGTCCAGCGAAGACGCGAAAGCGATGAGACCATACCTGCTAACCAGGCCGTAGGTGGGCTTGGCACCCACCACGCCGCAAAGCGATGCAGGCTGCCGGATCGAGCCCCCGGTGTCGGAGCCGAGTGCCAGGGGAGTAAACCTGGCCGCCACCGCCGCGGCGCTTCCGCCCGAGGATCCGCCTGGCACGCGGGAGAGGTCGATGGGGTTCCGGGTGGGGAAGAAGCCCGAGTTCTCGGTCGACGAACCCATGGCGAACTCATCCAGGTTGGTCTTGCCTATGACGATCGCGCCCGCCGACTCAACCCTCTGCACAACCGTTGCCGTGTACGGTGGCCGCCAGCCCGCCAGAATTCGGGAGGCGCAGGTGGTCTCCACTCCACGCAGGGTCATGTTGTCCTTTACGGCAATGGGCACACCTGCGAGGGGTCCAACCTCCTCGCCGCGGGCGATCGCCTCGTCGATGCTCCGCGCCCGATGGCGAGCCTCGTCCGCCAGGACGAGCAGGAAGGCGGCGACCTCACGGTCATGAGCGGAGATCTCGCTCAGGTGTGCCTCCACGACCTCGGTGGCGGAGAGCTCTCGGTTGCGCACCGCGGAAGCCATCTCCCGGGCGGTCATATCAACAATTGCCACGGTCACTCCTCCCCCACGATGCGGGGAACGAGGAACATGCCCGCCTCCGAGCTAGGCGCAGAGGCCAGTACCTCCTCGCGATCGAGGGAGTCGGCCACCACGTCCTCGCGCATGACGTTGCGCATGGAAACGGCGTGCATAGTCGGCTCCACACCGGCGATGTCCAGGGCACCTATGTCGCGCGCGTGGGCAAGCACCGCAGAAAGCTGCCGGGAGTAGAGATCGGCCTCTTCGTCGGTAATCGCCAACCGGGCCAGGTGTGCGATATGGAGCGTCTCATCACGAGAAATCTGGTCGGAAGACATGCAATACAGCCTATGGCCCTCCAATGGCCGGCGTCCCAGCCGGACCAGCGCCTCAGGATGCGAGGAAGTCCAGCATCTCTTGCGTTATCAGCTCCTTGTCGTAGTCCAGCGTCGCCACGTGATACGAACGCTCCAGAACCACCCGCTTGACCGATGCGGCCTGGGCGGCCAGGTATTCCCCGGACTCCACCGGAACCACGTGGTCCTGTAGTGAGCTGAAAAGAAGAATCGGCATTTTCAGTTCGCCGACGCGGGGCGCCACTCGCGCAGTGTTCAAAAAGAGGCTACGTGCGGCTCGGATCGGAGAGCCGTCGTAGGAGGCCTCCCTGACCTCGGGGTCGGCGATATCGGAACCGACGGCCGGGGCCACCTCGACGCCCGCCTCCAGCAGCTGGTCCAGAAGCGTCAGATAACTATCGGCGGGAGGAAGCACCAGGGGGTTGATGAGAACCATCCGTTCCACCCGCGAGTCCGAGAGGCCAAGATCAATCGCCAGGGTCCCGCCCATTGAGATCCCCACAACCATGACGGACGACTCACCACCGGCCAGATCGTCCATAGCCCTCCGCGCGTCGTCCAGGTAGTCCTCGTACCGGGTAGGTACCATGTCATCCAGCGAGGTTCCGTGCCCACGCAGGAGGGGGGCGTAGAGGTCGTATCCCGCTGCGGCGGCTGCCTCGATCTGGGGTTCCAGCGTGGCCGGGGCCCCCGTGAAGCCATGGATGAAAAGCACCTTCCGGCTGCCGGGCGCGCCCCGGTGCCTGCGAGGAGCATCAAAACCCGCTTGATCGGCCATTCCCACCTCACACTCGTGCCGGCCATGGAGCCGGAGGATCGAAGGGCCACGCTATCACCGCCCCCGGGTTCCGCGCATCCTCCCGTCGGGGTTGCGCACTGAGCCAACACGCCATAGGCGCCTAGAATTTATGCAGCAGTGGAGGTTGCCGGGTGGAAAAGTACCAGTTCCTCTCCCAGGAATGGATCGATAAGGTGCGCGAGATGCGCCAAGCCCACGTCGACGAGCATGGAAAGCCGGCCGCCGACTTCGAGATCCGCATGAACCAGGTTGTCACGGACATACCTTTTGGCGAAGGTGAGCTCAAGACTTATATCGACACCAGCCAGGGCTTCCTCGACATCGAACTGGGTGAGCTCGCCGATGCCGAGATCACGGTGCGGATCGACTACGAGACCGCCAAGAGCATCTTGGTAAACCTCGATACCCAGGCCGCCATCGCTGCTTTCATGAACGGCCGCATCCGAATCACCGGTGATTTCACCAAGCTGATGTCACTGCAGGGCGCGGTCTCCCCGGACGGGCTAAACCCCAGCGACGTGGCGAAGCGAATCCAGGAGATCACCGCCTGACCCCAGAGCTCACTGTGTCGCGACGATGACCTGGGACCCGTAGAGTACGACCTTCCCCGGCACGGGAAGCTGCCCCGTCACCTGCGAAGCACCGGACGGATTGGAGCCGGAATAGAGCACGAGCGTCAGGCCAATCTGCTTGAGCGTTGCCTCGGCCTGGGATAGCGTCGCACCGAGCAGGTTAGGGACCGTCACCATATGGGGACCCTGCGAAACGGTGATGGTGATGGCCGTGCCGCGCGCCACCTTGTTTCCCGGCGCCACGCTTTGGGACATGACCACGCCGGAATTGACCGTGTTGGAGTAGGCCTGCACCACCGTCACGCCCAGCTGGATCGCCGCGAGTTGGGCGCTGGCCGCGGCCTGAGTCGCGCCGACCAGGTTCGGGACGGTCCGTGGAGCAGGACCTTCCGAGATCACCATGGCCACCGCAGTCCCCGGTCGCACCATCTCGCCTGCCATGGCCTGGGAGATCACGTCACCGGCATTGACTGTTTCGGAGTACGCGGCAGTCTCCGTATAGGACAGGTGCTCGGCCGAAAGTGCAGCCTGGGCGGCCGCCTTCGTATCACCCACCACGCTTGGCACCCGCACATCCGGAGGACCGAGCGAGATGACCAGGGAGATTTTTGTCCCTTTCCAGAGGGACGAGCGCGCCGTCGGAGACTGGGAGACAACCTCCCCCTCGGGTACCGTGTGTGAGTGGATCCAAGTAATACTTCCCTGGCCGAAGCCGGCCTTCTTGATCATCGAGACCGCCACGGCCTGGGTGCGGGACACGACGTTGGGTACTGCGGCCGACTCGAGGCGCCAAGCCGCAAAATACCCCGATGCGGCGAGGAGGATAGCGACAAGAAGCGCCAGGCCTAGCTTGCGCCACGGCCCGGCCAGGATCCCCTTGCCTTTTGCCTTGCCCGGCTCTTGCGTGGCACCGGCGGGCTCGGATGGGGGCAACGAATCCATCCGGGCCGTGGCGTCCGCTGACGGACCCTGAACAACATGGCCGTTCAACCCGTCGTCCTGGTCGTAAAAACTTGGAGCCACGACCAGCTCCTGGATCCGTCCGGCCGCCACCGGGGCCTCGACATCGGCAGGCTCCACACGAGCCACCTGAGTCGGGGGATCGGTAGCCGCGGCCGAAGGTGAGAACTTTTCCACCTTGAGCGGCTCCGGAACCGGAAGCGTCCGCTGGATGAGGCCCGCCTCTTCGGCAATCTTCGCCGCGGTCCAGCGCTCGACCGGATCCACTTTGCCCATCATCCGGATCAAAGGGGCAAGCTCGCCCAGCTGCTCCGGGACGGAGAGGTCGTCCTTGGTGCGGGCAACCAGGGTCCCCAGGGTCGTGTCGGCAACGAAGGGAAGCTCGCCGGTAACCGCCTCCAGCATCACCAGGGCAAAGGAATATATGTCGGCGGCCTGGTTGGCCACATTACCCATCGCCTGCTCGGGTGAGGCGTACCGCGCCGTGCCGAGGACCGTCCCGACAGGCTCGGTCCAGGCGGCCTCCGACAACGCGCGGGCAATCCCGAAATCGGCGATTCTGATCCTTCCCTCCTCGTCGAAGAGAAGGTTCGATGGCTTGATGTCTCGGTGGATGTAGCCACGGGCATGCGCGTAGGCGAGGGCTCCCGCCACATCGCCGCTGATCTTGGCGGCCTGGGAGATGCTGAGGCGCTGGCCGCTGTCAAGAAAGTTGCGCAGTGTTCCCCCGGCGAGGAATTCGAACACCAGGTAGGGCGAGCCCTCGGCCTCGCCCCAGTCAAAAACCTTAACGATGTTCGGGTGATTGAGCGATGCGGCGGCTTTGGCTTCGGCATGGAATCGGCGGATGAAGGCGGTATCGGCGCTCAAGCCTTCGTGGAGGAGCTTGACGGCGACCTTGCGCCCGAGCGATAGGTCGCGGCCCAGGTAAACGACACCAGACCCGCCTTGGCCAACCAGGTCGACCAACACATACCTGCCCGACAGGACTGCTCCGAGATGCTCACTGAGTCGCTTCAACCGCAATCACTAGCCCGGTAGGGGTACGCGCCTACAGCGCCTCCGCTGTGCCATAGCCACCATCCTAGATCAGCCGCCCCCGGCCGATAACCCGCCCCAAGCTGCGGAGTCAATCGAGCACGCTTGTTTCCACAACCGCCAGATCCCCCTGCAGCAAGCGCTGGAAGGCTTCCTCACCTATGCGCGGGACTCCGAGCGACACCGCGCGGTTCAGTTTGGAGGCGCCGGGCTCCCTGCCCACTACGACGGCGAAGGTCTTTGAACTCACCGAATTTGCGAATTTCCCCCCCGCGGCCTTGATCGCATCGGCCGCCTCGTCGCGGGTGTAGTTCTCCAGGGTCCCGGTGACAACGACACTGCGCCCCTTCAAGTGGTCATGACCTCCGTCACCTACCTCGGGCGCCAAGGGCGCCACGCCACCCGCCAGAAGCCGTTCAATCATTCCCAGATTCCTGGCGTCACGGAAGAACGCCACCACCCCTCGGGCAATCGTGGGTCCGATACCCTCGACCTCGGCAATCTCCTCTTCGCCCGCAGTCATCAGCGCCTGCAGCGTCGTGAACCTGGTGGCCAGGGCCTCGGCGGCCACCGAGCCCACGTGGCGTATGGTCAGCGAAGCGAGCAGCCGCGCCAGCGGCCGGTGGCGTGAATCCTCGATCCCGCTGAGCAGGTTCTGGATGCTGCGCTCCCCGAAGCGCTCCAGGCCGGCCAGATCTTCGGCGTTCAAGTAGTACAGGTCTGCGGCGGAGGCTATGAGACCCTCGTCCACGAAGCGCTGCACCGTCGACTCCCCGAGCCCCTCTATGTCCATCCCGCCCCGGCTCGCAAAATGGGCGATGCGCTGCACCACCTGGGCCGGGCACTCGAAATTGGGGCAATAGCTGTCGGCCTCGCCTGGGGCCCGATAGAGAGCCTCACCGCAGACCGGGCACTGCTGCGGCGGCGCCCATGGCTCGAGCCCTTCCGGCCGCATGCTCAACACCGGGCCCACCACCTCGGGGATGACGTCGCCGGCCTTGCGGACTATGACCGTGTCCCCCTCACGCAGGTCCTTCAAGGCGACCTGGCCGAAGTTGTGAAGCGTGGCCAGTCCCACCTCCGAACCTCCCACCGAAACAGGTGTCAGCTCGGCAAAGGGGGTGGCCCGGCCCGTCTTGCCGATGGAGACCTTGATGGCCCGGAGAAGCGTGGTGCGCTCCTCGGGCGGAAACTTGTAGGCGATCGCCCACCGGGGAGCGCGCGAGGTGGATCCGAGCATCTCCCGCTCGCGGAAGGCGTCGACCTTGATGACCGCCCCGTCGATCTCATAGTCCAGGCTGTGCCTGTTCTCGACCCAGTAGGCGAGCTTTGCGGCGACCGCTTCGATGCCCACCATCCGCTCGGTGTTCGGGTTGATCGGAAAGCCCAAGCCGCGCAGGTAATCCAAGGAATGGAGATGGCTGTCGAACTCCACCGTGGAGGCCTCGCCCACCTGGTAGGCCCAGAAGGAGAGATTCCGGCTTCGAGTCACACGCGGGTCCTTCTGGCGCAAGGAACCCGCCGCTGCATTGCGCGGGTTGGCGAAGATCTTGCCGCGATGGGCGGAGATGTCACCCTCTTCCTCGGCGGCCGCCCGCAGGACCGCCTCGTTGTGCCGGTTGAAGACCGAGACCGGCATGTAGATCTCGCCGCGGACTTCGAGCAGCTCGGGCGGCGAGCCTCCGGGTAGCCGGTGAGGGATCGTCTCGATGGTCAGGACGTTCGCGGTCACGTCCTCCCCGACCACCCCGTCTCCGCGCGTCGCGGCACGGGTAAGCACGCCATGCTCGTAAGTGATCGACATGGCAAGACCATCGATTTTGAGCTCGAAGGCCATCTCGATCTCAGAGGCACCAGCCTCGAGCGGAAGGCCGGCCGCGCGCAGCCCGCGGACGGTCCGCTGTGCCCAGGCGTCGAGCTCGTCGAGGGAGAACACGTTGTCGAGGCTCTGCATCGGCACAGAATGGACGACCGAGGCGAAAAGCTCGCTCGCGAATCCCGATACCTTGCGTGTCGGGCTGTTCACATCCACGAGGTCGGGGAAGCGCTGCTCCAGCTCAGCCAGCTCGCGGTATACCTGGTCGTAGTCGTAATCGCTGACTTCGGGCGCGTCCAGGACGTAATAGGCGAAGTCCCACTGCCTGACCAGCGATGCAAGATAGGACATCCTTCTTGCCGCCTCTTGCCGGGAGAGCGATGGATCCGCTGGCGGCATGCTATTCCTCCCGCTTGTCTGTGGGTTCGCGTCCGGGGGCCTCAGGCGACGATCGCCGCACCGAGAACCTCATCGCCACGATAGAACGCGATTGTCTGTCCGGGCGCGACTCTCTTCACGGGAAAGTCGAAGACGGCACGGCCGGGCTCATAGACCGCCTCCGCGGCTCGACCATGTGCCGATGTCTGGCACTGGATCGCCTCACCCGCGCGAATGGGAGCACCGGTGAAGGTGGGCTCGGCGAAGCGGACTTCGCTGACCATAGTCTCCTCCACCGTGCCCAGCACCACCTCCCCTCGCGAACGGTCGACCTCGATCACATAGCGGCGGGCGGAGTCTCCGGCAGTGCCGAGCCCGCGCCGCTGGCCGATGGTTACCGCTTCGATGGAGGGAAGCTCTCCGAGCACCTGGCGGGAGCCGGAAGCGACCAGGCGTGCCGGGTGCATGACGGTGCGTCGGGACAGGAAGTCCACGCGGGAGGTCGTGGAGGCGATGAAGCAGACGTCCTGGGAGTCGGCCTTGGCCGCAGTGGGCAGGCCGGCGGACGCCGCGATCTCGCGAACCCGGGGCTTTTTGAACTCGCCGATAGGAAGCAGCAGCCGCTCCAGGCGTTCCTGGGAGAGCATGGAAAGAACGTAGGACTGATCCTTGGCGACGTCGATTCCCCGCAGCAGGAGCCGGCCCGCCGGCCCCTCGGCGACACGCGCATAATGGCCGGTTGCCACCCCGTCGAAGCCGAGCCGGACGGCACGGTCGATGAAAAGGTCGAACTTGACCCTGCGATTGCACTCAATGCACGGATTGGGGGTCAAGCCACGCGCATGAGCCTCCACGTAGTGGCCAACCACCGACTCCTCAAACTCCTCGGTGAAATTGAAAATGTGATGGTCGATACCGATTCGCGCGGCCACCCGGCGGGCATCCTCGACATCGGATACCGAGCAGCAGCCCGAGTCACTGACCCCGCCCCAGAGCTTCATCGTCGCCCCGACCACTTCGTGCCCGGCCTCTTTCAAAAGCATCGCCGCCACGGAGGAGTCAACCCCGCCGGACATTGCCACGAGAATCTTCATAGCCTTCCGCCTCCGGGCCTGGTGGGGGCGGCGGATACACACGTGGCCGCGATCACGAAAGGCTGAACCCGCAGTCGAGCCCCTTCAACACGCTCGCTAACACGCTGGGGCGGTCCGAAACTATACCGTCAGCTCCACGCTTGACCAGAGCCTTCATCTCGCGCTCGTCGTTGACGGTCCAGACGTGCACGGCCTTGCCCGCCCGATGGGCTGCCTCCATGAACTCCTCGGTGGCCAGCTCGATCTCGCCGTAGTAGCGAGGAATCTGGAAGGCGACGAATGGTAGGGACTTGGCCATCGCCACGGCTGAGGCAGGACTCGAGACCAGAGCGAAGTAGAACTCGCTCACCTCTCCCGGGCCCGCCGAGGTTGCGATGACGGAGTTGAGCTTGCGTACGGCGAATAGCGAGGAATCCCTGAAGGAGGCCACCATCACCCGATCCTCGGCGCGCGCGGCCAGGATCTCTTCCACGACCTGTGCCTCATAGGGCTCGGCATTGGGAGGTGCCTGCTTGATGTCCACGTTGATGATCGCCTTGGGGAAGATCTCCAGCACCTCCGAAAAGCGCGCGATACCGAATGCGCGATCGCGAGGCGCCCGGCCCCTGTAGGGATAGCTTCCCGGGCCGGCACCAACGGTTGTCGCCTCGCCGCTGCCGGGAACGAACCAGTAGGCGTTGTCGAGCTCGCTCAGCTCGTCCCAGGTGAGCTGAGCAACCAGGCCTTCGCCTGAGGAAGTCCTGTCGACGCTCTCATCATGCATCACCACAAGAACGCCGTCGCGGGTGCGATGCAGGTCCAGCTCCAGCCCGCCCAGGCCGGATTCGAGAGCCCTGGACATCGCCCACAAGGTCGATGAGGGCCCCTCTAGGGCACCGCCCTGATGCGCGTAGCCGATCACCCTCCTGGAAAGCCAATCACGAGACACGCCTGGCACCTGCTTACGCCGCTAGATTTACTCCTACATGCTAGATCACGTCCTCCTCGAGCTTGTCTCCGTCGTCCGCGAAGCGGTCGAGGACTCGATGCTCGAGCAATCAGACATCGATGAGCGGATGGTTATCGATGTCTGGGGCGGCGACATCGACTACGAAGCCAGTTACACGATTCCAGGGGAGCCGGAGCCGCCGCGGGTACGCGCGGACCTCTCCTTCGCCTGGTCGACTTTCAGCCAGAGCGCCTACCGGTCCTGGTGGATGGGGCAGCCGATGCAGGATCCGCCCGGGTTGGAGATGGGGGTCTCGTTCCGCCTTCAAATGCAGGACGCCGCACCGGACTTCGATGCCGCGCTGGAGCTTTTTCCGGAGCAGGCAAACGTGGGGGACGTTCTTATCTTCGAGCGGGCCGGACTGCTCCATTCGAGCTTCCACGAAACGCAGCTAGGTCATGTTCACCATTCGCTCGAAGTGCCGTACCGCGCCGAACTTCTGCTGGCCGAAGAGCTCCTATCAGACCCCCAGGCCCTGAAGACGGCCATAGATCCCCTCGGCCGGTGGCTGGCCTCATCGCTGGTCGGCCTCGCCGATCGCTATCTTCATCACTAACCGAGCAAGCCCCCGGCCAGCTCCGCTAGGCGCACCGCGGGACGGGCGCCGAAATGCGAGATAACCTCGGCAGCGCAAAGGCAGCCGAGTTCGCCACTCGTGCGTAGATCCGCGCCGCTCTCCACCGCCGCCAGGTATCCGGCGGCGAAGAGATCGCCCGCACCGGTTGTGTCCACGACCTCGGTCGAAAACGCCGGTACCTCGACCCGCTCGGACCCGGAGTAGACGAGAGCTCCCTCTGAGCCCAGGGTTATTGCGCCCTGGGGCACGAGCTCGGCCAAGCGGTCAACGGCGCTTGCCGCGTTGGCGGTGCCCGTGAGTTCGCAGGCCTCCCCCTCGTTCCCGAGCACCAGGCCAACCCCGCCGGAGTGAAGCATCTGGTAAATCTCCGCCTTGCGCCGCTCGACGAGGTTGCGGTCCGAAAGCGAGAAGGCGATGCGGCGCCCTTCGAGGGGGTTGGCAAGCATCCGGTTCATAACCGCCTCGGCACCGGGGGAATCGAGAACGTAACCTTCGAAATAGACGATCCCCGGGGTCGGCTCCTCCAGCAACGCCTCCATGGCACGGGCGACTCCCGTCGAGGCACCGAGATGGGTCAGCATGGTTCGCTGCCCCTCGGGGGTGACGACGACCACGCAATGGCCCGTCCTCTCACCGTCTTCGCCGTAGTGCACGGGCTCGAACTTCACGCCCGCTGCCGCCAGGTCGGCGGCATAGGTCTCGCCAAAGGCGTCCCTTCCAAGCGTGCCTATGAAGGAGGCTTCGCGGCCAAGGGAGGCCACGCCCACGAGCGTGTTTGCCGCCGATCCGCCCGAAGTCGCCTTGACCACGCTGAGATGCTCCAGGATTCTCGCCGTCTCCGAGGTCTCCACCAGCACCATGGTCCCCGGCTCGAGCGAAAGAGCATCCAGGAACGAGTGGTCGGCCTCGACGAAGAGATCCACGATCGCGTGCCCTACCCCGATAATCGCCAAAGCCAAACTCCCGTTCCACTTGGCAACGTCTGCGCCACCACCCAATCAGCTTAAACCGCAGACGGCGCCCGCAGAGTTCGCTCGCTCTCCACCAGGACATGGTGGCCGCTCAACACGTAGCTGACCCGACTCGACAACTCACCGGGAGTCCGGAGGCTACGACCGGACGACGCCTCGGTGGCGCACCTCCCAAGCTGGCCGGTCGGAGCTTGTAAACCCTCACCGCGATATGTGTACGGCGGCTGCGCGCTCGGCAAACGACCACCAATGCCGTCACCATCAACTACGTTGGGGCGGGTGAGCAACGCTAGCTATCGCCTATCCGAATCCATCCGTCCGACCCGCTACCGCCTTTCTCTCGCGCCCGATATCGCGGCTGCGACGTTCAGCGGAACGGTGGAGATCGACGTGCAACTGGCCGAGGCCGCCAGCGAGATCAGGCTGAACGCCGTCGATCTCGAGATCTCCTCTGCGGTGGTGCAGACCCCTGGCGGCCAACTCGCGGCCTCGGCGACCTTCGACCCGGAAAACGAGATGGTGGCGCTCGACCTTGACTCCCCTGTCGGCCCGGGCCAGGCCACCCTGAGGATCGCATTTACCGGCATCCTCAACGATCTCCTCGCCGGCTTCTACCGCTCCAACTTCAAAGACGACAATGGCAACACGGTTTGGATCGCAACGACCCAGTTCGAATCCACCGACGCTCGGCGGGCGTTCCCTTGCTTCGACGAGCCCGCCATGAAGGCGGTCTTCGAAATAGAGCTGATAGTCGATGCAAACCACCTTGCGGTCTCAAACGGCGCCGAGGTGTCGAGCGAAATGATCGGCGACGGCCGCAAGCGGGTACGTTTCGAGCCCACCATGGCCATGTCCACCTACCTGGTTGCATTCGTCGTCGGACCGCTGGTGGCGACCGAGCCACGGATGGTGGGCAACACGCCCCTCCGAGTGATCCACCGGCCGGGCTGGGAGAAGTTGACGACCTTCGCACTGGACTGCGGCGCCCACGCGCTCGAATTCCTCCAGGACTTTTTCTCCATCCCCTATCCGGCCAGCAAGCTGGACCTCATCGCCATCCCGGACTTCGCCTTCGGGGCCATGGAAAACCTTGGAGCGGTCACCTTCCGCGAATCCGCACTCCTGGTCGACGCCCAGGCCTCGTCCCAGCCCGAGCGGGAACGCATCGTGGACGTCGTCTCACACGAAATCGCCCATATGTGGTTTGGCGACCTGGTCACCATGAAATGGTGGAACGGCATCTGGCTAAACGAGGCCTTCGCCACGTACATGGAGACCCTGACCACCGACCACTTCGAGCCCGCCTGGCGGAAATGGAATTCCTTCGGCATATTTCGGGCCGCCGCTCAGGCCACCGACTCCTTGCACTCGACGCGCCCGATCGAATACGCGGTTGCCAGGCCCGCGGACTGTGCCGCGATGTTCGATGTCCTCACTTACGAAAAGGGCGGCAGCGTGCTGAGAATGCTCGAGCGCTATCTCGGCACCGACCGGATGCGCCAGGGCATCTCCCACTACTTGGACAAGTACCGCTATTCGAACGCCGAGACCACCGACCTCTGGGACGCGCTAGAGGAGGTCACCGGAGAACCGGTTCGGGCCTTGATGGACACCTGGGTGTTCCAAGGAGGGCTGCCGGTGGTCGAAGTCGCCGTTCGTGGTGAGGAGATCTGGGCACGCCAGGAGCCGTTCTCCTTCCTGCCGCAACGCCCTGCGGACTCGGCCATCGGGCAGAGCTGGATGGTTCCTCTCGCCATGCGCAAGCTTCACGACTACGATGACGTCCGCCAGCTGCTCCTTACCGGGCCGGAGCAGGCGATCGGCTCGCTTTCCGACGGGGTACCGGTCCTGAACGCACATGGCCACGGTTACTACCGGGTCGCCTACTCGGAGGAGCTGCTCAATCGCATCCTGGATTCCTTCTCGCAACTGGACGAACTCGAGCGCTTCAATCTGGTGTCGGATTACTGGGCAATGGTGGTCGCGGGACGCGCCCCGTTCGCCGGCTTCCTTTCCATAGCTTCGGCCTTCTCAGCGGGGGCCTACCCCGAAGTGGCCGGATGGACTACTGTGATCGGCGGCTTGCGGGCGGCGGCCACGGCACTGGGGCCCGGGGCCGACACCGAGATGACCTCCACGGCCAGGCGGCTGATCCAGCCGATGCTGGAAAAGTTGGGGGTGAGCCCGGAGCCCGGCGAGCCCGAGACCTACGGCGTGCTGCGATCGCGAATCGTCGGCACCCTGGGCACCTTGGTCCGCGATCGGGAAATAATCGAGATGGCCCGTGAGGCCTTCCGCGCAGAGATGTCCAAGGAGGGCCCCCTGGAGCCATCGTTGGCCGTGGCAATATTGGATACGGTCGCCGCCAACGGGGATGAAGCAGACTATGCGTTCGTACTTGACCGCTTCCGCCATCCCGAAAGCCCCATCGATGAGCAGCGCTTCCTCTCGACGCTGGCATCTTTCGAGATCCCGGCGCTCGTCAGCCGCACTCTCCCGATGACCCTGGACGGCATTCGCAGCCAAGACGCCCCCTTCGTGATCGCCCGCATGCTCGCCAACCCTGCCACCCAGGCGCTGACCTTCGACTACATGATCTCCAACTTCGAGCGCATGGCCGAGATCTACCCGGGCTCCACCATCGTGAGAATGCTGGAGGGTGTCACGGCCCTATACAGCCCGGTGATGCTGGATGCCGCCGAGCGGGTGCGGGGCTTCCTCGCAACGGCACAGGTTCCGGAGGCCGGCAAGCGGGTCGCACAGATCACCGAGCGCTACGAAGCCAACCTTGCCTTGGCCAAGCGGCTGACAGAGGAGCTCGCCTAAGGGGACTCACAGAGAAGCCCAGCTCAGGCACAGGTTCATCTCATAACAAATTCACCCATTAGGAAATAGCATCTCTGCACGATGGTCGCACATTTCAACGGTCGGGTATTGCCCGGGCTCAGCCCGCTGCCGCGTGATGGCAGCGGCGCCACGGCCCAGCACGCCGGAGCCCGGCGTTGAGTAGGCCCGCACGCCTCACCCTCAAAGTGGTGGCGGTACTGGTCGTCGTCGCAGTCCTGGCTATCGGTGGATTCGCTTTATACGGGCAGATACTCCTCGACCGCGTCCACCGTGTTGTCATCAAGTCCGAGGCGCCGCAGCTGTCGGGCCAGCCGATAAACATCCTCTTGATTGGAAACAACACTCGCACCGGACTGAATCCGGCGGAGGCAAAGTCATTCGGCTCTGCCAGCCAGGTCGGAGGTGGCCGTGCGGACGTGTCGATGATCGCCCACTTCAACCCGAAGACCAAGCAGGTGACCCTCCTTTCCATCCCTCGAGACCTCTTTATGCCGATACCCGGCACCAAAAAGCTACAGAGGGTTGATGCCGCACTTAACCCAACCGCCAAGACAGGCGGCCAGGAGAACCCCGACAAGCTGGTGCGAACCATCGAGTATGACCTGGGAATCCCCATCCAGCACTACGTCGAGCTGAATTTCGACACCTTCCAGGGCGTCGTCAATGCGCTTGGCGGGATCCGCATGTACTTCCCGATGCCCGTTCGAGACCGTGAGTCGGGCCTAAACGTGACCACCCCCGGCTGCCGCACCCTCAACGGCTTTGAGGCGCTGCAGGTGGTGAGGGCGCGGCACCTCGACTACCAGACACCCCAGGGCGTTTGGGTTCGAGACCCGCTCGGGGACCTCGCGCGCACGCGCCGTGACCACATCTTCTTGAAGGTGCTGGCCGAGCAGGTTAAGGCGAAAGGCCTATCCAACCCGGTACAGGATCTCAAGCTGCTACAGAACATCTACCCCTACCTCACGCTGGACTCCGCTTTCAGCGAGTCCGAGCTGCTTTCGCTGGTGCTCACCTACCGCCATGCCGACCCGGCAACGATGCTCACCGGCACACTCCCCATCGCCTTCGAAGGCGGCAACACCGGATATGTGTACAACGGCGCCAACTACGGCGCAATCGTCTTCCCGCAAGAGCCGGCAGACACCCAAATGATGTCCCGGCTCGCCGGTGTGACCACGCCGTCGATCCCTCCGTCGTCGATCAAGGTGGCGGTGGTCAACGGATCGCACTCCGCAACCCTCGCCGGCCAAACCGCCCAGGGCCTCCAAGCCTTGGGCTACCAGGCAACCCAGGCCGGGGCCACCACTCCCACCGCGAACCCCGCGGAATCGATCATCTATTACACCCCCGGCAACATCGCCAAGGCGGAGGCACTCAAGGCCGCCCTGGGTGGTTCGGTAATCATGGGTGAAGTCCCCTCGACTGGATTCGGCGCCCCGATCGAGCTTCTGGTCGGAGATCAGCTGGCGGTGGCGCAGCCGGTGCAAAGCGCATCGTCCAGCTCCTCCACCACCAGCCCGGCGGCCACCAGCACTACCGCGTCTTCGAACACGGCCAGTACCACCGCGACAGGGACGACGGCCACTCCCCCGGTCACCATTCCGGATGTCACCGCAGCCACTCAGGTGAACACCAGCCAGAGCCCCCAACCTTGGGACCCGAGGGCCTGCCCGGCCTAGGGTCCCGGCATCGAGCCTCCCGCCCCGGAGGCGCGGTACGTGCCCGGGCGTCGGCCCCAGAGGCTGCAGGCTGGCAGGGCCCACCCGGCCCCGGCGAGAAGAAACGCCTGGCTGCGGGCGGACAGCTTTCCGGCGTGGAAAGGGCGATCGCCACTGCCATGGCATCACCGGGGCCCATTACGCGCTCCTACATTGGCTGGTAAATCGCCGCCACTTATCCGGGCCCTGTCGTTTAGGCCGGCGGGGGTCGGAAACCAGTCCCGCAAAGCTGTCGAGAATCCCCCGACACAAGCTCCGGCCCGCATCCGCCACGACACGGGCAGACACGGTTGGGCAGCGCCGTTCAAGAAGGGGCGACGCCGTCCCCGAGTAGACCCAAGCCGGGTGATGGCGGGCCACCACCCCCACCGCCGTTCTCGACGACCAGCGCCAGGTGCGTCAGTGCCGTCAAAATCGCTAGTCCGGAATTGGTTTTGCGAAGCCCGGGCGCAGAGCCCGGTCGAGACTGAAATCCAACGCCTCTTCGAGGTTGACCTCCGCCACGGCCATCAAGAGGGGCCATGCGAACACAAAGCGAAAAGCCGCCGTCGCCCGTGCATCGCCAAGCCTCGCGGTCCGGGGAGCCGTGCCGGGCCGAACAATGCCCGCCAACGACCGTCGAGACGCTCGTTGGCGGGCACCTTCGCCTCCCGGCCTTGAAACGCCAGGGAGCCACCCTCCCGATGTGCTCGGTGACTTCGGAACGCGGCATCGCTCCTTGGCTTGGCTCCGGTTCCAGCCATCCCCGGCTTCGATAATTAGCGGCACTCCTTCGCGGGTCAGGTGCACCCTCTCAGGCGATCGCCGCGAATCACCCAAACTAGCCTTGACTCTGTGCAGCCAGAGGATTCCCAGATCGTCTACCTAGTCGGAGCGGGCCCGGGAGACCTAGGACTCCTTACCTTGCGCGCCAAAGAGGTGCTCACCAACGCCGAGGTAGTGGTCTTCGACAACCTCGTCGATCCCGGCATCCTCGCCCTTGCTCCGGCTGGAGCGGTATTGATCGACGTCGGGAAGAAGCCAGGACAATCCGCCCGCCAAGCCGAGATCAACGCCAATCTGGTTTCCCTCGCGCGCGACTACCGGCGCATCGTACGCCTGAAAGGCGGCGACCCGTTCGTTTTCGGCCGCGGAGGGGAGGAGGCGGCATATCTAGCATCGGCAGGAATCGCCTACGAAGTAGTGCCCGGTATCAGTTCGGCCATCGCGGTTCCCGCCTACGCGGGTATACCCGTGACCCACCGCGGGGTCGCGCAAGGATTTGCGGTCTTGACAGGGCACCAGGAGACCGGGGGCACCCCCGACTACCCATGGGAGCAACTGGCCCTTAGCCGCCTCACCTTAATCATCCTGATGGGCGTCGCCCATCGTGGTGCCATCTCCACGGCCCTCATGGATGCAGGAATGGCACCAACCACCCCGGTTGCCGTCATTATGCGGGGAACCACGCCGCAGCAGCGCACCATTCGAGGCAGCCTGGCGGAACTTGCCGATCTGCCGGCCGACGCTCCCGCGGTTATTGTCATCGGCGAAGCCGCCGACCTCTGCTTCGACTGGAAGTCACTGCCTCCGCTGGGCGGACTGCGAGTGGTCGTCACCCGTGAAGAGGAGGTGGAGGGTCGCTTGGCCCGGTCGCTGAGGGAACTTGGCGCTTCAGTCCTGGCGGCTCCCACTATCACCATCGCACCTCCGGCCGACGCCGGGGGGGCCTTGGCTTCGGCTATGGAGCGAATCGAGGAATTCGACTGGCTGGTCTTCACCTCCGGCAACGCGGTGGACGCCGTCGCCGAGCACATCGGCGATCTCCGGCGTCTCCACCCCGTACGCATTGCGAGCGTCGGCAAGGCGACCGCACGCAGCCTCGCCGACCTTCACCTCCTCGCAGACCTGGTACCCCGGCAATACGTTGCCGAAGCACTGGTCGAGGAATTCCCGCGGGGTCCCGGAAGGATTCTGCTACCCCAGGGCCAACTGGCGAGATCGACGGTGGCCGAAGGGCTGGAGGCAAAAGGGTGGGACGTCGAGACCGTCGAGGCCTACCGTACCCTGCCCGCGAGGCCAACCGCCGCAGCGGGCGATCTTGGGACCGCCGACGTTGTGCTGTTCACCTCCTCCTCGACGGTGGAGAACTTCATCGGCATCTACGGACGTGCTGCGCTTCCTCCCTACCACGGCTCGATCGGACCTATCACCTCGGACACCATGCGACGGCAGGGGATCCAGGTCGACTTCGAGGCCGACCCCCACGACCTCAACTCGTTGGTGAACGCACTGGTTGGTTGGCACGAGCGTCGCCGCCGGGCCGCTACCCGGTAAACGGGCTCCTACACACCCGGCGCCGCTTCGTCCTTGTGCGCGACTCCGGCGGACTCGAAGGTCGCCATTTCCTGGGCAACTCTCGCCGCCGCCTGTACCAAAGGCAAAGCGAGGGCTGCGCCGGTTCCTTCGCCCAGGCGCAGATCGAGATCGAGAAGTGGCCGCATGCCAAGATGCGCGAGCATCGCTTTGGCGGCGGGCTCCTGAGAGAGGTGTCCGGCTATGGCGTACTCGACCGCCAGGGGAGCCAGGCGCGCTGCGACACCGAGCGCCGCCGTGGCGATCACGCCGTCAATGATCACCGGGACCCTGGAAGCGGCCGCTCCGACCACGAAACCGGCGAGCGCCGCGATCTCCAACCCTCCCAGCTCCGCCAACAACCGGAGGGGATCGGCCAGATCGCCGTTCGAGTGCGCCCGCCTCAGAGCCCCCTCGACAACCGCGACCTTGCGTCGATGCATGGAATCGTCGATGCCTGTGCCCCTGCCCGTGATCACGGACGGCGCCAAGCCGGTGATCTCGGCGATAAGGGCCGCGGAAGGCGTGGTGTTGCCGATGCCCATCTCTCCGGTGACGAGCAGACGCGCTCCGGCCGCCACGAGTTCGCGCGCGACCTCCACGCCGACCTCGACCGCCTGGCGTGCCTCGGCAAGGGTCATCGCCGCCTCGATGGCGATATCCCCGGTACCAGGGCGCACCTTACGGCGCAGCAGCCCGTTCGCCGGCGCGAATTCGCTCGCCACGCCGACATCCACAACCACGACCTCCGCCCCCACCTGTCGCGCTATCGCATTTATCGCCGCGCCACCGGCGAGGAAGTTCCCCACCATCTGGGTTGTGACCTCGGACGGCCACGGGGTTACCCCGCTGCGGACAACACCATGGTCGCCCGCAAAGATGGCGACCGTCGCCGACTCGGGCACCCGGGGTGGGGCTACCTTGGTGATGCCGGCAAGGCGGATGGAGATCTCCTCCAGGATCCCGAGCGACCCCGCCGGCTTGGTAAGCGAAGCCTGGTGTTTAGCGGTGAGGGCCATTGCCTGCTCATCCAGTGGAGCAATCGCCGCGATGGCTTGCTCGAGCGGCGAGGCCTCCTTGTTGCCCCATCGTTCGTAATGCACCGCCCAGGAAAGGGGCCGGGCCGACGCCCATTCGAACATGGCCAGTTCGGGAGAAGGGTCGAAGCCATCCACGTACCCCATGCACAGTATCGCCAACGCTTTGACGCTGGGTGGCAAGCCGAGCAGGTTCGCGACCACCTCAGGTTGATAAAAGCTCACCCAGCCGACGCCAATGCCCTCCGCCCTTGCCGCAAGCCAAAGATTCTGGATGGCAAGACAGGTGGAATACTCCGTCGCCTCGGGCTGGGTGTAGCGCCCCAATACGTTGGAGCCACCGCGCTCACGGGTCGAGGTCACGACCAAAAGTACAGGCGCCTCCATGATGCCGTGCACTTTGAGCTGGGAGAAAATCCCGCGCCTACCGTGGGCGAGCGAAGCCTGATAGCGAGCGCGCTCCTCGTCCACGTGGCTCGCCACCTTGGCCCTGGTGAGTTCAGAAGTGATGACCAGAAAGTCCCACGGCTGAGACAGACCGACCGATGGCGCCTGGTGCGCGGCCTCCAGCACGTGTCGCAAGATTTCAGCCGGGATGGGATCGGGAAGAAAGCGCCGGCGGACGTCGCGCCGCGCAGCGATGATCGCGTCCAAGGCGAGCCTCGCCTCCTCGGGGAAGCGGTCGTAGGTTGGAGCCGTATCACCCAGTCGTTCGCCGTCCATCATTCATCCCTTTCCATGTGCCACCTTGCCACGGTGAACGCCAACCCCTCCGGTGCGACAAAGGCGAAGTTCACGCCGGCACGACGGGCCGCCTCCTCGTCGCTGGCCGCGTCGCCAATGAACAGCACCCGGTCCATTGCGGTCGCGCCTCCAGCACGGGCCGCAAGAACCACGATTGTCGGATCCGGCTTCGGTGCCCGATGATCGGAAGAGGTCACAATTTCGGCAAAATAACGGCCCACGCCAGCCTGGTCAAGGTAGGCGCGTACCTCGTGCGCCGACATGAAGCCCGTGTTCGTCGCAGCGGTGATCGCGTAGCGCCGGGCCAGCTCGGCCAGATCCTCTGCCACGCCCGGTTGAAGATCCACCACCAAGGCCCCATCGGGGCGCACGCCCGCACCTTCACGCACAACCGTTCCGCCGATATCGAGCACCAGCACTTGGATAGGGTCGTTCGTGGGGGGCTGTAGTTCACTCATCCCAGCAACTCCCGAACCGACCGCTCCAATTCGCTGGCGGAGAGTTCCGACATTCGCCGATACGAGGCTCCCATCTCATCGGCGAGGCGGGCCGCAAGGCCCATCGCCCCTTTGGGCTCCTCGACGTCGACCACCACGGAGGCCAGCTTCTCCTCCCGATAAAGGCGCGCCTCCTTTACCGCCTCGTCCCAAGGCGACAGCTCGTCGCGGGTCGCCAAGGTGGCCCGTCCATCGGTAATGATCACCACCAGCGGTGCAACCGTAACCAGCGCTACCTCGCGGGCCACCCGCAGCCCTGCACCCAGCGGCGTCATCCCGCCCGTCTCCACCGACTCCAAGCGCGCCTTGGCCACCTCGGGCGAACTCGTCGGCCTCAACACCACCTGCGCACCCTCACCTCCGAAGGCCACCAGCGCGAACTTGTCGCGGCGTTGGTATGCGTCGATAAGGAGCGAGAGCACGGCCGCCTTGGTTTCAGCGATGCGGCGCGCGGTGTGCATGGACTTGGACGCGTCCACCGCTATCACCACCAAGCGTCCGCCCCGTGAACGCCTCAGCGGCGAACGGAGGTCCTCGATGGTGACCGGCTCGGTATCGCCCCCTCCACGCATCCTGCGCATCGCGGCAGTTCGCAAGGTCGCGCCTACGGCTATCTCAACGGGCGCCGCGCCGGCCGGGCGATCCCCGACCAGTCGTCCTCGCCCCTCAACCAGGCCCTTGTCCCGCCCGGCCCGCAGCATGCGCTCTCGACGCGGCTCGTCGGGCCTTAGGGGCGCCAGGCGGTAGAGCGCCAACTCCTCATCGGCCTCCGCCGCATACCCCAGGGTCGTCGGCGGTGGCGCCACGGGGGGTGCGAACCGATCGGCTGATCCATGCTCGTCCTCGGCCGGACCATCCGCCTGGCTAGGGGAGAGTTGCCCGGGTCCGGACGGTGCGGTGTCGCCACCGGCTTCTTCCGGGGGTGTCCCGGCTGGTTCGATCTCCTCGCCATCCGAAGATGACGCATCCGGCTCGCTGGGTGGCAGAGCCTGCGTAAGGCGCTCGTCCAGCGGCATTTCCCGCAGAGACTCCGGGGGATTCAGGCGGCGATGAGCAAAAACAAGTGGGGCCACTTGAAGGAGATGAGCCGCGGTGATCTCCGGCATCCCCGACAACCCCGCCAGTGCCGCGGCGCCGCGGCACAGCGCAAGATCGGCTCGCAGCCCTTGCGCTCCAGCCGCTGTCGCCATCGAGGCGGCCATTTTTGCTACCCGTGCGTCGATGGGCGGCATTTTCGCGGAAGCTATCTGATCGGCAAGCTGCCTGTCGCGCTCCCATGCCTCGGCCAGCAGGTCGTAGTCTCCGCCCTCAAAGGAGAGACGGGCCAAGATCGCCTCCACTCTAAGGGCCATCGGCAACGTGGCCGAGATGTCCACCCCGAATGCGAAGCGATCCAGCAACTGCGGGCGAAGCTCGCCTTCCTCCGGATTCATCGAGCCGACCAGAACGAAACGTGTCGGATGTTGATGAGAGATGCCTTCCCGCTCCACCCGGTTCACGCCACTCGCGGCCGCGTCCAAAAGCAGATCGACAAGATGGTCCGGAAGCAGGTTGACCTCATCGACATAGAGAACCCCGCCGTGCGCCTTTGCAAGCAGGCCCTCGGCGAAGCGCAGCTCGCCACCTTTCAGTGCCGCGGTGACATCAAGGGAACCCACCACCCGGTCTTCTGTGGCTGAGATCGGCAGCTCAACAAAGCTGGATCCGGGGCCGAGCAAGCCGGCAAGAGCGCGCGCCAAGGTCGACTTCGCGCTGCCCTTGTCGCCATAGAGGAGGACACCGCCGATGCGCGGCTCGACGGCGCACAACATCAGAGCCATCTTGGCCGCGTCCTGGCCCACAACCGCCGAAAACGGGAACGCACGCTCGGTCATCGCGACTCCTCCCACGCCTCCGCCTGGAGCCGGGCACGCTGCAACTGATCGATGGTCTCGGGTTCCGCCTTCCACATCCCTCGACGCTCCGCCTCCAAAAGGCGATCACAGATGGCGCCGTACGCCCAGGGATTGGACTGCGCGAAGAACTTCTGCACGGCCTCGTCGAACACGTACGCCTTTGCCACGCGTTCGTACATCCAGTCACTCACGATCCCGGCCGTGGCATCATACCCAAACAGGTAGTCAACCGTCGCGGCCATCTCGAATGCGCCCTTGTAGCCGTGCCTTTGCATCGCCGAAATCCACTTGGGATTGATGACTCGCGTACGAACAACGCGGGCCGCCTCCTCGCTCAAATCCCTAACCTTGGGAGCGGCGGGTCTGGAGGAGTCGCCGAAATAAGCCTTGGGCGCCGTCCCGGAGAGGGCGCGGACCGTGGCGATCATGCCGCCGTGGTCCTGGAGATAATCGTCGGAGTCGAAGATGTCGTGCTCACGGTTGTCCTGGTTCTTGATCGCAATCTGGATCTCCCGGAACCGCGTTCTGAACGCTCCTGTCGCCGCCTCTCCGAAGAGGTGCTCGCCGTAGGCCCAGCCCGACCAGGTGGTATAGACCTCGGCAATCTCGTCCGGGCTCTCCCATTCGCCACGCTCAAGCAAGGGGAGCACGCCTGAACCGTACGCTCCGGGCATTGCGCCGAAAATCCGCGGCGTGTCGCCGAAGCCGGCAAGGCGGGCGGCCTGGTCCACCAAGGTGATGACGTGGGGGAACGCATCCCGGAAAAAGCCGGAGATTCGCAAGGTTACGTCCACGCGAGGGCGGCCAAGCTCCTCCTCGTCAATCAGTTCAAGGCCGATGACCCGCATCGACCCCTCCTGCCAACGCGGTCTGACCCCCAAGAACGCCAGGGCTTGGCCGATGTCGTCACCCATCGTCCGCATGGTCGCGGTTCCCCAAACGACGATGCCCACCGAACGCGGATACTCCCCGCTTTCGGCTAGAAAGCGCTCGATCACGCCACGCGCAAGCTGCTCCCCCACCTGGCAGGCAAGTGGGGAGGGGACGGCCTTGGGATCGATCGAGTAGAAGTTCCTTCCGGTGGGAAGCGCCTGTGCCATTCCGCGCGTCGGCGCGCCGGAGGGGCCCGGCGGGACAAAACCCCCGGCCAGCCCATCAAGGGTCGAGGAAATCTCCCGTGTCGTCGCCTCGAGCGCCGGATGGAGCCGGCGGGCCACCCAGGCGAGAGTAGGGTCGCCGCCCTCGTAGTGCCAGCCTTGATCCGCGAGTTCAGTAAGGCGGGTCCTGGCCTCGGCCTCGGCACGATCCACCGCCGCGCGATCACGCTCGTCGGCCTCCGCCAAAGTTCGAAGCGGCGGTACGGGCCCTTGTGCCACCCGAGTGATCGACAGCGCCATATCGATCAGGCTCTCCCCCTGAGGAGGTGCGCCCAAAATATGGAGCCCACCGCGAATCTGGGCGTCCTTCAACTCGCACAGGTACCCGTCCACCTCGAGGATGAGCCTGTCAAATTCCTCGGGGCTTGGCTGATGCACTACCCCGAGGTCCTGGTCGACCTGGGAACGCACCACCACCTCCCAGACCTCCCTGCGGACTGCGTCGAGCTTTTGCGGGTCAAGAGCGGCTATCCGCGCATACTCGTCCAGGGCGATCTCCAGCTCCGCCAACTCGTCGTAGG
Source organism: Actinomycetes bacterium (assembly GCA_021850605.1). Lineage (GTDB taxonomy): Bacteria > Actinomycetota > Acidimicrobiia > Acidimicrobiales > Acidimicrobiaceae > Acidithrix. Next base: position 26,551 of record JAJZLQ010000012.1, read on the forward strand.
TCTCAGCCCGGGTCATGGGCGGCAGCAGGTGATCGATTATGGTGGCATGCGCTCTCCGCTTGGCCTGCGTGCCCTCACCGGGATCGTTGACGACAAAGGGATACAGCAGCGGCATGTCGCCGAGCACCGCATCCGGATAGCAGGAGGCGGATAGACCGACCCCCTTGCCCGGGAGCCATTCCAAAGTTCCATGCTTGCCGAGATGGATAAGAGCATCGGCGCCCCAACTCTCTTCCAGCCAGCGATAGAAGGCGAGATAGTGGTGCGTGGGAGGAAGGTCGGGCGAGTGGTAGATGGCTATCGGATGCTCACCGAAGCCCCGCGGCGGCTGGATGGCCACCAGCACGTTGCCCAAGGTGATACCCGAGAAGTAAAGCTTGTGATCGGTCAGATATGCGGTGCCGGGCGCCGCGCCCCACGCTTCCTGCATCGCGTCGCGCATCGCCTCGGGCAAGGCGGCAAAACTCCGAAGGTACTGCTCCTCGTCCAAATAGCCAACTGCTGCCGCACGCTGGGAATCCGACAACTCGGGAGATTCGTAGGTCAAGCGGTCGGCAAGCATCCCCATTAGCGCATCGCCATCCCCGGGAATCCCCTCGACCAGGTAGCCGGCGTCGGCCAAGGCGTGCAGCAACGCTATCGCGGAAGCCGGCGTGTCCAGCCCAACCGCGTTGCCCAGCCTCGAGCGCTTGGTCGGGTAAGCGGAGAGTATGATCGCCACACGCTTTTCGCTGTTGGGCATGTGCCGAAGCCGGGCATAGCCCCGGGCGATGCCGGCCAAGCGGGAGACGCGGTCCGCCCGTCCGCGATACGCGGTAATCGGCACACCTAGGCATTCTTCGTCTTCGATCGTCTCCTTGAAGGCGAACGGCACGGCAATTATGCGGCCGTCGAATTCGGGAAGTGCAACCGACATGGCCACGTCGATGGGGCGAAGGCCCGCGTCACTTTCTTCCCACTGGCTGTGCGACACCGTCGAGATCAATCCTTGGACCACAGGGACGCCCAGCGCGGCAAGCGCCGAGGCGTCCCACCCGTCTTCTCCCATTGAACCCATCGCCAGCACCGTGGTTATCACCACGTCGGGCGCCAGTTCGCCGAGCACCCTCAGCGCTTGGGAAGCCCCCGTCGCGTCGAGCCTGAGCGAGTTGGCGTAAACGGCGGTGGCGTTCATGCCGGCGGCCTCCAACCCGTCACATAGCTCCTCGATGAATCGCACGTTTCCTGATAACAGGTGCGACCGATAGAACACCACCGCTGCGCTGGGGCGCCCGGCCTGATGAGGATGCCGCACCAGGGTTCCCACCTCGGGCACCGCCACCGGCGGCGACAACGGCAACTGCATTCCGAGCGACACGTTGGCGATGTAATAGAGCAGCGCCTTCAGGTTCTCCAAACCGCCGTGACGCAGATAGTCGAAGGCAACCGACATGTGCTGCACTCCGACGGTGGACAGAGCCGCCATCTCCTCGTCGAAAACGGTGTCCCCGGAGAAAGCCCAGAGCGCCAAACCTCGGCGACCGACTTCGGCGACCAGCAAGCTCACCTGCTCAGTCCAGGCCTTTACGCCTCCGAGCAGCCGCAAGACCACGACCTGTGCCGAACCGAGGTCGGGCAGCGGATCACCGGCCGCCGCGGTGGCGGCACTGGTGTCGGCCAGGCCCCCCTCGAGCCCCTCCACGATGGTGCGCAGAGCAAGGAGGTCCGTATCGGCATTGGATATGAAGATGATCACGCCTGTTGATCGCTTTCCATGAGTCGCCAAAGCCGATCGAGGTCGAGATGCGACCTCAAAGCGGCTGCCAAGTCGTCGATATAGCGTTCGCGTCTTTCGGCATAGGGAGTTGGCGAGGGCGAATAGCACCGCTCACGCAGGCTTGCAATCCTCGAAAAGAATGCCGCACGGAACGCGTCCCCCTCGAAGATCCCATGCAGTGTGGTCCCGAAGATCCGGCCGTCGGCGCTGAACGCGCCCTCGGGCTCACGGCCATTCCCGTTATCGACCTCCACCCAAACCTGCGCCGGATCCAGTGGCCTTACGCGGCCGTGGTGGATCTGATAACCCGAAACCTCGTGGCCCATGGCCACACCGCGGCACTGACGCACGACCTTGTCCGAATGGAACTCGGTTTGCACCGGCAGCCAGCCCAATCCGGGCACCTCTCCCGCGGCGCTCTCCACAGCATCGCGGATCACCGTGCCGAGCATCTGATAGCCTCCGCAAATTCCCAGCACACATCCTCCGCCGCTCCGGTGGCGGTCCAGCGCCTCGGCCAGGCCGCTCTTGTGCAGCCAACCAAGATCGTCAACCGTCGCTTTGGTCCCAGGGATCACCACCAGGTCGGGGTGTCCCAGTTGCTCGGGACGGCTGACCCAGCGGACACTGAGATCCGCTTCGAAGCGCAGAGGATCAATATCGGTATAGTTCGAGATACGCGGGAGCTGCACCACCGCGACCTCCAACCCGGTCCCCCTCTCCGCATGGGTCGGAACCCCGATGTCCATGGAATCCTCGCCGTCGACGGCCGTATCGAAGCGATAGGGGACCACGCCGTAAAAGGGGCGCCCGGTCATGGCTTCCAACTGGGCGATTCCCGCATCCAGGAGGGAGGGATCGCCGCGGAACTTATTGATTATGTATCCCGCAATACCCGACGCAAGCTCCCCAGGGAGCAGGGCCACGGTGCCATAGAGGGCCGCAAAGACGCCACCTCGGTCAATATCTCCGACCAGAATCGCAGCGAGTCCCGCCCGCCGGGCCAGCCTGATGTTGGTGATGTCGTGTTCCAGGAGATTGATCTCGGCGGTCGAACCCGCCCCTTCCATCAACACGACTTCGAAGCGAGAGCGCAGATCGGCCAGCGCGTCCTCGACTACGGGCAGCAATGCGTCCTTGGTGGAGTAATACTCCTGGGCACTCATCGTCTCCAGCGCCCTGCCCATCACGATGACCTGCGAGGCGCGCTCCCCAGTGGGTTTGAGCAGGACGGGGTTCATGGCGACCTCAGGTCGAACGCGGGCCGCCGCGGCCTGCAGGGCTTGTGCTCTTCCTATCTCGCCACCATCATGGGTCACATAGGAGTTCAGCGCCATATTCTGCGCCTTGAAGGGAGCCACCGCAACGCCCGCATCTGCGAGCACGCGGCAGAGCCCGGCGACAATGGTGGACTTGCCGACGTCGCTCCCCGTGCCCAGGATCGCAAGGCCCTTCGCCTTCACCTGCGCGTCCTCCCCCTGGAGACCATGGCCCGTGCGAGCGCCAGTGACACCAGGGCGCCAACGCCCAAGGCTCGCGAAAGCCGGCACGCGGCCTCGATATCGCCGGCACGCGGCGCCGGGCCGTCGCCCAAGACGCCACGCCGCTCGATCAGGCCGCCGTATAGATTCTCGCCCCCCAAGGTCACCCCGAGAGCACCGGCAAAACCCGCTTCGATGATTCCGGCGTTCGGGGATGGATGGGCTTGAGCATCCCTGCGAATCGCGCGCAAGACGTCTACGGCGCGGCGCGGCCGCAACAAAAGAAGCAGCAAGGCCGCGAAGCGGGCGGGGAGGTAATTCGCGCCGTCATCCAGGCGGGCCGCCGCCGCCCCAAAGGCTTTGTAACGCGCATTCCGGTAACCCACCTGCGAATCCATGGTGTTGATCATCCGGTAGTAATAAGCACCGCGGGTCCCCGCGAGGCCCGCCCACCATAGCGGGGCCACGACCGCATCCACTGTGTTTTCCGCCACCGACTCGACCACGGCGCGCGCGAGTTCCTCCTCCCCAAGGGATCCCGTATCGCGACCGACCAGCGAACGCACCCGTGACCTCGCCCCGGCGATATCCCCCGCGGCCAACATCTTCGCCACGGAGCGCGCCTCCTTCAGCAGCATGGTGTGTGCGACCGTCACATAGGTTGCTCCCGCCAATGAAGGTGCGGCACGACTTGCCGATTCGGCGATGGCCAGCCCCCCCAGCACATAAACCGCGCCGGCGGCCGAACTGTCCCGGTAGCAGCGCTCCTCCCATCGCTGCAACGCCGTGCCCGCGAGAGCAACCGGGTGGGGGCGCAAAAGCGCCTCTCCCACCAGGAGGTCCAATAGGTATCCTGCGACCGTGGGGAACCACTGCTGCCTCACCACCGCAGGCCTCCTACCAGCAGCCCCAATGTCTCCCCGACAACCCCGGCCGCACCGATGACGTCACCCGTCAGGCCCCCCAGGCGGCGGTAGGCGAAAGCGACCGTGGCACCGAAACCGACCACTACCGCGAGAAGCGACACTACGCCGCGAGCATCCCCGAAATACCATGTGAAGCCGGCGGTCACCACGGCCAGGGCGGCCACCACCCACGACGGCAACGTCGCCCGATCGAAGTAGGTTCCGATACCGCCGGGGGTGAGATATCGACCCCGGGTCAGTGCCACCGCCATGGCCAAACGGGCAAACGACCAAAGCGGCACCACCAGCCACAACGCCGAAGCCGCGTAGAGTTCCATGAATCCCACGAAGCGGGCCAGCATTGCTGCCACCACCACCACCACCCCGAAGGCCCCGACCTCGGGTGACTTCATGACCTCTCGCCGACGTTCCGGCTCGAGATGCGCCAACAATCCGTCGCCGCAGTCGGCCAAGCCGTCGAAATGCAGCATGCCGGTGAGAGCGAGGTCCCCTAGCACCATGACCACGGCCACCTCGGCTGCCCCGGCGAACCGGCCGATTCCGCTCCCCAACGCGGCGATCACGGCACCGATAACTGCACCAACAATCGCAAAAGATGCCAGGGTGCTCCGGCGAGGCACCCCGCCAAAAGGCAGCACAGACAAGAATCCAAAGGCGGCTCTCACAGCTGAAGCACCCTCCCCGCGACCACCAGGAAGACCTGATCGGCCACCGCCGCAACCGCCTGATTGACTCTGCCCATCGCATCCTGGAACGCGACACCAATCTCCGTGGCGGGAAGCGGGGACATGCCCACCTCCTCACTCACCAGGATTACCTGATCCGCCCGGCGGGACAGCGCCTCCAGCAGCGGACCCTCCTCGGCTGCGCAATCCGGGAACCGTGCGACCCATGCTCCAAGCGAATCCACCAGGGCCAAGCCGCTCGAAGCCTCGAGGACCCGGGGCAGGTCAATACCGCACTCGGCGGTACTCCAATGCGCAGGCCGGCGGCGGCGATGTAGCGCGATGCGCGCGGCGACTCCCTCGCTCGCGGGATCCAGGGTCGCAAAGTAGGTTACGACGGCTTCCCCCGCCGGCACGAGCGACTCGGCGTAGGCCGATTTCCCGCTGGCAACGCCGCCAAGTACAAGAGTGGTCAGCGCCAAGACGACGATACCGCCGGGCGGCGCACCGACGTGCAAAGGATCAAAGTTTGCGAACGCCGCCAGCTGCGGCGCCCATGTCGCGCAACAACCGCCGCACGAACTGATGTTGTCATACTCGTCCTCGCGAAGTCCACTTAGCGGACGCTTCGGTATCCTGACTTCCGGGTCATTGCCGCCCCCGACCTTCCCACCCTCGGGCAGTGGTCATTCGTGAGTTTGACTCTCCGGTTACAGTTGCGGGACAGTGCCGGTCTTTCACCGGCTTCCCGAACGCGCCATCACCATCCTATCAGATCACCGGCTTTGGGCACGGAGGAGCCGAAAGCCTTCCGAGGCACGCACGAATCGCTCGGCTATCTCCGGCGTGGCGCCGAGATGCAGGTGGAGATAGCTCGCAAAGAGCGTGGGCGATAGGTACCCGCCTTGAGTTGTGCCACTTCGGGTACGCAGCACGAGTCCGGCTCCAGGCGGATCAATGGCGGAGTAATGGAACTCGTGTCCGAACAGACGCGAGCCCGCGGTTGCAATCGGCGACGTGTGCTCCACCCGTGCCTCGGCGTAGCCCAAGGTAAGCCGATCGGTCATCACCGCACGCGCAGGAACCACCCCTGTCATGGGAGCGCCGTCGAGCGAGTCGGCAAGCAGCAGCAGGCCCCCGCACTCAGCCCAGGTCGGAGCACCGCCGGCGACCAATGACTTTAGTTGTGCTCGCCAAGCTTTCTCTTGCGCAATCCCGGCGGCGAAAACCTCGGGGAAGCCCCCCGGGATGTAGAGCCCGTCCAGCTCGCGGGGGAAACGGGCCCCGGACAGGGGATCGAGATTGACAACTTCGGCACCGGCGGCCTCAAGGGCCTCGAGGTTGTCGGGATAGACGAAGCTGAACGCCGCCCCACCGACGACACCAATGCGCGCACGGGCCACCGGCTCAGGCAACCCAGGCATGGCGACCGTCACCTTCGGCGCGCGCCGTGCCTGCTCAAGCAGTGCGCCAAGATCGAGGGAGTTCGCCAATACCGTCGCCACCTCGTCGAGACGCTCGGCGATCTCGGCAGGGCGCTCCACCACCGGCACCAGGCCGAGGTGGCGCGAAGAGATCCGTAGCCGGCTGTCCCGCGGCACCACGCCGAACACGGCGATGCCCGCCGCCAAAAGCGCCTCGCGCACCGCCGCCGCGTGCGACGGTGATGCCACATTGTTGACGATCACTCCAACCACGGCCACCCCGGAGTCGTAGTCGAGATAACCCTTGACCATGGCCGCTATCGACGTCGAGGTCCTCCCGGCATCCGCGACAAGCACGACCGGCGCGGATAGCGCTTTGGCAACCGCCGCCGTGGAAGTCGGGGGCGCGCCTTCCAGCAAGGCGCCGTCGAAGAGCCCCATCACCCCCTCAATCACCAACACATCGTGGCCGGCGCCCGCGCGCGCCGCTATGCGGGGCAGCGTGGCGGTACCGGTGAGAAATGCGTCAAGGTTTCGGGAGGGATGACCAGTGGCAAGGCGGTGGAAACCGGGGTCTATGTAGTCAGGTCCGACCTTCGCCGCTCCCACCGAAAGCCCCGCCCTGGTACTGAGAAGTCGCATCAGGCCGGCAGCGATGGTGGTCTTGCCCACTCCGGAGCTAACGCCGGCGATCACCAGGCGTGGCGGGAGGGTGATGCTCAGTACTCGATTCCCTTCATGGCGCGGATTCCGCGATCGTAGGCGTGTTTCACCTTGCGCATCTCGGTAACGGTGTCTGCGACCTCGATGAGCTCCTCGGGCGCATCCCTACCCGTGATCACCAGGTTCGTCTTGGGATGGCGGTGGCTGATCGCCTCGGCCATCTCAGCCGCGGGCACCCAGCCGTACTTGGCGGCGTAGGTAAGCTCGTCGAGGATAAGGAGCTGGTAATTACCGGAGGACATCTTGTCCACGGAGACCTCCCAGGCATGTCTGGCCTTGGCCGCCGTTTCGTCCAGATCGGTGGACTCCCAGGTAAAGCCATCACCCAGGGTATGCCACTCGATTCCCAGTTCATCGGCCACTTTCTTTTCGCCGATCTTCCACTTGCCACTCTTTACGAACTGCACCACGGCTACGTTCCATCCACGCGCCCAACCCCGGCACATGACGCCAAAGGCGGCGGAGGACTTCCCCTTTCCGTGGCCGGTGTTGATGAGAACGATGGAGTCGACGCGAGCCATTCCTCAATGCTATCGATCGAGCCGGGAGCCGCGCCGCCAAGCCGAGCGTTCCCGCTTCGCCAGTGCCGCCGGTATGAGGACTAATGTTGGAAGGCAGTCGTTCTCACCGCAAGGCGGGGGGTGGCATAGGCGGACGCTGGAGACGAGCGAGGACTTGTGGCAGGGAGATTGATCGGCGTTGGCGTTGGGCCCGGGGCTCCTGATTTGCTTACACTGCGAGCCCTGCACCACCTGCAACGAGCCGACGTGATCTTCGCGCCTTCAATGGCCTCGGATGTGCAAAGCCGCGCCGAATCCGTTGTCGTCCGGGCCGATCCCAATCTCAGGGTCCGCCGTCTCGTCTTCGCCATCATCCGCGACGATGCCGCCCGTCAGGCAGCCCACCGTGCGGCCGCCATCGAAGTGGGGGAGGTGCTGTCCGCGGGGCAGTCGGCGGCCTTCGTCACCCTCGGGGACCCCAACGTGTATTCCACATTCCACCATCTCCTGAGAGAGGTCCGCAAGATCGACCCGGCAGTCGCAGTCGAGACGGTCCCTGGAATCATGGCCTTTCAGGCATTGGCCGCGGAGGCGTCGCTTGTGGTCACCGATGAGGTGGAGTCCCTGCACATAGTCACGGCTGTGGATGGTCCAGTGGGCATCGAATCGGCGCTGGAGGATACGGCTTCCACAGTGGTGATCTATAAGGGTGGGCGGCATCTGGGTGCCATCGTCGATCTCTTGCGTGCCCATGACCGCCTTGAGGGGGCGCTCCTCGGGGAGCTGATGGGGCTCGAGGGATCCAAGGTGGAATTGTTGACCTCGGTAGACCAGCGCTCCGCCTCCTACCTCTCCACCGTCATCGTCCCGCCAAGAAGGAGTGCGTCTTGATCAGCTTTGTCGGTGCCGGCCCAGGCAGTCCGGACCTCATCACGGTGCGCGGCAGGGACCGACTCGCAGCCGCCGAGGTCATCGTCTGGGCGTCCTCCCTGGTGCCTGAGGCCCTGCTCGCCTATGCCCCCGAGTCTGCCAAGCGCTATGACTCGGCGACCATGACCCTCGAAGACGTCCTTGGGGTTTACGCCGCCCACCCCGATGAACGCGTAGTCCGCCTCCATTCCGGGGATCCCTCCGTTTATGGAGCGATCCAGGAGCAGATCGACTACTGCCTCGAACATGAGCTGGCCTTCGAGATCGTGCCGGGTGTCACCTCAGTGGCCGCGACGGCCGCCATCATCGGACGCGAACTCACCATCCCCAAGCTCTCTCAAAGCGTCGTATTCACGCGAATGGCCGGAAAGACCTCCGCCTCCATGCCCGAGAGGGAGTCCGTCGCCGCCTACGCCCGTATCGGAGGCACCATCGGCATCTTTCTCTCGGCAACCCATCCTGGGGAGCTGCAGAGATCCCTGCTGTGCGAGGGGTCCGCATTCAATGAAGCGACCCCCGCTGTCGTGGTCATCCGCGCCACCTGGCCCGATGAGGAGGTGCACTGGACAAGCGTCGGGGAGCTTGAGAAGACCATCCGCGCCACGCGTGCCCGCCGCACCCTCCTCGTGATCGTGGGTGACGCCTTGACCGGGGCCGCGCAGCGCTCTCATCTTTACTCCCCCACCTATGCCCACATCTTTCGCCACCGCTCCCAGCCAGGCTCCACCACCGGCCGGCCGACCGCCGCCGCGCGACGGCGGGACGACTCCCTGCGATGACCACCTTCGAACCTCCGCTGTCAGACGAAGTCGCCTCGCGCCGCAAAGGACTGCGGACGGGCTGGACGACCGGAAGCTGCGCCAGCGCCGCGGCAAAGGCGGCAACGCTCTGGCTCCTGACGGGCGAGGCGCCGTCCTCGGTCGAGATACCCCTTCCCTCGGGCGAGCGCGTGCGCTTCGCCGTCGTGCCGAATGCGACCGTCGGATCGATGTACGTCGTCAAGGATGCAGGCGACGATCCGGACTGCACGGATGGGGCGCACGTCACCGCCAGTGTTTCGTGGTTGGATAGCGAGGGTGGTGGGATTGAGATCGACGGCGGTGAAGGCGTCGGGCGTGTGACCCTTCAGGGGCTCGGCCTTCCCGTCGGAGGGCCGGCAATCAACCCGGTTCCTCGAAGAATGATCACCCAGGCGGTCCGAGAGGCGACAGACCGGCCCCTGCGGGTCGTCATCTCGGTTCCCGACGGCCAGAACATGGCGAAGAAGACCTCCAACGAACGACTTGGCATCATGGGTGGAATCTCCATCTTGGGGACGACCGGCATTGTCCGCCCCTTCTCAACCGCCGCCTATCGGGCCTCGGTCGTGAAGCAAATCGACGTTGCCGCGGCCCAGGGCTGCACCGAAATCGTCCTGTGCACAGGTGCACGGTCGGAGGCCCATGCCGAAGCGCGCTACCCCGGCCTGCCGCCGGCTGCGATCGTCGAGGTGGGGGACTTCACCGGAGTCGCCCTGCGGCACGCCGCGGGCGCGGGAATCACCACCCTCCACTTCGTTGGCATGGCCGGCAAAATCGCCAAATTGGCGGCGGGGGTGATGATGACGCACTTCCATCGCTCCAAGGTCGACACCGAACTGCTTGCGCGCGTCGCTGCGGAGACGGGAGCGGCGCCAGAAGTAATTGCCGGCGCCACCGAGACCAATACCGCGCGGCACTTCTACGACCTCTGCATCCAATACGGCGCCACCGAGACACTGACCGAACTTTGCCGTCTGGCTGCGGCCAACTGCCAAGCCCACACCGGTGGCAAGGTGGCGGTCGACGTGATCATGGTGGACTTTGACGGGGCAGAGGCGGTCGCGGTTGCCTGAATCGATCATCGTCATCGGCGTCCTTGGGAGTCACCTGCGCGAACTTCCGGAGGCGCGCCTGCAAGAAGTGGCCGGCGCTCCGGTCGTCATCGGCGCAGCGCGCTTCCAGGAAGAGGCGCTCGCCCTCAATCCACGCTTTGTACCCATCGCCCCCCGTCTCTCGGACACCCTCACCTCCGTCGATCTCTCCAGAGGCGCAGTCGTGCTCGCCTCGGGCGATCCGGGATTCTTCGGTGCGACCCGCCTGCTCGGTGAGCTGTTTGGTACCGACCGGCTGCGCATCCACCCAGGGCCGTCCTCGGTTGCCGTGGCCTTTGCCCGCCTTGGCCTGCCTTGGGATGACGCCATCGTGGTGTCCGCCCACGGCCGGCCCTTGGATTCCGCCATCTCGGCCGCGGGCGAGGGTGGCAAGGTCGCCTTTCTCCTTTCGCCGGAAAACACCGCGAGCCGGCTTGCAGACGCGCTCTGTGCTCTTGGCAGGGGTGGGGACACCATGGCGGTCGCCGAGCACCTTGGCGACCAAGACGAACGGATCACCGTCGCGACGGTAGAAGAAATCTCCCGAGCCAGCTTCGATCCACTCGCAGTCGCCATCGTTATCGCGGCCGGCACCGATCCCGTGCCCCCCGGGAAAAGAATCTCTTTCGGTGCTCCCGAACAACGCTTCGTCCACCGCAACGCGATGATCACCAAGGCGGAACTCCGCTCTGTGATTCTTTCCAAGCTCGACCTCCCACCCGTCGGCCGACTTCTCGACATTGGCGCCGGTTCGGGCTCGGTCGGAATCGAGGCCGCCCTCTTGGTGCCCGCACTTGAAGTGGTCGCGATCGAAATGGACCCCGCTGCGATTGCCCATATCGGCGCAAACGCCGCCGCATTCGGTGTGGCACTCACCATCGCGGCCGGCGAGGCTGAGGCGCTGATCCCGAGCTACGCACCCTTCGATCGGGCCTTCGTCGGCGGCGGAGGCATCGACGTGCTTCGCCTGGCCATGCGTCACTGCCGTAGCGGAGGCGTGGTGGTTGCAAGCTACGCCTCCCTGGACCGAGCCGCTACGGCGGCATCGCTTCTCGGAGAAATAGTCGAGATATCCATCTCACGCGGCGCACGGCTACCCGACGGGGGCTTGCGCTTGCGAGCGGAGAATCCCACCTTCGTGGCCTGGGGAACAATGCCATGATGCGGGTCGTCAGCATCGCGAGCACCGCCGCCGGCCGCCGCCTTGCGGAACGCCTTCCCTACCCGGTCGAAGCCGGTGGGGCGGCGGCGGCGATCCGGAGTGCATGGCACAAGGTCGACGCCATCGTCGTATTTCTCGCAGTCGGCGCCACCGTGCGCCTCATAGCTCCGCATCTGCAATCCAAGCAGAGCGACCCAGCCGTTATCGCCGTCGACGAGGCGGGAACAACGGCCGTGGTGGTAGTCGGTGGACACCACGGCGGCAACCAGCTCGCCACGGAAATCGGCGCGCTTTTGGGAGCTTCGCCCATCATCACGACCGCAACCGACCGGAGAGATCTACCGGCACTCGACGCGATTCCGGGCTTCGCCGCCGAGGGAGACTACCGTGGTGTCGCCCTGCGCATGCTCGAGGGCGAGCGGCCGTTGCTCCGCAACCCGCTGGCCTGGCCGGTTCCACGCGCCGAACGATTCGGGGAGGGACCCGCCACGGTCATCGTGACCGACGAGCTGACCGGCGCGGAGCAGGAGGGGGTGTGCGTCCTGCGGCCACCGTCTCTGGTCGCAGGTATCGGCTGCTCCTCCAACGCGACTCCTTTGGAGGTCGAGGCCGGCGTTGCCACCGCCCTCGCGCGTGCGGGCCTTTCCCGGAATAGCCTGGCGCTCATCGCAACACTCGATCGCCGCGCGGAACACCCGGCGATCTTGGCGCTGGCCCTGCCAATCCGAGCCTTTCACCCTGAAAATCTTGCCCGCGTGGAGGTTCCAAACCCCTCTCAGGTGGTAGCCGACGCGGTCGGCACTCCTTCGGTGAGCGAGGCTGCGGCGCTGTGTGCCGCCGAAGGCGGGCCGCTTCTCCTCGCAAAGCAGACATTCGAAACAGTGACTGTGGCCATCGCTCGCCGGCCACCGAGGGGCCACCTCGCGGTCGTCGGCATCGGCCCGGGATCGCCAGCCGAGCGCACCTTCCGCGCTACGACGGCAATCCGTCATGCGCAAGCGGTCGTCGGCTTCTCGGGTTACCTCGACCTGATCAGCGACCTTCTCACTCCGGCACAGGACGTGCAGGCTTTCCCAATCGGAGCGGAGATAGAGCGCGTCGCCCGTGCCGTCGCCCTGGTGCGTGCGGGCTATCGTGTCGCTTTGGTCAGTTCCGGCGACGCCGGGGTCTACGCGCTGGCCACGCTGGTATTCGAACACCTGGATACGGCCGGAGTCGAAATTGACGTGGAGGTCGTCCCGGGAGTGACCGCGGCACTCTCCGGCGCCGCCCGCCTCGGGGCGCCGCTCGGCCATGACCATGTGGCGATATCCCTTTCCGACCTTCTCACGCCATGGGAACTCATCAAGGAGCGAGTGGCGCTCGCTGCCAAGGGCGACTTCGTGATCACCTTCTACAACCCCCGTTCAGTCCATAGAAGCCGGCAGCTCGCAGAAGCCCTCGACATCCTGGCGGCTCACCGCCCGCCTGGGACACCGATTGGCACAGTTCGCAACATCGGGCGCCCCGATGAGCGCGTGCATCTCAGCACCCTTGGCGAGTTCGACCCGGAATCAGTTGACATGCTCACCACCGTGATCGTTGGATCTTCCCGGACCCGGCAGTACCGGGGCCACCTCTACACCCCCCGAGGTTACCGACTGTGATGGCGCTGGTTCTCGAGCGGCCGGAAGCCTGTACCAGCTGTGGACTCTGCGTCGCCACCTGCCCCACAGGAGCACTGCGTCCTGCGCCGCTTCATCCTGCACTCCACTCAGATCGCTGCACCTCCTGCCTTGCCTGCATAGAGGTCTGCCCCCGCAACGTCTTTTCAGAGAAGGATCCCGCCGGCAATGATTCACCCCATTGAGCAAGAGAGTTACGAGATCCTCCGCAGCAGGCGGCGACTGGACCATCTCTCGCCCCTGGTGAGAGCGGTAACCGAACGTGCCATCCACGCAACGGCCGACCTCGACTACGCCGAAAGCCTGCACGCGAAGGAGAACGACCTCGCCGTCGCCGTCGCAGCCCTCAGGAGTGAATGCCCAGTCATCACCGATGTCGAAATGACCGGAGCCGGCATCGCCAACTACCCGACCCGATGCTATCTGTCGAGCGGTAGCGCCAGGGAGGGACGAACCCGCTCCGCCGACGCCATGGCGCAGGCCATAGCCGCACATCCGGCCGGGGCCATCTTCGTCGTCGGGTGCGCACCAACTGCGCTGTACGAGCTCGTGGAGCAGTATCTGGGCGGAGCGGTCTCCCCCATCCTCATCGTGGGCATGCCCGTCGGCTTCGTAGGAGCGGCTGACTCAAAAGAGCGGCTAGCCGCCTCCGGCGCGCCGGCGGTATACAACCGGGGGGAGAAAGGCGGATCAGCCGCCGCTGCCGGCGTTGTCAATGCGCTCATCCGTCTGGCAAAGGAACCCCTGTGAGCTATGACGCGATCCTTATCGTAGGCCACGGTTCGAGGGACAGCGCGGGTGCCGCGGAGATCGCCGCGATCGCCCCGCTGGTGAGAGCGTTGGCCGGGCCGCACATCGCAGTCGAGGTGGGTTATCTCGAACTCTCGGATCCCCCTGCCAACGAGGTCCTTCACGATATGGCGCGCAATGGAGCTCGCCATATAGTGATCGTCCCTTTCATGCTCAGCGCCGCCGGTCACACACGGTCGGATGTACCGGCTGTTGTGATCACCGCGCGCCAGGCATACCCGGACATCACCTTCACCTACACCGAGCCTCTTGGCGACGACTACGTCCTGCTCGATCTCGCCCGCACCGCCCTCAGCTCCGCTGGTGGAACGGGTAAGCCACTGGCGGTCTTCTTCCGGGGCGCGTCGGAGCCGTGGGCGAACGCCGAGGCATACAAGATCGCCCGGCTGCTCGCCGAGCTAAACAGCTCGCCGTCGTTCTTCGTCGGATTCTCGGGCATTACCTGGCCCTCGATCAATGGCGCACTCGACCAGGTTGCGGCGGCGGGGGTAGCGGAACTCGCCACCTTCTCGTGGTTTATCGCGCCCGGCATACTTATCGACCGCATCGACCTTGCCATCGCATCCTTTGGGCAAGAGACCGGCCTGAGGTTCTTCCAAGCGGGCTACTTCGGCATCGGCCCGCGTATCGCCGAACTGGTGATCGACCGCGCCGAGGCGGCCGTGGCCGGACAAGTCCGCACTCCCTGCGACCTTTGCTCCTACCGCCGGCCCTTCCCCGGCCTGGAAGAGCGGGTTGGCGCGCCCCGGGGAATCGGCCATTCGCACCTCGCCTCTGAGCACCAAGCCGGTCACGACCACCGGCATGATCGGCACGATCCTTAGGTTCGTGCGCCAGGGCTCCACTTTCCATCGCCCGATGCCTTGCTGCTTCGTGCGCAGTGCGCCTCAGCTGACCGGTCTGCAGCCGGCCCCAGCCCCTGGGCAGCCCCAACCGGAGTCAACCCTCGGCTAAAGGTGGGCGCACGCGATGCGCCCCTTTCCCGTTTGGCACCACCCGCCACCCGCCTGCGGGGGCATCTCCCGCGCGCGAGCGGGTCCCGCCGGCAGCAAGAAGAGCGGATGGCACGGACGCCAGCCGCTCTTCATGCGTTTCGGTGGTTATCGAAAGCGGCCCGAGTGTCGGGGTGTAACTCGCGCTTGCTTCCGTATCCACGTTAAGCAAGGACGGTAATGTAGCGGTTAAGAATCGGGCAACGTACGGTCAGCCCGTCACAGTCGGGCTCGCCGGCCATAGCATCGTTATTGACCAGCGTCCACCGGCCCCGGGCCCCCCGGCCGCTGGATGGGCTGGCTGGGCCGCGGCAGGCCGCGGCAGCCTCTAGAGGCGGTTCGATGGGCGCAGAGGACAACGGCACCGTCCTGGTGGTGGACGACGAATACGCGCTTAGGCGCGTACTGGTGAGCTATCTGGCCAAGGAAGGCTACAAGGTACTCGAGGCCCAGGATGGCCAAGATGCGCTGAACGTCTTGGCAAAGCATCAGGTCGACTTGGCGCTGGTTGACGTGATGATGCCGGGAATGGACGGCTTCGCGCTGGTGCGCGAGCTCCGCAAGCGGACCGACATCCCGCTCATAATGCTCACCGCCAAGGGCGAGGAGACCGCCAAGGTCGCCGGCCTCGAGATCGGCGCCGACGATTACATGACCAAGCCCTTCTCGGCACCAGAGGTGGTCGCCAGGGTCCGAGCCCAGCTGCGCCGCTATCGAGGC
The DNA here is from genome assembly GCA_021850605.1 of Actinomycetes bacterium. Taxonomy (GTDB): domain Bacteria; phylum Actinomycetota; class Acidimicrobiia; order Acidimicrobiales; family Acidimicrobiaceae; genus Acidithrix. The sequence continues at coordinate 42,195 of JAJZLQ010000012.1, forward strand.
GGCTTCAGCTCGGAAGATGCCGAGCCGGAAATCAAAGTCGGTGATCGCCTGCTGATCGACCCGGGCGCACGGCGCTGCTTCGTGGATGGCCAAGAAGTGGACCTCTCTCGGCGAGAGTTCGACCTGCTCCACAAGCTGGCTTCATCACCTGG
>JAJZLQ010000150.1 GCA_021850605.1 Actinomycetes bacterium
GTTCCGGTTCTGCATTTAACGGAGGCCCCCGACCCGATGGCCACCCGCCAGGTGCCGGGCAAGATGATCCCGGGATCCACCCTGCTCCTCCACCCGGATGCCGGGCACGCATTCCGATTACGCGAGACGGGCTTCTTGTCGCGGGTCCACGCCTTCCTGGGCGGAACCCGAGCTGCTAGAGCTCGTATTCGAGCTCGAAGCGGTGGGTTCCGTCGTCTTCGATGGCCAGCTTCAAGGTCCCGATTATTCGCGCCAGCTCACCCGACCCCGATCCGGGCACCACTTCATAGTGAAGTGTCGGCGTACCCGAGACCATGGTGCCGAACTGCTGCAGCGCAAAGGTGCCTTTTTTGCCTCCGAGCGTGCCGCGCACCGTCTCGATGGCGACATAGCCGGCCGTCCCGGTGGACGGGTCCCCTCCCGAGAGCATCACCCCTGAGCCGGTGCCAACCAGGTCCCCGTCGAAGTTCTTGTGCAACTCGAAGCGGTTGACCGCCCCGTCCAGCTCAGGGGTGGATGGAGTGATCTCGACCCCGAAGGTCCCTCGCGCGACTTGCCTCATGCCCTAACTTTAGGGCTCCGGGTCATCTCGCCGCGGCCCCCGGGGCCGCAAATCAGCCGTTCTTGGGCGCCTTGGCCGGCAAGCACTCCCGCGGCATCAATGTGGCACGCCCCGCCCCGCCTCGGCCCTGACCGTGGACCAGCTCCGCCAGATCCCTATCCGGAGCAGCCACCCGGACGGCGTCTCCACCGGATTGCCGCGGAAGCGGAAATGGGGGGCCGTGGCGCTGCTTTAACTAGTCGCAAAACCCCGCCGGAGTGGCGAAGCGGTCCCGGTTCCCCTCGTGCGGCCAACCCTCACCTCTTCCACCTCGAGCGCGAGCAGCTCGTGCATACGGTTGCCTGAAACCCACAGCGGGGCATGCCGTGTACCCGGGGTCGGCGCCGGCACGTGGGGATTCACCATGGTGGGCAGCTCGCCGATGAACACCGCCGACATCGAGCCGATCCGCGCCACCGGACTACTGGCCGCCATGTACAGGACCCGATCCACCTCCCGGAGCGCCTTCCCCGCCTCGGGAACAATTCCCAGCGCAACAAACCCTGCCCGCCTGGGAGCACAAGGGCGCCAGGGGTGCCAGAATGACTTCCTGGCGGGCATTCATCTGCAGCCCGCAGGCAAAAACCTGTATGGATGGGTTCGACATAGGGGGTCCGCAGTGGCGACGAGAGAGGGATGGTTCCCGGGCGAGCCCTGCTGGGTCGACCTTTACACCGGCGATATCCCCAAGGCGCGCTCCTTCTACCAGGCGGTGCTCGGCTGGAGGCCGGGCGAGCAGGCGGAGCAGTTCGGCGGATACTTTCAGTTCTTCCTGGAGGAAAGCCCGGTCGCGGGAGGCATGGCGACCGGCCCCGGGGCCGCTCCACCCGATGCCTGGTACCTCTACCTCGCCGCACGCGACACCGCTGAGACCCTGGCCCTGGGCATCGAGCACGGAGCTACGGTGGCCGTGCCGGCAATGCAGGTCGCTGAGCTGGGGACAATGGGCACGATGATCGATCCGGGCGGAGCCGTCATCGGGGTCTGGGCGCCAATGCAATTCATTGGCTTCGCGCGTGTCGACGAGCCGGGCGCGCCGAGGTGGTTCGAGCTGCACACCGGCGCCTACGAGGCGTCGCTCGACTTCTACAGAGCTGTCTTCGGCTGGGAGCTGAGCGCGGTGGACACCTCAGGAGGCCCCCGCTATTCGACGGCCGCTCAACAGGGAAGACCATTCGCCGGCATCTTGGAGGATACCGAATCCTCCCCTCGCTGGGAGGTCCGCTTCGGGGTAAAGGACACCGATGCCGCAGTCGCGGCAGCCCTCGCAAACGGTGGATCGCAGCGGCGGGAGGTCGAAGACGGCCCCTGGGGCCGGGTCGGCCACATAGCCGACACCACGGGAGTTCCCTTCATCGTCCAGTCCTTCAGCTGGGGACCGTGGGCCGGCTAAGCGCACCTTTCACCCGGGATTCAGCCTTCGAAGCCTAGAATCGGCGTATTCGAAGCGGCGGAGACGATCCGCCGTGCATTCGAAGTGGGGGTGCCGGTGCGCAAAGCGAAGCCGCTTGCTATCGCCGTGGTTGTACTGCTTCTCGCGGTGACATCCATCTACCTGGCCGGCCGCAGCCACGCCAAGAACGCCGCTTCGGCCAAAACCTCGAACAACACCAGGACCAAGGCTCCCGCCAAGGCGCCGGCGCCGGCCCTTCCCGGCCTGCCGGCCGCCTTCTCCAAACCGATATCGGGTCCCCATCTGCAACCCGGCTCCAACCCCTCGGTGCTGCCCGGGCCACTGCTGATCGCCGACCGCTCCAACAACCGGCTTATCGTCGTCTCCCCGAAGGGGCGCATCCTCTGGCAATTCCCGCAGCCCGGCGATCTGGCGCCCGGCCAGACATTTCTCATTCCCGACGACGCCTTCTTCACCCCGGATGGCAAGTACATCATCGCCACCGAAGAGGACGACTTCGTGATCAGCGTCATCTCCATCGCCCAGCACAAGATCATCTTCCGCTACGGAACTCCCGGCCAGTCCGGCATGGGGCCCAACCACCTCTGGAATCCGGACGACGCCATGATGCTGCCCGACGGCTACATCCTCTCCCCTGACATCAAGAACTGCCGCATCCTGTTGATCAAACCCGGCTCCCTCTCGCCGGTGCACATCTACGGGCTCTCGACCAACTACTGCTACCACAATCCCCCTGCCCGCTTTGGCAGCCCAAACGGCGCCTTCCCGATGACCAACGGACACTACGTGGTCACCGAGATAAACGGTGACTGGATCGATGAGATGGGCCTCAACGGAACCATCTACCAGAGCTTCCATGCTCCGGGCGTCCTTTATCCCTCGGACACCAACGAAGTCCGTCCGGGCGTCTTCCTGACCGCCGACTACTCCAAGCCCGGCACAGTGGAGGAATTCACCTCCAGCGGCCAAGTGCTGTGGCGGTACTCACCCACCGGCGCGCAGGCGCTCAACCAGCCCTCGCTGGCCCTTCCGCTTCCAAACGGCGATGTCGTGCTGAACGACGACAAGAACAATCGGGTGATCGTGGTGGACCCCAAGACCGACAAGGTCGTCTGGCAGTACGGCACCGGGGTGGCGGGCTCCGCGCCGGGCCAGCTCTCCAACCCCGATGGTCTGGACCTGGCCCCGCCATTCTCGCTCCTGGTCACCCATGCCGCCACCATGGGCCAGCCGCCCGCCGGCGCTCCCGCCTCGGTGTTGGCCGGACCGATAAACGTGATCCAGCCAACATCGAAGAGCCCATTGAAGCTGATTGGGACCCATCCCCTGCCCCAAGCCCTGCAGCGGGTTGCGGTGGCCGCCACCGGCGCGAGAACCGCACTTTCGCTGGGCGGGCTCGACAATGCCGGCAGTTCGGTCACCTCGATATACCGCTTCAAGCTCTCGGGCTCCAAGCTCACAGTGGCCGCGGCAGGCTCACTGGCCCAGGCCACGCATGACGCGGGTGCAGCCAGGATCGCGTCGCACGTCTATCTCTTCGGTGGCGGGCGGAGCTCCACGGTGGCCTCGGTCCAATCCGTGGGACTACCAGGGGGTACGGCGAAACTGGAGGGCGGCCTGCCCCAACCACGGTCCGACCTCTCCGTGGCACCATACGGTGCAAGCACCTACCTGGCCGGCGGCTACGACGGGTTCAACATGGACGCGACCGTTCTGAAGACGGTAAACGGGTCCGGCTTCACCAGCGTCGGGAACCTGGTTGATCCGGTACGCTACGGCGCATCGGTGGTGTACGACGGACACCTGTACGTCTTCGGCGGGGAGAGCGGGGGCGTGGTCACCTCCAACATCCAGGCCATCAACTTGAAGACGGGGCAGTCCGAGATCGTCGGACAGCTCCCCGTGGCATGCGAGGGCATGTCGTCCGTGGTCACCAACGGCAAGATCTACCTGCTGGGCGGGAGTGACTCCTCCGGCAACGCGGTGTCCTCGATCTGGCAGTTCGACCCGGCCACGGCGATGGTCTATTCGGCGGGCTCGCTACCGGTGCCACTCGCCTACAGCGGCGCGGCATCGCTGGGATCAGACATCCTGGTGGTGGGAGGAAGGACGACCGGGGGAATCAACTACGGCCGTGCCATCCTGTTGAGGCAGGGCTAGATCCCGGGAACACCCCGGGCGCATCGGGTCGGCCCTCAGCCGGGGGGCGCACCAAAGTCCTCCACGAACTCGACGCGGTTGCCGGCCGGATCGTCGGCATAGAACCGCGCCACGCCGTAGGGCTCCAGGAGGGAGTCCTCGATCACCTTCACGCCTGCGGCGGCCAGGTGCTCCCTGAGCGCAGCCAGGCCGGCAACGCGAACGGCGGGGTGAGCCTTCCGCGCCGGGACGAAGTCGTCCTCGATTCCCACGTGCAGCTGCCGAGCACCGAGCCTGAACCAGAGTCCGCCCCGGGGCACCAGCGGCGGCGGCTTGGCGATCTCCTCCAGTCCGAGCAGCCCGGAATAGAAGGCCCGCATCGCCTGCTCACAACCTGGTGGTCCCGCCACCTGCACGTGATCCAGGCCGGTCACCCTGCCTCCCCCGATCGCGGCGCCGATCGCGGCGCCAAGCCGGGCTATAGCGCGGCCACGGTGGGAGATGGCATCCTTCTCTGACGGCTCCATCTCGGCAAAGGTGCGTCCGTCACCCTCCTCAGGCACAAACAGGGGGTCGTAGCCGAAACCGTTCGAGCCCCGCTCGGCAAAAGCGATGCTGCCGCGCACCACTCCCTGGAAGTAGCGAGGCTCGTCCTCGCCGTCGACCAGGCAGAGTACACAGCGGAACTCCGCGCCCCGCAGGCCCTCGGGTACTTCGGCCAGCTCGGCGAGCAGGAGCTCGCGGTTGGCGGCGTCGTCAGCAGCCTCTCCCGCATAGCGTGCGGAGTACACGCCCGGAGCCCCGCCGAGTGCGTCCACGAAGAGGCCGGAGTCGTCCGCCACCGCCAAGCCCCCGTAAGCCTGATGGCAGGCCTCAGCCTTGATCAGCGCGTTCTCCGCCAGGGTCGCTCCGGACTCCTCCGGCTGGGTCGCTCCCACAGGCAAGGGGATAACCTCGGCACCGGAACCGCGCAGTATCGCCGAAAACTCGGCGAGCTTGCCTCGGTTGCCGGTGGCAACCATGAGCCGCACGGCTACCTACCCGGCCTGGGGGCAGGAGGCTCCGCCAGAGTCGCGGTCTGAAGGTCGAGCAAGTAGGCGATTCCGTGCTCGGCCAGGGAGAGCAGCTCGTCCAGCTGGCCTCGGTCGAAGGACTCGCCCTCCGCCGTCCCCTGCACCTCCACAAACCGCCCGTCTGCGGCCATGACCACGTTCATATCGACTTCGGCGCCGGAGTCCTCCACATAGTCCAGGTCCAGCATGGGGTAGCCTTTCACGATCCCCACCGAGACCGCCGCGCACTGGCCTGTTAGGGCCCTGCTTCCGGCCTTGCCCAACTTGACCAGGCGGGCCAGGGCATCTGCAAGCGCTACGTAGCCGCCCACGATCGAGGCAGTACGGGTACCGCCGTCCGCCTGGATCACGTCACAATCCACCACGATCTGGGTCTCCGGGAGTGAGCCGAGATCCACGACGGTGCGCAAAGAGCGGCCGATCAGGCGCTGGATCTCGAGCGTTCTGCCGGACTGGCGTCCCTTGGCGGCCTCGCGGGAGGTGCGCTCGCTGGTCGAGCCGGGAAGAAGGGAATACTCGGCGGTAACCCAGCCCTTGCCGGTGCCGCGCAGCCAGGCGGGGCCGCGATCCTCCATCGAAGCGGTGCAGAGCACCTTGGTCCTGCCCATGGTCACCAGCGCAGAACCGAGCGCCATCTCGGTAAAATCCCGCTCTATCAGTGCGGGGCGAAGCTCGTCGAGACCCCTACCGTCATGCCGCATGCTTATCTCCCCTTACCCGCCTTGCGCCTGCGCACATGTAGCGATCACTCTCCGGCCCACTTGACCGAGACGACGTCCCGGAGATCTATGCCCAGTAGGCACCTGCCAATCCGGCGGAATTCGTCAGGGTCGCCCGAAGTCATGTAGACGATATCAGCCGGTTCCCCGGCCTCTGTCGCCAGGGCGGCTTGCAGCAACTCCCCGCGGACTTCGAAGGCGGTCTCTTCCGAAGAGGAGACCAGCACCGTCTCGGGGCCGAGCACCTCGCTGATGGCACGCGCCAGGAAGGGGTAGTGAGTGCAACCCAGCAGCAAAGTCTGCACCTTGGCGTCGATCACCGGGCGCAGTAGCCGCTCGGCCAGGACCTTCAGCTGGTCGGAGTCGGTCTCCCCCCGCTCGACGAACTCGACGAAGCCTGGGGTGGCCGCACACACCAGGCGCTTCTTGGGGGCGATCCTGGCAAGACGGGTCTGGTAGGCGCCCGAGCCGATGGTCCCCACCGTTCCGATCACGCCGATGCGCTCCCCCATCGACTGCATCGCCAATGCTCGCGCGCCAGGCTCGATCATCCCCACCACAGGAATGGCGAAACGCTCCTCGAGCATGGGGAGGGCCTGGGCCGACGCGGTATTGCACGCCACCACCAGCATTTTTATGTCGTAGCGTTCGATGAGGAGCTCGGCGATCTGCAGGGAGTAGGCGGATACCTGCTCGCGCGTCTTCGGGCCGTAGGGGTAGCGCGCGGAATCGCCGAAGTAGACGAGCCGCTCATTCGGCATCAGGTCGTTGATGGCCCGGAGCACGGTCAATCCGCCAAAGCCGCTGTCGAAGATGCCTACCGGTCTCGTGTCCACTGCGAAACTAAATGTTAGCGCCCGCGCCAGCGAAGGGCGGAGGTCACCAGCCCGCCGGTACCAGCAGCTGAGAGCGCTCGACCATCTCAGGGCGGGAGGCGCCGGCAAGGGCGAGCGAGACCTTCACATCCTCGACCAGCAACGAAAAGGCCCTGTCCAGGCCCTCCTCACCGCGCTCGTAGAGAGCCCTGGCCAGATGCCGCCCCACCATTGCCGCCTTGGCCCCGAGACCCAGGGCCCGCACCACGTCTGCCCCCGAGGAGATGGCGCCGTCCACCTGCACCGCGCCCCGGTACTCTCGCAGCTCCGATTCCATGCGGTAGAGAGCACGAGCCGTCGAGATGCTGCCGTCCAGTTGCCGGCCGCCATGGTTGGACACGACCACCCCCGCCACCGGAAGCCCGCCCGCGAGCGCGAGGTCGGCCGCGGATAGCACTCCCTTCAAGAAGATCTGCATCCCATCCGCGAGGTCGATAATGTCACCGAGTCCCGACCAGTCGACGCCCGGATCCGGTGCCAGGCCACTGAAGCGTGCCGAGGAAACCCCGGACCCGAAGCGCGTCTCGCTCTCCTCCACCACCCAGCCCTCCAACTCCTGGGAGATGTTGGCGGACAGGTACTCCTCCGGCACTGCGAAGGAGTTTTCGCGGTCGCGCATGCGGATTCCGATGAACGGGGCGTCCACCGTCACGTATATGGCCTCGTAACCGCTTTTGGCCGCACGGCGGACCAGGGAGTCCGAGAAGCGGTGGTCCCTCATCACGTAAAGCTGGAAGGCGAGCAGGGGCTTGGTACCGGAGCCTCCCCGGAGCTTGAGTCCCCGCCGAAAGGCGTCAGCCACCTCCTCCAGCGGCACCGCCGAGCGGGTGGAGAGGCAGTAGGAGACACCGTGGCGGGCGGCGGCCTCGGCAATCACCGCCTCGGCTCTGGGATGCAGCAGCGAGGTGTAGGCCATGGGTGCCACCACCAGGGGAATCGGTATGCGCCGGCCGGCCAGATCAACGGTGGTGTCCAGGTGAGCCACGTTACGCAGCACCCTGGGCACCAGCTCGATGGCGTCCCAGTCGCGCCGGTTCCACGAAAGCGTCGACTCCGCTCCGGACCCCCCGAAATAGTAGTCGCGTATAGCCTCGGCCCCTGGCCCGTGTCCCGGATGCTCCATCTCTTCCTCCTTGCCGCCACCGACCCTAGCAAGCCCGCCCACGCCGGTACAGACAAAGATTCCCACCACCCGAGGAATAAAGACCAGCGCCCGGGCGCTAAGCTCTATTGAAAATCATTTTCGATAGAGAGCAGACGATGACCGCGACGACGACCGCGAGGCACGAAGGAATTAAAGAAGAGATCCGAACCCGCCTGCACGAGGCGGGCCAGCGTTTCACTCCGGAGCGGGAAGCCCTGGTGGAGACACTTTTCGAGTCCCACCAGGCGGTGACCCCGCAGGAGCTCTACGAGGCGGCCCGCGCTCGGGCCCGGGTGGGGCTCACCACTGCCTACCGGGTCCTCGAGACGCTCACTCGCATCGGCTACTGCCAGGTGATCCTGCTCGATGGCGAACTCCGTTACAGCCTCTGCCGCCCGACCCACCACCATCACCTGATCTGCACCGAGTGCAAGCGGGTGGAGGAGTTCGCGGCCTGCGGACTCGAAGGCGCCGCCGTAGGAGGCTTCCTGCCCACCTCGCACCGGGTCGAGATCTTCGGAATCTGCGAGAGCTGCCAGGAGGCCGGGGGATGAATCTGCTTGCCTTCCTCCATGTGACCTCGGCGGCTGGCACCTTGCCGCTCCTGGCCATAGCGCTGCTCCTGGGTGCCATCCACGGAGTCACCCCGGACGAGCACACCTGGCCCATCACCTTCTCGTATGCGGTCGGCAGCTACTCCACTCGCGGCGGAATGCGCGCCGGACTCTTCTTCTCGCTCGGCTTCACCATCCAAAGGGCCGTCTTCTCCACACTCGCGTTTTTCGCACTGACCACCTGGAT
>JAJZLQ010000130.1 GCA_021850605.1 Actinomycetes bacterium
CCCGGACGTGGCCGCAACCATTGTCGCCTTCGCCAAGCAGGCGCGCATCACCCAAATCGTGGTCGGCTCCTCACGCCGCAGCCGCTGGAAGGAGCTGCGCGGAGGCTCCGTCCTCGGCAAGCTCATGCGCGACGCCGGAGCGACCGGCATCGACGTCCATGTCATCGCGCGCCGCGAGAGCGAGGTTGGCACGGATCAGATCGGCGGCGCCGACGGCTGAACAGCAGCCAAGCCCGTTAACGAATTGTTGATGCGGCCTGCGCATGGATTAATTTCCGGTTGACGCACCCGGCCCTAGCTTCGAAGCCATGGCAGACATATTGGCAATCCTCGGCTTCCTGGCCTTTGGCCTGATCAGCCTCGGCGCGGTGCGACTCCTGGAGCGGCTATGAACCTCACTGATGTGGCGCTCGTCGCCCTCTCGATCCTCATGATGGCCTACCTGGGTCTCGCACTGATCAAGCCCGAGAAGTTCTGATGCAGGCCGCAATCACCATCATCGTCCTGGTCGCCGTGCTCGCCGTAGCATGGCGCTTTCTCGGCGACTACCTGGCCGCCGTCTACAGCGGCAGAGTCCGCTGGCTTGCGCCGGTCGAGCGCCTGGTATTCCGGGCCCTGGGTGTCGACCCCACCGCCGAACAGGATTGGAAGACCTATGCGGTCTCGCTCCTCTCCTTCTCGCTGGTGGCCATCTTTTTCACCTACGGAATCGAGCGGCTGCAGGGCTTCCTCCCTCTCAACCCCCAGCACTTACCCGGCGTCACCCCGGCGCTGGCCTTCAACACCGCAATCTCGTTCGTGACCAATACCAACTGGCAGAACTACGCGGGCGAGACCACGATGAGCTACCTGACTCAGATGGCCGCGCTCACGGTGCAGATGTTCGCCTCGGCAGCGGTAGGCGTCGCAGTGGCCATAGCGCTGGTGCGCGGCCTGGCGGCACGCAAGCGGGAGACCATCGGCAATTTCTGGGTCGACGTGGTGCGGGGGACAATCTACGTGCTCCTGCCCATTGCAGCCATTGCGGCGGTGGTATTCGTCGCCCAGGGCGCGGTGCAGACCCTCGCCGGGCCGGCACACATAACCGACGCCATGAACCGGGTCACCCAGACCATACCGCGTGGACCGGTGGCCTCCCAGGAGTCGATCAAGCAGTTCGGGACCAACGGGGGCGGTTTCTTCAACGCCAACGGCGCACATCCCTTCGAGAACCCGACCGCGGTGACCAACCTCCTTTCGATCATCCTGATTCTCGCCATCCCGGTGGCGCTGACCCGAACCTTCGGGAAGATGGTGGGCAGCATGCGCCAGGGAGTGGCGATCCTCGCGGTGATGACGGTGATATTCGCCGGCACCTTGGCCTTCACCGCCATCTCCGAGAGCCAGGGCAACACCGCCGTACACAGGGCGGGAATCACCGCTCAGGCGAGCGGGAACCTGGTTGGGAAGGAGACGCGCTTCGGCACCTTCGACTCGGCGCTCTATGACGTGACCTCCACCCAGACCTCGACCGGAAGCGTCAACTCGGCCGCGGACTCCTACACGCCTCTTGGGGGCCTGGGGATGCTCTCGGGAATGATGCTCGGTGAGGTCTCCCCCGGCGGCGTGGGCAGCGGCCTCTACACCATCCTCCTCTTCGCCATCCTGGCGGTCTTCATCGGCGGCTTGATGGTGGGACGAACACCGGAGTACCTGGGTAAAAAGATCCAGGCAAAGGAGGTCCAGCTCGCAACCATCGGGATCCTGGTCATGCCCATCACCGTGCTTGTGCTCACCGCCATTGCCGTGGAGACGGCGGCTGGACGCGCCGCTCCGCTGAATGCCGGGCCGCACGGCTTCTCCGAGATCCTCTACGCCTTCACCTCCCAGGGCAACAACAACGGCTCGGCGTTCGCGGGAATTTCGAGCAATACCGACTTCTACAACATTGCCGGGAGCATCGCCATGTTGCTCGGCCGCTTCGGGGTGATACTCCCGACACTGGCGCTGGCGGGCTCTTTGGCGGCAAAGACCCCCGTTCCGGAAGGCGAGGGAACCTTCCGCACCGACAGCCCCATCTTCGGGGTACTCCTGACGGGAGTGCTTCTCATCGTCGGGGGACTCACCTTCTTCCCCGCGCTCGCGCTCGGGCCGATCGCGGAACAGCTTGCAGCCGGGAGGATCTGGCCATGACCACTACCACTGCCGCGCCAAGCCAGGCGAAGCCCAAGCGGCGCAGGGTCGCCGCCTTCGACAAGCAGATCGTCAAGGACGCCTTGCGCGCCTCGGTGACCAAGCTCGACCCACGCGTACAGGCCAAGAATCCGGTCATGTTCGTGGTGTTGGTGGGCACGGTGGTCACCGCGATCGACACGGTTGCCAACCGGAGCGGCTTCGGATTGGCCATCACCATCTGGCTGCTTCTGACCGTACTCTTCGCCAACTTCGCCGAGGCCATGGCGGAGGGGCGCGGCAAGGCCCAGGCCGACACGCTTCGGCAAATGCGCACCGAGACCGGTGCGCGCAAGCTGCGCGCCGACGGCACCGAGGAGCTGGTGTCGGCCGCCTCCCTGCAGGTGGGAGACGTCGTCGTCTGCGAGGCGGGCGACGCCGTACCCTCGGACGGCGAGATCATCGAAGGGGTCGCCTCGATCGACGAGTCGGCGATCACCGGCGAGTCCGCCCCGGTCATCCGCGAATCCGGGGGCGACCGCTCGGCGGTTACCGGTGGAACCATGGTGCTCTCGGACAGGATCGTTGTCCGCATCACCGCGGAACCGGGAAAGACCTTCCTTGACCGGATGGTCAAGCTGGTTGAGGGCACCAACCGCCAGAAGACACCCAACGAGATCGCGCTCGCCATCCTGCTTGCCGCCCTCACCATCGTCTTCATTCCCGTCGTGGTCGCGCTGGAGCCCTTCGGCTCTTTCCAGGGGGCAAAGGTGCCGATCGTTGTGGCGGTCGCCCTTCTGGTCTGCCTGATCCCCACCACCATCGGAGCCCTGCTCTCGGCAATCGGGATCGCCGGCATGGACCGCCTGGTCCAACGCAACGTTCTGGCCATGAGTGGCCGTGCGGTCGAGGCGGCCGGGGATGTGCAGACACTGCTCATCGACAAGACCGGCACCATAACCCTCGGTGATCGCATGGCCTCGGCCTTCTACCCCGCCACCGGCGTGGAGGAGAGTGAACTAGCCGACGCAGGCCAGCTGGCCTCCCTGGCCGACGAAACCCCCGAGGGCCGCTCCATCGTCGTGCTCGCCAAGCAGCGCTTCAATCTCCGGGAGCGCACTATGGGGCCGGACTACCAGTTCGTCCCCTTTTCCGCGGCCACCCGCATGTCCGGCGTCGACGTCGGCGGACGCGTGATCCGCAAGGGGGCCGCGGCAGCCGTGAAGGCTTGGGTGGAAAGCCAGGGCGGCACGTTCCCCCAGGAACTTCAAGATCGCGTCGATGCGGTTTCCCGCGCCGGCTCAACCCCGCTCGCGGTCTCGGAAGGTCCCCGGGTGCTCGGAGTGATCGAACTGCGCGACGTGGTCAAAGACGGCATCGCCGAACGTTTCGCGACACTGCGGCTGATGGGCATCCGCACGGTGATGATCACCGGCGACAACCCTCTGACGGCAGCGGCCATCGCGGGTGACGCCGGCGTGGACGACTTCCTGGCCGAGGCAACCCCTGAGACCAAGATGGAGCTGATCCGCGCGGAACAGGCCAAGGGGAAGCTCGTGGCGATGACCGGAGACGGCACCAACGACGCCCCCGCACTTGCGCAGGCCGACGTCGGAGTGGCGATGAACACCGGCACCAACGCCGCCAAGGAGGCCGGGAACATGGTCGACCTCGACTCCAATCCGGCCAAGCTGATCGACATCGTGGAGATCGGCAAGCAGCTGCTCATAACCCGGGGCGCTCTCACCACCTTCTCCATCGCCAATGACGTGGCGAAGTACTTCGCCATCATCCCGGCCATCTTCCAGGCCTCCTTCCCCGGGCTCGCTGCGCTGAACATCATGCGCCTGAGCAGCCCCAACACCGCTATCCTCTCGGCGGTCATCTTCAACGCCCTGATCATCATCGCCCTGGTGCCACTGGCACTCCGAGGCGTGAAATTCCGCGCCGCCAGCGCCACGGCGGTGCTCAGGCGCAACGTGCTCGTCTACGGACTTGGCGGCCTGGCCCTGCCCTTCGTGGGGATCAAGGCGATCGATCTTCTTCTTGCTCTCATGGGGGTGCACTGATGGTCCTCAGACAACTACGTCGAGGCGTTGTTCTAGCTTTATTGTTCCTGGTGGTATGCGGTCTCGCATATCCCCTGGCCGAGACGGCGGTGGCCCAGGGTCTGTTTGGCTATCAGGCCAACGGCTCGATCGGGGCCAACGGCTCGGTGTTGATCGGCCAGACCTTCAGCGGTTCCGCCTTCTTCCACACCCGTCCGGACCCGAACAACCCGATGGCCTCCGGAGGGTCAAACCTCGGCCCGCGCTCGGCAAAACTGGTCGCCCAGGTGAAAGCCCAGATCGCCTACTGGAACCGCCACGGAGTCAAGCCCACCAACGATCTCGTAACCACCTCGGGTTCCGGCCTCGACCCCGACATCTCGCCCGCAGCGGCATACGCCCAGGTGCCCATGGTCGCCAGGGCGCGTGGTCTCTCGATCGGGTCCCTCGACAAGCTGGTCGCGTCGCAGATCCATCAGCGTCAGCTGGGGTTCCTCGGTTCGCCCTATGTAAACGTCCTCCAGCTGAACCAAGCTCTGTCCCGCATCGCCGGGGCCGGGTCGGCAGGCGCGACGTCCTAGGAGGAAGCTCCCGCTGCGGCCTCCAGGCTCTCGGCTACGGCGGCCCGGTATTTCAAGTGGCTCTGGACGAATCCGACCAGGACCACCCCGACCAGGGTGCCGTTACGGTGGTATCCAACCACCACTTCACCGTCGAGGTCGCCCTCGAGCACACGGATCTCCGATGCATCGGTGACCAGCCCCGGCATTCCGAAGGACTGAATGCGCAGCTCGAACTGGTCGGACCAGAAGGCCGGCATTGGTGTGAAGGCCGGGCTCGCCTCCCCTTGCGACAGGAGGTGGCCGAGGGCCTTGCCCGCATAGCGCCCGGTATCGACGGCCATTCCCCAGTGCTCGACGCGGCGTGGGACGGCGTCGAAGGCGAGATTGGGAAATCGCGCCACGTCGCCAACGGCCAGGAAACGGCCGTCGCCGCCAAAGGACAGCTTCTCGTCGCAGAGGATCCCGTCGGAAAGGTCGAGGCCGTTGCCATCGAGCCATTCGGTGTTGGTCGCCGACCCCACCGCCTCGATCACCAGTTGGGCTTCGAAGCTGCTCCCGTCGTTACACACCACCCTCTCGGGGCGTTCGGAGCCCTCGATGGCCACCGGAAGCCGCTCGAGGCCGAAAGTGACGCCCGCCCTTAGGTGGTGCCGCATCAGCGCCGCACCAAGCTCCTCTCCGAGCGGGCGAAGCATCGGTACGTCCTCAGGTGCTATCACCGAGACTCGATAGCCCAACCGGGTGAGGCTTGCCGCGAGCTCGCAACCGATAAAGCCGGCGCCGATTATGGCCACGTCCTGTACCATGGCCAGCTCGCTCCGCAACCGCACCAGGTCCTCATATGTCCTGAGCATGACCACCCCGGCGGAGGGTTTGGGTATCCCCAATGCGCGGGGCCGCAGTCCGGTCGCGGCCACCAGCCCTTCGAAGGCGAGCTCCCGGCCGTCGGAGAGGAAGAGAAGCCCGCGGCCGAGATCCACCGAGGTAGCCCGAACCCCGGTAACCAGGGACACCGTGCCGGGTTTGGCCGAGGAGCGCAGCCTGATGGCGTCAAAGTCCTGCGCCTCCACCAGCGCTTCCTTGGAAAGCGGGGGCCGATTGTAAGGCTGGTGGGGCTCGTCACCCACCAGGGTGATGCCACCCGAGTACCCCGAGCGCGCCAACGCATCGGCCGCCCGGAGCCCGCCGAGGGAGGCCCCCAATACGACGACGCCGGCCAACTCCCTAGCCCTCGATCTCGATGGCCTGCATCGGACAGATGTCCGCCGCCTCCTCAAGGGCGTCCCGGAGCGACTCGTCGAGCTGGTCCGAGACGTAAATCTCCTTGGCCTCGTCCCGGAAGCTCAGCTCGCCACGGCCGTTCAGAGAAAAGACCTCGGGCGCCGAGTAGACGCACTGGCCGTGGTCGTTGCACTTGTTGAGATCGACAATTACTTTCAACTGGAACCTTCCCTGTCCTGCCTGCCGGTTTCCTCAATCCCGCCTGGGCGAGCGGATTCCCCGGAACTCCCAGTCGCCGCCAAGGGAGGTGGAGACAACCTCCTCCGACTCGGTGGGCTGGGCCCCGAAGCCTGGGTTGACGGGCACAGGCCCCTCAACAATGTGATTGCGGAGACACCCCAGTCCCTCCACTTCGACTTCCACCACATCGCCGGGTTGCACCGGGCGCGAGTTGGCGGGTGTGCCGGAAAGTATCACGTCCCCCGGCTCGAGAGTTATGTTGCGGGCCAGGTCCGCCACCAGGTAGTGCATGTCCCACATCATCTCCTTGGTGTTGCCCGACTGTACGATGCGCCCGTTTAGCCGGGTCTCGATGGCCTTGTCGCGGAAATCCCATCCCTCGACCAGGCCCGGCCCCAGGGGGCAGAGCGTATCGGAGCCCTTCACCCGGAGCATCGAGCCGGCGTCGGTGTCACGAAAGTCATGCAGACCGTAGTCATTGGCGACGGTGTAGCCGGCAATATATGACCCGGCCTCCTCGATACCCACGTTCCGGCAGCTGCGGCCGATGACGATGCCGATCTCCCCCTCGTAGTTCAGCCAGTGGCACCCCCTGGGGCGCACCACCGCCCCTTGGTGGGAGTTGAGCGAGGAGAGAGGCTTCTGGAAGTAGGTGGGAGCCGGTGGGAGCCTGGCCTGAAACTCGCTCACCCTGCTTTGGTAGTTGAGGTGAACCGCGATGACCTTGGTGGGAACAACGGGGGGAAGATGCAACGCGCTTTTGGCCGAAGCGCGCCGGCCGTCCCCCGCCACCAACTCGTCCCCGGCACGCACCACCGGCACCACCACACCATCGAGCAGTATTCTGCGAGTCTCGATCATGCCGTTGCCCTTCCGGTCCAGCCGCCTCGGGGCCGGGGAAACCAGATGTGCACCTGTCCGGTGCCGACGCTGTTCTCGTACTCACCGTAGAGCCGGCCCGGGGCCACCACGGCGCTTTCCCCCAGGGCGCCGATCATCATCAGGTAATGCCCGAAGCGCGCCTCGGGCTTGAAGTGATAGAACTCGTCCATCCCGGCGAGCACCTTGGCATGGTCGCCCTCCTCCAACCAGGCGATGCGCTCGAGGTCGGCCGCCAGAGCCTCGGGGGTGAAGATGTGCTCGGTGCCCGCCGCCTCGTGCTTGCGCAGCTCCTGCAGCGGCCAGAAGGTGTGCGACAGCGCACCTGAGGCGATCAACACCACCTTACGATCGACATCGGCTATTCCCAGAGCGACCGCGCGACCCATGCGCAGGAAATCCTCGGTGGTGGCGGTCTGGCAGACTCCCACCGAGACCCAGCGCTTGTCGTCCAACCCCTGGCCAAGAAACTCCCAGAGGTTGGTGGTCGCGTAGTGGATGGGCAGGTGGGGATCGTCGATGGCGGTGATCCAGGTGCCGACCTCCTCGGCATGGGAGGCGATCGCCCAGACCAATTCGGGGTCCCCGGCGAAGTCATAGGGACGGCCGCTCATCCCACGAGGCAGCTCCTCGGAGGTGTAGCGCCCCGAGCGCCTCTCATGGGCGGTGATCACGAATTCGACCGTGGTGGCCCAGTGCGAGTCGAAGACGATGACCGTGTCGTAGTCGAGGGTCTCGAACACCTCCCGGCGCAGGCGCTCCAGACCTTCGACCAGGCTGAAGTCCTCACCGTTGTTGAGGCCGCGCCGGACCTCCTCGGGAAGCACGATGGTAGGAACATGCGCGAGAAGACCCGCGCCCACGATCTCGCCCATCTAAACCCTCCATCCATGGGGAGAAAAGACCGAGTTCTTCAGGTCGCAGAAGAAGTCGAAGGACCAGGCTCCCCCTTCGCGACCCACGCCGCTCCGCTTGGACCCGCCAAAAGGGGCGCGCAGGTCACGGACGTAGAAGCAGTTGTTCCAGACGGTGCCCGCCACCACCTCGGCGCTCACACGCTCCGCCCGCTCGGGGTCGGAGGTGAAGACCATCGCCGCCAGGCCGAAATCGGTGTCATTGGCCAGGGCGACGGCTTCGGCCTCGGTATCGAAGCGTAGGGCCACCAGCACCGGGCCGAAGACCTCTTCGCGGGCGATCTCCGCCTTTGGGTCCACCTCCACGAAGAGCGTGGGGCGGTAGTAGAGCCCGCCCAGCTCCTGGTTCGGGCCGCCGCCGAAGGCGAGCTTCGCGCCGGAGGCCTTGGCCCGGGAGACGAACCCGTCGATCCGCGCCAGGTGCTCGGGATGGATCTGCGGGCCGATCTGGGTCTCGGCCTCCCGAGGGTCGCCCTGGCGCAGAGAGGCCGCGGCAGCCGCGAAGCGCTCCATGAAGGCGTCCCAGATTCCCGATTGCACCAGTAGGCGGGTTCCGGAGAGGCAGACCTGGCCGGCGTTGTCATATTGCTCGACGGCCATACTCACCGCCAACTCCAGATCCGCGTCATCAAAGACCATAAAAGGCGACTTCCCACCGAGTTCAAATGAGACGGGGGTGAGATTTTTCGCACATGCCGCTGCGATGAGCTTGGCTGTGGGAACCGAGCCGGTGAAGGAGATCC
>JAJZLQ010000038.1 GCA_021850605.1 Actinomycetes bacterium
CGCCTGGACCGAGCTGATCGCGACCGACGCCGAGCTGCGCAGCCGTCTGCGCCGCCTCGGCCGCGAGCAGCTTACCCGGGTCGCCCCTACCGCCACCATCCCCGCCTTCGACCGGGCAATTGCCCGCCTTATCGAGTTGGCGGGCTCTCCCCTGAAGCCAAACTTCGAGGTCCCAAGCGCCATCGTGGCTGAGACGCGGGAGATCCTTGACCGCCTCTCCGACCAGAGCGACAAGGAGTTCGCATGAGCCAGGCGCCCCGGTTGAAGCTGGCCTATGTGGTACCGCGCTATGGGACCGAGATCATCGGCGGAGCGGAGACAGCCACCCGCATGCTGGCCGAGGCACTGGTCAGACTGGGCCGCGCGCACGTGGAGGTTCTCACCACCACGGCGCTCTCCATTGAAACATGGGCCGACCACTTTCCCGCCGGTACCGACACCCTTGGCGGTGTGACCGTGCGCCGCTTCGCCGTGGACGGCAAGAGGACGCCAAACTTCGCCGCGGCCACCAGGCGTGCCCTGGCGGCACCTTCGGCGCAGAGCCTGGACGAGGCGGCGGAGCTGATCAGGATGCAGGGGCCGGTCTCGCACGGGCTGCTGGAGGCGATAGCCACTGGAAATTACGACGCCGTACTCTTCTATCCCTACCTCTACCACCCCACCGTCGAGGGAATTCGGCTTACCAAGGCGCCCACCATCATGCATCCCGCCGCACACGAAGAGCCGATCATCGACTTACCCATCTTCGAAAGCGTCTTCGGCGCGGTCTCCGGCTTCGCCTACCACACCGCCGCTGAGCGCGAGGTGGTGGAATCACGTTTCCAAGTGGCCGAGAAGCCCAGCATCGACCTGGGCATGGGCTTCGAGCCCCACGAGGGCCTCGGGCTGGGATACCTCCGGGAAATAGGGATTGACGGGCTCCCCTTCATCCTCTGCCTGGGCCGGGTCGACGCGCCCAAGGGAACCACGCTGCTGGTCGACCTCTTCCAGGCCTACAAGGAGCGAAACCCCTCCGACCTGCAGTTAGTGGTGGCTGGGCCGGTATACATCGCCCCCAACCCGGCACCCGATGTGCATGTAGTCGGTCCGGTGAGCGAAGCTGCCAAGGACGAGCTGCTCTCGGAGTGCTCCGCCCTCGTCTCCCCGTCAGCCTTCGAGTCATTCGCCATCGTCCTCCTGGAGGCTTGGGCAAAACGCAAGCCGGTACTGGTGAACTCGATCTGCGCGGCCACCAGCGAACAGGTACAGCGCTCTGGTGGTGGGCTGCGTTTCGACGGCTTCGAGACATTCGAGGCCGCGCTCAACCTCCTCACCAGGGATGCATCCGTGGCGGAGGCACTGGGCGCTGCGGGCCGGCGATACGCCCTGAGCCGTTACCATTGGCCCGACCTGATCGATCGCTACGTGGCCTTCATCCGGCGGGTGATGGCGGCGCAAGCGTCGAAGAGCCGCCTCAGCTGATCGGGGAGAGCTTCACGGCTGTCCCATAGGCGCAGATCTCGGTGACATTGGCAAAGTCGGAGTTGTCGAAGCGCATCCCGACCACGGCGTCGGCCCCCATCTTCAGCGCCTCTTCGATGAGGCGCTCGATCGCCTCGCTGCGCGAAAATGTGAGGTTCTTGGTCATGCCTTTCAGCTCTCCACCGACTATCGCCTTGAATTGCGAGCCGATCTGCGAGCCTACGTTCCGCGAGCGGACGGTCAGCCCGAAGACCGGGCCGAGGGATTGGGTAATGCGGAAGCCGCTGACTTCGAAAGTGGTGCTGACGTGCACGGTTCGCCTCCATTACGGACAACTGAAGCCGACCCAACCTAGCACCACAAGCCGATAGCGGCCCGGGTCGGGCGAATTAGTTGGCGATACGGGGCACCGAGTAGCTGTTGATGGAGAAGTTAAGGGCCACCAATCCCGAGACACGCGATGGGTTCACCACCTGGAATGCGGCACGGTCCTCCAGCCAGGAAATGGGATTCCCGCCGCTATCGATGAGAGTCACCGCCACTCCGTAGATACCGTCGAGCAACGGCAGGTCCTCGAAGTTTATCTCCACCACCCCGTCGGAATCGAGATCGAATCCTTCGATGCCAAGCTCACGGGTGTTGGCCCCGAAGATAACCTCTTTTTGGGGGCTAAAAACCTGGATGGCCACGCTGGTGCCCAGCTGGGGCGAGCGTGCATGGTAGCCCACCTCGACCTTGAGCGGGTCATGGGGAAAGATGTGCTCGGGCCGCTCCTCCAAGGCGGAAACCGCCCGGATCGAGACCAGTTCCACGTTCGGAACCTTCACAGCCTTTGGCTCGGCCTCCTTGCCCGGCTCGGAGATCTTCGCCCCGCCCACCTGCGCGCCCGCCTGGAGGCTTTCGCGCAGCGCGGCTATGGCCGCGCCTGGATCGCCTGCGCCGATCACCGAGCCGTGGTCGAGAACGTACGCCTCCTCACAGGTCGCCCTCACCAACTCCGGTGAGTGGGAGACGAAAACGATGGTCCTCCCCTCTTTCTGGAAGAGGCGGATGCGTTCGATGCACTTGCGCTGGAAACTCTCGTCGCCAACGGCGAGGACCTCGTCAACCAGCAGGACATCGGGATCGACGTTGACCGCCACGGCAAAGCCGAGTCTGGCGTACATTCCGGTGGAGTAGTGCTTCACCTGGTTGTCGATGAAGGCGCCGAGCTCCGAGAACTCCACGATCTCGTCGAAGCGCGACGCGATCTCCTTTACCGGCACACCGAGCAAGGTAGCCGAAAGGAAGATGTTGTCACGGCCTGAGAGCTCCGGGTGAAACCCCGCACCCACCTCCAACATTGCCGAGACGCGGCCCTTCACCCTTATCTCACCCTTGGTGGGCTGGATAATGCCGGCGATGCACTTGAGCAGAGTGGACTTGCCGGAGCCGTTGTGCCCCAGCAAACCGATGCTGGTGCCTTCCTCGACGCTGATATTGATGTCCTTCAGGGCCCAGAATTCCTGGTAGGGAATCTTGCCCGCCTTGATTACCCGCTCCTTGAGTGAGCTGTACTTCTCCTGGTAAAGGCGGAAAATCTTCGAGACATCGTCAATCTCGATGGCGTTTGTCATGCTCAAAGCTCCTCTGCGAAGTTGCCTTCCATGCGTCCAAAGACGGACAGGGCTATGACGAAGAGCACGCAGGAGACAACGAAGACGATCGCAAGCTGGCCCAGGAACCACAAGGGGGAGCCGGTGGGCAGGATCTTCATCACCGAGCCGGTGGCAAGGACGGGGCTAACTTTGGCATAGAGCACACGCTGGAACGTGATGACGATTGCGGTGACCGGATTCAAAAAGAAGGCCCAGCCCAGGTGGTGGCGAGCGAGCGGCACCGCAATGGTCTGGTAGGCGTACACCACCGGTGTCCCCCAGAACCAGGCCATAAGCACTATCTCCAAGAGATGCTGGGTATCCCGGTAGTAGACGTTGACGGCAGACAGGAACACGGAGAACGCCGCAGCGAGAATCACCAAATCGACGAAGGCGGGGATCAAAAGGGCCAGATAGGAAAAGGCCGGCACGTCCCGCCCGACGACAAGCGCTATCGCCAGCACTATCAACTGCAGGAAGAAGAAGACCAGCGAGGAACCCACCGAGGCGAGCGGAAGTACCTCGCGCGGGAACGAGACCTTCTGCACGATTCCGGCGTTGGCTACCACCGAACTCGTCGCACCCGAAAGCGCCGTGGAGAAGAAGTTCCATATCACCAGGCCGCAGAGCAGGAAGATAGCGAATTGCGGCATACCGTTCTTCAGGACCAGCTGGAAAACGACGTAGTAAACAACCAGGGTAAGCGCCGGATTCAGCATCGACCAGGCAAAGCCGAGGACACTGTTCTTGTATTTAACGGATAATTCCTTGCGCACCAGCGACAGGAGCAGGGCGCGATAGGTCCAAATGCGGATCAGCCTGGTCCACACCGGCACCTTCGACGAGACAACGTGCAGCCGGTCGCGACTCACATGCTGGGTGAGGGATTCGCTCCCATTCTCTTCTGCGCTCTGCCAGTCAAGCAACTTATAAGCTCCCGTGCAATCTGATCAGGCGGGCAGGTGCCCGCAACCCTACTTGGTCGCGATTTTCGCGGACGACGAGCGGGTGATCACCTGGTCGATGAAGCCGTAGTCCTTGGCGTCGTCGGCCGTGAACCAGCGGTCGCGCTCGGAGTCCCGCTGAACCGTCTCCACACTCTGGCCGGTGTGCATGGCGATCCGCTCGGCGAGCATCTTCTTCAGGTAGACGATCTGCTCGGCCTGGATGGCGATGTCCGCCGCCTGACCCTGCATCTGCGCCGAGGGCTGGTGCATCATGATGCGTGAGTGTGGAAGGGCGTAGCGCTTGCCGTGCGCTCCGGCACAAAGCAGGAATTGGCCCATGGACGCAGCCAGCCCAACGCAGATGGTCGCCACGTCGCAGGTGACATATTGCATGGTGTCGTAGATTGCGAGGCCGTCGGTAACCGAGCCACCCGGGGAGTTGATGTAAAGGGCGATGTCGCGCTCGGGGTCTTCGGCCTCAAGCAGAAGCAGCTGGGCGCAGATGGAGTTGGCCATCGCCTGGTCGACGACGCTTCCCAGGAAGATGATCCGCTCCTTCAGCAGCCGCTGAAAGACATCCGAACCCGACTCCAATCGAGTGGGGTCACCCGCCATGGAAAGGGTGCGATTAACCGTTTCTAGTCCGGGTACAAAATTGGCCATGACCACACGCTAATGGCTGGCCGCAAATAAGTATCCCGCGATGATCGACCCATTCCCGCGAACCCCTCCGCTCGCGCCGAGACTGCTCCCAAGGGCGGGCCGCAGCCGGTATTCTTGGAATACCCGGCCCTCATTCGGCGCCGGTGGCTGCGGGCGTGGCGAAATTGGTAGACGCGCTAGATTTAGGTTCTAGTGCCGAAAGGCTTGGGAGTTCGAGTCTCCCCGCCCGCACATTGTGGTCCGATCCCAAGCAGGTCGGACCGTGCTGGCGGCAACCCCACGAGCGCCAAACGCTCTACCAGGTGACCCGGATCCGCTCCCGCCAAAGGTCGAGAAGGCCGGTCTCGCCCCTCAGCTCCGGCTCTTCCAGGCTCGGGCGGTTCCACAGCAGGAGGAAGAGGTCGGAGGCCCTGGCCCTGATCAGCAGGTCCCAAGGCGCCTCTCCACGCTCCGCCCGGACGTCGCTCTCCCCCAGGCGCACACTCCAGCGCTCGGCGAGGCCACGCGCCTCGAGCCCTATCGCACCGAGGTCGGCTTCCGCCTCCTTGGGCGGCTCCCCGCGGGACAAGAATGCGAAAAGCAGCTCGTCCACGCCGTCGATGGCGAGGCGCTGATCGAGCGGGCGCGGGAGCCTACCGGCGGCCAGTTCGGCGTCGACGCGGTGGACGGCGGTCTCGTGCGCCTGCCTGCGAGCCCACATCGCAAGGGGGCTGGGCGCAGGCAGAAAGGTCCAGCAGTTCAGGTCAGCCGGGGCGTCGCCAAGAGCGCGGACAAGCGCGGCGTGGCCCTCCTCCGCGCTGCCGAAGAGTTCGTCGTCATATGCGCTCTTGAGGATCTCCTCCTCGGCGGGCTCGGGCACCATTTCGGTCAGGGCGCCTGCGACATAAGCGGCGGCCCAACGGTGCACGTAGTTGACGTGGGCGAGCAGCTCGCGGACGTGCCAGCCCGGACAAGTCGGCACCGGGGCGTCGAGCCCGGCAATCCGAGCCGACTCAATTAGTAGGCGGCCTTCGCGTTCGAGAGCCGAAATGTGCTCGACGACCTCCACGATCCCATCTCTAGCAGGTTCCTGGCTCGGACCGACACCAATGGGGTCCGGAAGAGGCCGACGCCGCGCGGCGTGTGGTGCGGCGCCGTCCCGGGCCCGGACGCCTAGAAGTAGATGATCGACTTCGCCCGCTCGGTCACCGCGTCCAGGTCCTCGGTCCAGGCGCCGGTGGAGAGGTACTTCCAGCCGCCGTCGGGCAAAAGAACCACGATCGTGCCCTCTTCGATCGAGCTCGCGCACTTGGCCGCTCCGGCCATCACGGCGCCCGAGGAGATACCGGCGAAGATTCCCACCTCGATGAGGCGGCGTGTCCACTCGATCGAATCCCGGGGGCCTACCACCGTCTTGCGGTCGAGCAGTTCGAAACCGTTGTTGTCGATGAAAACCGGAGGGATGTAGCCGTCGTCCAGGTTGCGCAGCCCGTCCACCATCTCCCCACTGGGCGGCTCGATCGCCCACACCTGGACCTTGGGGTTGCGGTCCTTCAGGAACCGGCCCACGCCCATAAGGGTACCGGAGGTTCCCAGGCCGCCTATGAAATGTGTCACCTCGGGAACATCGCGCCAAATCTCCGGGCCCGTCCCCTCGTAGTGCGCCCTGGGATTGGCGGGATTCCCGTACTGGTAGAGAAAGACCCATTCGGGGTGCTCTTCGGAGAGGCGGCGCGCCATGCGAACAGCGCCATTGGATCCCTCGCTGCCCGGGGACTCGATGATCTCGGCCCCCCACAGCGCGAGCAGCTGCTTGCGTTCGATTGAGACGTTGGCAGGGAGAACGATCTTGATGTGGTAACCCTTCATACGGCAGACCATGGCCAGGCCGATTCCGGTGTTACCGCTGGAGGGCTCGATCAGGATTGCGCCGGGAATGAGAATCCCGTCCTTTTCTGCCTGCTCGATCATGGAGAGGGCAACCCTGTCCTTTACCGAGCCACCCGGATTCTGCCCCTCGAGTTTGGCAAGAATCCGCACCCGCGGATTCGGCGACAGCGAACTGACGTTCACGATGGGAGTGTTGCCGATAATGTCCAGGACGCTGGAATAGACGGTCATCGCATCACCTTCCCCGGATTCACTGCCGGTGGGGCAAGCTGTCCGAGCCGCCGGCCACCGCGGGAAGGATGGAGACGACGTCGCCTTCGGCGACCTTGGTGTCCAGCTTGGAGAGATAGCGGACGTCGTCGTCGTTCAGGTAGATGTTGACGAAGCGATGCATCGTTCCATCGCTACCTATCACCTGCCCGGCAATGGCCGGGTATTCGCCGGCAAGACTGGCTAGGAGTTCGCCGATTGTCTCGCCATCGGCCTTGACCACCGACTGGCCCCCCACTGCGGGCCGCAGCACGGTGGGTATGCGGATCTCGACGGTCATGGCACCTCCTAAACCCTATAAATCCGATAGGTTTTTACCCTTTTACAATTCAACCACATCCTCCTCCACTATCGTTCCCGCCTCGATGCGGTAGGAGCGCACCACCGGGTACCTGCGCTTCAAGGAGACGAGCACGTAGTGCCAGCCGGGGTCTGGGGCCTGGGCAACGTCGGTCTGGGAGGGATAGGCCTCGGAATGCGTGTGGGAGTGGTAGACGCCGATGATCCCATGTCCGGCCGCCTCGGCGGCGCGGTCGGCCCTCAAGTGGTCGAGAGGGTTGAGCGTGTAGACGCGGGCGGATGCCGCATCGTTACGGGCGGGATAGACTTCCTTGGCCACCTCGGCATCGCCGCCGAGCAGCCCGCACGCTTCCAGCGGGTACTCGTCGAGCGCGTGCGAGATCATTCTGGTGATCAGTTCGCGAGAGATCTTGAGCACGCCCACGAGGCTAATTCCGCTCTGAGGAAGGAACATGAAAAAGAAGGGCTCCACCACCAACAAGTCCGGCACCGGACGCAAGCTGATCGCCCAGAACAAGCGTGCCCGCCATGAGTACGAGATCCTAGAGGAACTCGAGTGCGGGATCGAGCTGCGCGGGGCCGAGGTGAAGTCTCTCCGGCTGGGTCGCGCCCAGATCCAGGACGCCTATGCCCGGATCATTTCCGGCGAGATCTGGCTCTACCAGATGAACATCGCCCGGTATGAGTTCGCGCGCGGCTTCGGTGAGACCGATCCCCTGCGGCCACGCAAGCTGCTCGCGCACCGCGACGAGATCGACGAGCTGACCGGGAAGCTGCAGCAGAAGTCGCTGACCCTGGTCCCGCTCGCCCTCTACTTCAAGGAGGGTCACGCCAAGGTCCTGCTGGGGCTGGCCCGGGGCAAGAAGTTATACGACAAACGCCGCGTGCTGGCCGAGCGAACCCTTGCCCGCGAGTCGGCCAGGGAGATGGCCGACGCCAGGCGCAGCCGACGCTAGCGCCATCCACGCGCTAGAATGAAATATTCCAATGCCACCAGGCATTGGTCATAGCACGGGGGTGACAGGCTTCGACTTTGGTATTTGACGCATGGGAAGCGAGTCGTGGTCTCCGGATCCACGCTAAAGAGCCGGAAACAAAAATAAACGCCGAGCCTCAGCTCGCACTCGCAGCTTAATTAATTCTGCGACGTCCTTCCCGCTCGATCTCTTAGGGCGGTCAAAGGGCGAGATCAAAGAGAGATAAGCCGGTGGCGGTCTCGGAACCGCCGGACGAAAACTTACGAGATAGGCAGCGGGCCAGGCGCTAGCAGTAACCCGCTGAAGAAAATTTACGACTAGCTGCACTCGGAGAAGCCATGCGAAGGGGCCGAAGGACGCGGGTTCAATTCCCGCCACCTCCACCACCTGGAACCGGAACTCACCAATTGGCGAGTTCCGGTTCTGCATTTAACGGAGGCTCCCCGACCCGATGGCCACCCGCCAGGTGCCGGGCAAGATGATCCCGGGATCCACCCTGCTCCTCCACCCGGATGCCGGGCACGCATTCCGATTACGCGAGACGGGCTTCTTGTCGTCGGTCCAAGCCTTCCTGGGCGGAACC
>JAJZLQ010000002.1 GCA_021850605.1 Actinomycetes bacterium
GCAAGGACCGGGGTGGGTTGGGTGATCGCCGAGACACGGAAACCCGCGGCCATGACCTAATCCGAAGGGATCGTTTTGTGGCGGCCGCCCATTTTCCGGAGTCCCCGTCGCTTCCTTGGGAGGGCCCGCCACTATCGGCCGGCGAAGGTTGCCACGAGAAAAATGTGACGCTTGGCACTCCGTCCTACCAGGGTGGACAGGCACATTTGCCGACGACCGCCCGTGCACGCCACAGCGGGAGCTCTCGCGCCTGGTGAAGCGGGAACTCTCTCGTGGGCACCTTCCCGTTTCCAAAGCGCTGATATGAATGTGGGCTGCGAAAGTGGAAGCGGTTGAGCGTCCGGTGGTGAAACCCTGGCACTCTTAGGGCCGGCCACGAAGGTCGTTGTCGAACCCGCGCCATCCCTGGGAGCAATTGACGTCCTCTCCCACCTTCAGGCGGGAGAGGACGTCAATGGTACTCGAGTCCGGACCCGACTGGATTCCGACCGGGTCGGCCGAGCGGCGCGCCTCGATGTTATTGCCGAGGCGCCCTATTTGACTCGCGAACTCCAGGTGACCGCCGAGATCACGCCGATCAAAACGAAGAGGCCGCCCAAGATCATTACCGCAAACGAAGCCAGGTCAATCAGCCGGGCACTGGAGCAGCTCTGCTGATACCCGCCGGACAGAGACTGGCCGAGCTGGCCTATGGTCGACGTGCACTGCGACGCTCGTGGACCGTAGAGGTAATGTGCTGCGAAGCCCACCAATACCAGCAGCGCTCCGAACCAAAGCTTGCCCATACGGGGCCTGTCGCGAATCATTAGGAGTTACATAGCCCTTTTTGCGCCGAATCTTCCGCCGTGTAGGCGGGCGTCATGATATTTCGGGTATGAGAAACAAACCTAGAACCTCGAAGACCGAACACCATGACCGCCAAGGCCGAGACTAGCCCGGTGCCCGGTGCCCGGTGCCCGGTGCCCGGTGCCCGGTGCCCGGTGCCCGCCCGGGTTGCCACAACCGGCACCAAGCCCATCGGGGGCATCGTTCACTGACTCGATAAGGCGGGGCCGATCCCTTGCGGCGCCTCGGCACCCCAGTTCCCTTGCCGGAAAATGGAAAGAGGGCGAGGGTGCGGCCCACCGCCCTCTTTCCGAATGGTGGCATCGGGTGTTACTCCAGTTCGGCGCCCGTCGGCTCAAGGGTGTCGTGCAGGTGGCGCGACACGCCGCGATCGGGACGGGTGCTGAAGAAGTAGAGAGCACCAACCAAGAAGATGACCGCAATCACCAGGAGAGTAATCCAGTCCAGGTTGAAGTAGCCGCGAGGGCTGGTCAGGCCGGTGGGGAGAACCACATTGATGAACATGAGGCCGAGATAGAGAATCGCGACGATATTCACCACCCAAGCCCACTTGCCAAGGCGGAAGCGCCCTTCGGGGATCCATCCTCGCGCCCTGGCAATGGCGGCCGCGATGACCGTCATGAGGAAGGAGAGATAGATTCCGCTCACGCCGAAGGAGATCAGCGAAACCAGGACGTTGGTGTTGGCCGGGTAGGTGATAAATCCGAGGTGGATGTTGTGCGTCGGCTGGATGAACTCGAAGAGGATGAAGACGATCGTCACCGCGGTACCGGCGAGCAGGGCGTTCACCGGCGCCTTGTGGCGCGCGCTCACTTTGGAGATCCAGCCTGCGCCTGGAACGGCACCATCGCGGGCGTAGGAGAAGGCGAGCCGCGCTCCGGCGCCTTGCACCGATGTCCCGCAAGAGAAGAAGGCGAAGATGATCAAGAGCAGAAGCAGGTCCTGCAACCCGGAAGGCAGCTGGCCCAGGATAAAGGGCACGCCACCGCCGCTGACCGTGGCTCCGACCGGGTTGTGGACTGGCATGGCCAGCAACAGGGCCATGGTCAGGACGAAGGAGGCGACCCCTCCCCAGAGCAGGGCATGGCGCATGGCGCGGGGTACCTGGCGCCCGGCGTCCTTGGTCTCTTCGGAGATATCGCCGGCGGATTCGAAGCCGTAGAAGATGTAGACAGGTGCGAGCACTGCGATAAGAGCCGCTCCGGTCAGCCAATGGCCGTTGAAGTTGAGGCCCAACGGGTTGGTCTTGACGTGCTCGACGCCCTGGGTGGTGAAGAGGAAGCTGAAGCCGTGGTGGAAGCCGTTGATGGCGAGAATGATGGCGACGCCCACGGTGCCCGCCAGCTCCACCCACACGCCGAACTTCGCGACATTGCCCATCACCCTTGCTCCGGTGATGTTGAGACTGGTCTGGATGCCGAGAAGAACCAGTGTGACCACGAGGATCACCAGGTGGCCGGAGGGGTTTAGCTTCCAGCCGAACAAGTTTTGCAGCAGCGCGGTCACATACCCCACGATCCCGGTGTCAACCGCGGCGACCGTGACCAGGAGCGCGATACCGTAGAACCAGCCGACGAACCAGCCATAGCCGGCACCTACCGAGAATTTCGAGTACTGATAAAGAGCACCTGCGACCGGATAGTGGCTGGCCAGCTCTCCGAAGATCAGCGCCACTAGGAGCATGCCGGCGACGGGAAGCCATGTCAGCCATACATAGGCAGGGCCTCCGGTGCCGACTCCCAGGACGAAGAGCGAGTAGATGCCGACCATTGGCGACAGGTAGGTGAAGGCGACTGCGAAGTTGGCGAAGAAGCCAAGTACTCGGTTGAGTTGGGGTTTATACCCAAGACTTTCCAGCCTTTTGTCTTCGTCATGGAAGACGGCAGGAACCCCATTGCCATTGTCGGCCATTGTCCCTCCAGGGTCGTGTTGTGACAAGAGTCTGGAGGGAAATATAACATCGGAATTCATAGGTTTCGTGTCCTCAGTCACAATATTGAGTGTCGGGCTGCTATTTTCGATGGGGCCGCTACGAGGGCCATCGTCGGATTAGCGAAAAAGGGATCGAGGAGTCCAGGTTGGCCACGACAAGGAGAGCTCCCAGCAGCCTGGGCCTGACTACTGCTGCGGCGAGGGTCATCTTTTCGCCGGACGACGACTCGGCCGGACGGGTGGAGATGGCCGTGCGACGCCTCAGCGAGGCGATTCGCCTTGGACTCCTGCTCGACGGGGAGCGGTTACCGACCGAGGTGACACTCGCGGAGCAGATGGGCGTCGCGACCGTGACCCTACGCGAGGCGCTTGCGTTGTTGCGCGAGCGGGGGATGATCGAGACACGCCGCGGGCGAAGGGGAGGGAACTTCGTCACAGCGCCGCGTGATCAGGTGGCGGGCCTCTACGCACGCCTCAAGGAATTCTCCATCGAAGCCTTGCGCGACCTGGGAGACCATCGAAGTGCGGTGGCCGCTATGGCCGCCAAGCTGGCTGCCAATCGGGCCGTGGAGGGCGAGTTGGAGGGACTGTCCCAGCGTCTCGAGCGCTTTCGTCAGGCCGTCAGCGTCAGCGAACTGCGCCGCGCCGACGCCGAATTCAGCCTGGCGGTGGCTGCGGCCGCGCAATCGCCCCGGCTTGCAGTGGAGGAGCTCAGGCTGCGTGCCGAGATCGGCGATCTCCTCTGGCTCGACCTCAACGAAGGAGCCCAGCAGCACGCCTGGAGTATTCGAGCCGGGATGCTCGAGGCGATCCTCACCAGGAATCCCGCCGTCGCCGCTGAGCTTGCCGAGCGGGGTGTCGAATTCGATACTCGCCGCTTGGTCGAGCTGCGCCTGCAGCTGTACCGCCTCCTTCCTGCCCCGGGTCGAGGGGGCTGATGGTGTTTCTGCTTCCAGAGCTGTACGAGGGTCTACTGGGAGAGGTGGCCGAGGAAGTCGAGTCGGTCTTCGCCGCGATAGGTGACCTCGGCGAGGAGCTCCGCTCCTTGCTGGCGGGAGCCGCCGTGAGCGCACGGGGCGCGGCGGTGCGCGAGGATCTTACGGCACTCCGACCAGGTATCACCGGCCTCCTACAGCAGCACGGAGCCTTGATAAAAGGCGCGGGGGTCATCTTCGTACCAGGGGTGCTGGCGGACGTTCCCCGCTGGATCGAATGGTGGTGGTGGCGCGCCTCGTCCGCTCCTGAGGCCCTGCGGGTGAACCTTGATCCTGAGGTCCCCGATCACTACGACTACCTCAGTGCCGAGTGGTATCGCATCCCGGTCAACTCCGGAGTAAGGCACGTAACCGGACCCTATGTCGACTACGAGTGCACCAACGAATACGCGGTGACACTGTCACTGCCGGTGACCTTGGACGGGCGCATCGTTGCCGTGGCCGGGTCCGACCTGGTGGTCTCCGGCTTGGAGGAGCGGGTGCTGCCAAGGATGTGCAAGATGGCGCGCCCGCTCGCCCTGATTAATGCGCAAGGCAGGGTGGTTCTCTCCTCCAGCCCCGACTGGACACCGGGGATGCTGCACCCGTCGGCCGGAAGCATGCGATCGGAGATCGAGGTGGCTTGCGCCTGCGCCTCCCCGCTGCCATGGGTCCCGGTGGGCTTTTAGTCGCCGAGGCGGTTCTCAGCCGAGCTTCGCCGCGATCGATGCGGCGGAGGCCAGGACGGTCCCATCGGCTCCCTGGGTGGTTGTGGAGAACGTCGTGGTGCTCATGGCCTCATCCACCATGTCGCTGAGCAGCTTTCCGAATTCAACGGGCGGGTCTATGAAAAGGTACTTGGAGAGGCTGCCGGGTATGGTGTTGACCTCGTTCACGTAGAGCTCTTCGGCGGTGTCGGAGAGGAAGTCGATCCGACAGACGCCCCGCAGGGGCACCAGCTCCACCAGAGCCATGGCGGCCTGACGAATCCGGTCGGCGAGCGAGGGAGGAATATTGGCAGGGGCTTCCCGCGGCGCTTCAGCCATGCCTCCTCCTGCCACGTACTTGTCCGTGTAGCTCAAGATCTCGGCGCCCGCTCCCTTGCGCAAGGGGCGCTCGACCACCGACAACTCCGGCCGGGGCCAGGTGCGTACCGCGATCTGCAGGTCAACAAGATCGGGGCGATAGGGCTCGAGCACCGCTCCGGCACGGTGATGCACATTGGCCTTGAGGCGCGACAGGGCGGTGGCCAGGTCCTCGACTACGTCTATGCCGATGGAGGAGCCCCCGTAGCGCGGCTTGACGATGTAGGGGCCAGGAAAGCCGGGGTCCGCCAGTTCGG
This sequence comes from Actinomycetes bacterium, assembly GCA_021850605.1. GTDB lineage: Bacteria > Actinomycetota > Acidimicrobiia > Acidimicrobiales > Acidimicrobiaceae > Acidithrix. The sequence goes on from JAJZLQ010000002.1 coordinate 5,095, forward strand.
AGTGGAGCAGTATCCGAGGCAGCGCAGGGAGGCCGGCTAGCTTGCAGACACCCGCGAACGCGAGCTTGTCCATTCCCAGCGCTGCTCCGCGTGCGTTCGGCCCGGTATACCGGATGCCGGCCAAATCGAAGAGCGACTGGATCGAGCCGTCCTCGCCGGGGCCGCCGTGCAGGGCGTTCAGTACCGCGTCGATGGCGAGCTTGCGGGGCTTGGAGAGGCGCTTGGCGGGGACGTAGAAACCGGGGTCCTCGCCGAGAGAGAGAACCAGGCGCTCCGATCCCACCGGTACGCCTTTCACGAATTGGCTGGCCTCGAGCCCGTTGGGCACCAGATGGAACTCATTGCCCTTGGACCAGAAGATGGTCAGGACCTCGTGCCCCGCCCCGGCCAGGCCACGCTGGGCCTGTAGGCCCGTCAAGATGCTGATGTCATGCTCCGGGGAGACGCCACCGATCAGAACGGCAACTCTTGCCATGTCGCGAAGTTCTCCTTGTGCGAGAGGGGAGCGTCGGCTCCTGCGGCCTAAGCATCTTAGTTCCGGCTGGCCGGGCTAGGCCATCCGGCAGCCCTCGGCCCGCAGGGGCGGCTGGCTAAGCTTTGGGGGCATGCTGGGGAAGCTGAGGCGCTATTCCGTCGGTGAGGACGAAGAGGTCGTGGCGCGCGCCCGGCAGCATTTCGTGGTGCTGATGCGGCCTATCGCGCTGATGGTCCTGGTCGCCGCGGCCGACATAGCGGCAGTCTTTGCCTATACCTGGTTGCCGATCATGATCAAGATCGCCGGATTGGTTGCCCTCATCGCCTGCGCTCTTTATTACGTCGCCAAATATCTGCGCTACCGTTCCCTGGAGGTGGTGGTGACCTCCACACGAGTGGTCTACCTCTCCGGCGTGATCAGTACCAGCCGGCGCGAGATACCGCTCGACCGCATCGCCGAGATCGGCGTGCGGGCCAGCCTGGTCGAGCGCTTGCTGGGAATGGGAAGCCTAAGGATCTCCTCCTCGGGTGAGGATCCCGATCTCGTGATTCCGGCGATTTCGGATCCCGCCGAGATCACCGCTGCGCTCAACGCCGCGATCGAGGCGAGGCACGATCGGGGCAGGCAATCCACAAAGTCCTTCGCAGCGGCGAGGGGGAGTGTTCCGGAAAGCCCGCTCGACAAGATTGCCGCGCTCGGCGACCTTTACAAGCGTGGCCTACTCTCCAAGGAGGAGTTCGAGGTGGCCAAGGCGGAGCTTCTACGGCGCCTTTGAGCCGGCACGCCTACGACACCTGCACCCGGAACGCCATGACTCCGGTCGGCTGCAGCGGCTCGGCCCGTAGGTAGGCGCCGACTTCTTCCCAGCGCTCCTCGGGGATGCAGGCACGGCGTGCGAGGCGCCCCACCTCTTCGGGGTCGTCGGGGTCCGCCGCGCGCCGTTCCCAGCGTGCAACCTGGGGCTCGTACCCGAGAAGGCGCAGCATCGCCCCCACCGCCTCCGCCGAGGGCTGGGTGGGCCGGCGGTATCCATGGAAGCGAAGCCAAAGCGGATTCACTCCGAAGTGGGGGTGGCGCTCGGTGACCTCCACCACGACTGCGTGGCTGGCAGAGTCGATCAGTGCGCGCAGGAAGGCGACGGGCGCGGGCACGTTGTATAGGACGTTCGCGCAGACGACTACCGAGGCGTTCTGGACATCCGGCGAGGGCCAGCGCGAATTGACCGTCTTGAGCGCTGCGAGTGGAATCCCCAGTTCGGCCGCATTGTCCCGCACGGCCGCCAGCATCTGCTCGCTCTGGTCGACGGCGGTGATGAGTTCGGCGGTGGGCCAGAGCATCAGGGAGGTTCCACCTGCTCCCGAGCCTACGTCCAAGAGAGTGCGCTCTCCCTCGGGCAGGCGCGCGAGTTCCTCGGCTAGCCAACTGAGAGTTGGGGTCCGCAGGCGGGCCGCGTCAGGCCGGAAGGAAGACGGGGAGAGCTCGAAAGGGCTGGTGGAAACCTGCGCCAGGTAGCGCTCGGGTACCGCCCAATCAGCGAGGGCGTCGGCCCACGCCTCCTCCAGCTGATGCAACTCGGCCTCGTTGGAAGTCATGGCTTCTCCTCGCACGTCGGCCGCTTGCACTCGGCTAAGCGGATCGCCCATTGAGCATAGGCTGGTCACTTGAACAAGGAGGGGCGGCATGCAGCCGAACCAAGACGACGGAGGTGGACTGGCGCCTCTGGCCGGAGTCACGGTCGTGGAGTTTGCCGGAATCGGGCCTGGGCCATTCTGTGGCATGCTTCTTGCCGATCTCGGCGCGACGGTTATTCGTGTCGACCGGCCGGGTCCTTGGAGCGAAGCCCCTTCCGAGGCTGTGCTCCGCGCCTACCGCGGTGACGTAATGGGCCGGTCGAAGCTTTCCATCGCGCTCGATCTCAAGGATCCTTCCTCACGCGGGGTGGTGGAGGCGCTGATCGCCAAAGCGGATGTGTTGCTCGAAGGTTTCCGGCCCGGAGTGATGGAGCGTCTCGGGCTAGGCCCGGTGGAGGCCCATGGCATCAACCCCGCCCTGGTCTATGCACGTATGACCGGCTGGGGTCAGACCGGGCCGCTGGCACCCCGTGCCGGGCACGACCTGAACTACATCTCCCTGTCCGGGGTTCTGTCGATGATCGGTCCGGCGGGCGGGCCGCCGGTCATTCCACTGAATCTGGTGGGGGATTTCGGCGGCGGGGGGATGTACATGGCCTTTGCAATCTCGGCGGCGCTGGTGTCGGTACGCGCCGGCGGTAGTGGGTGCGTCATAGACGCTGCCATGTCCGAAGGGGCGGCAACGCTGGCCTCGATGATTTTCGGGATGCGCAGCACCGGTTCGTGGACGGACGAGCGCGGTAGCAACCTTCTCGACGGCGGAGCGCCCTTCTACTCGCTCTATCGCTGCGCCGACGGCGGCTACTTCGCCGTTGCGGCCCTCGAGCCGCAGTTTTATGCGGCAATGGTGGCCAGGCTCGGGGTGGAGGGCGAGTGGGCCTTTTCCCACCAAAACGAACGTTCCACCTGGCCCGAGATGCGCGAGCGCCTGGCTTCGATCTTCGCCGCGGCGTCGGTCTCACACTTCGAGAAGTTGTTCGATGGCCTTGATGCCTGCGCATTTGCCGTCTACAGCCCTGCGGAGGCCATGTCCCATCCTCATAACCTGGCGCGCTCGGCGTTCATCGAGCTCGACGGCGTTGCCCAGCCGGCGCCGGGGCCGCTCTTCGACGGCCGGCGCCCCACCGCCCCCACCGCCCCTCCGTATCCGGACGAACACCGAAGTGCGGTGCTGAAGATGATCGGGCTGGACTGAGCGACTTCAACCTCGGGGCCGCCTTCAGTGCCCACCGAGCGGATTTGAAGGTAGAGGACCGCCCCAGTTGTTTTGCGGGGGTGGTCCCCTCCTGTCCGTAGGGTCGTAACCTTTGGCGGTCGCATGGACGGTTGCGGATCGTGCAGCTTGCCTACGAGCCCCACTCCCACTGGGCCCCCGTCTGTTGCCGGATGACCGTGGCTCGCTGATCGGCTCCGGCACCAACAACCGGAGCACGCGAACCCGGCTCCGTTTAGACCGAAAAACAGGTTTACGCATCCTAGTGTCCCTACTCAGAA
>JAJZLQ010000001.1 GCA_021850605.1 Actinomycetes bacterium
TAGCTCTCCGGGCATGATGGTCCGCCCCAGATTCGAGAACGAGCCGTTGCCGATGTCGAGTAGCAGATGCGTCCGCGCGCAGGAGACCAGATAGGACGAACACTGTGCGCCGGGCGCTCCGTAGGAGCCGGCGTGACCGAGAATCGAGAGCCGCACGCCCCAAAGCATATTGGGGATACGCCATCCTGATTTGGGCGCGCCGCCGGCTACCACTTTTGGTCACCGGTGGCATAATGAGGATGGGTGGTGCAGGCATGTCCAAGGCTTTGTTTGAATTCGCCGTCCCGTTACTCGGGATGGCGTTCCTGGCCATTGTCTCCGTGGTCAGTTGGCGAAAGCAGCGCGATCGCATGGAGTATTCGCGGCGACTGCGCGCGGTCGAGCACAGTGCGCTTCGTGCTCAGATGGCGGCGCGCCAGTTCGCGCGGGCCAAAGGGGTGGTGATCACCGGCGTGGTGACGCTATCCGATACGGTACTGGTTGGTTATCGACGTCCGCAGGATCCCGGCACGGCGGCCTTTCCCGGCGAGCGTGCGGGAAGCGACGGCATGATGCTTGGTACTTGGGTTGCCTGGTTGGCCAGCACTGATCAGGAGTCGCTCGAGCGCCTGGACGCCTGGTGCGCCCAGGGTAGCGAGGTGTATATTCGCGTCGACGAAGATGGGTCGGACTTGCTTTTCGTGGAGCCACTTTCTTCTAGCGAGGCGCGGCTGGCCCTGGTCCCGAGCTAGTCGGGATCCTTGCGCGGCGGCCGGGTAGTCTGGTTGGCAAATGGCGGTCGGTCTGAGCTACATCGCAGCCTTTGGCGGCGGAGTTATCTCGTTTGCCTCTCCTTGTGTCCTCCCACTCGTGCCCGCCTACCTCTCGGTGGTAACCGGCGTCGACGTCAGGCAGGATCCGGGCGAAGGGGCGACGGCACCTATGCGCGCCGCGGTTGCCCGCACAACCCTCCTCTTCGTTGCGGGCTTCGGCCTTGTCTTCGTGCTATTGGGGATGACAGCCTCTGCGCTCGGCCGGTCCATCTTTCGCGACCACATACTCATCGGGCGCATTACCGGGGTCGTGGTGGTGGCCATGGGAGTTTTCATGCTGCTCTCCACTCTGGGCCGCTTCCCCGCCTTCGCTTTTGCCGAGAAGCGCTTCCACCCCCGCCTTTCACGGCTCGGGCCCTTTGCGGCGCCGGTGGCCGGTGTCGCTTTCGGATTTGGCTGGACGCCCTGTATCGGGCCGATTCTCAGTGCCATCCTCGCCATCTCGGCAAACCAGCGGACCATCGGCCAAGGTGGGCTTCTGCTCGGCTTCTACGCCGCCGGGCTGGGTGTCCCATTCTTGGTTACCGGGCTGGCTTACAACCAGTTGCGTGGCTCGCTCTCGTTTTTGCGCCGCCATGGCAACCAGCTTTCCCTGATCGCCGGAGCTGCACTGGTTGGCTTTGGGCTCCTGCTTGCCTTTGACAGGTTCTCCCTGGTGACAGTGGCCTTGAATGGGTTCTTCACCCGCATCGGACTGGCACGGCTCATCTACTTGGGCTGAGGTTCCGCGACGGGCCCTGGTGGGTGTGTATGAGAGATGCCGTACCCAGTGCATTTCCGGCCTTGGTCCGAGAGCCGCGTGAGCAGACTTTGGGGAAACAGTCCAGGAATCATGGCGGAGTTCGATTACGCGGCCGAGCCCGCGCCGACCTATCCGGTGGTTGACCTGCAGCGGCAGTGCCAGTGCATGTATCCGGTTAAGGGTGCAGAGTTTCCCTGATTTCCTGGGACTTCATGTTCAAAGGCCCGGTGTGGCCTCGTCCGGCAGTTCATCCGCAGCCGGCCTGGGTCGTGACGCAGGGGCGACGAAAAGCACCAGGATCGCCGCAGCAAAGATCACGATCTCATAGCCCAGCGTCTCGCGCAGACTCCGCACGAAGTCACGGCCCACCGCGGAATTCCCATCGGCGAGCAACAGTGATATCAGCTTGGACTTAAGGGAGGCTGCGATGGGCGCCTGCTCGATCGCACCGCCGATTATCAGGCAGCTCTGGGGCAGTTTGTTCACATCCTTCTGCGCTGTTCGATCGGCGATGCAGGTCACGAAAGCCGACTCCCCCTCGCTCACGAAGCCTTGCGGGATCGAGAGCGTCCGGAGCTGCGCGGTTACCGCAGGCAGCTCTGCGCTGGCGGCGGCACTCCCGTTGGCGGCGAAGAAAGTGAAGAAGACCAGGCTGATAAGTGCGACACCCAGTGCCCCTCCCAGCTGTTGCAGCGTGGTGATGACGCCGGAGGCCGATCCCGCCTCTTCCACCGCCACATTCTGGAGCGTCGTCACGGAGGCGGGCCCGATGAACAGTCCGAGGCCGATTCCCGCCAGGGTCAGTGGCGGCACAAGCGCCTCAAGGCTCATCTGCCCGCTGACCCTCCCGAGTTCGGCTATCAGAAGCCCCATCGACCCGGCCAGGATACCGAGGCCGAGGATCATGAGGCGGCGCGAGCCGGTGCGTGCCCGTGCGGTGAACAGCGAGGCGGCCGCCGTGCCTATCGCGAAGGGGGCGCTTGCCAGGCCGGCCATAAGCGGCGAGAAGGAGTTGCCCTCCTGAAGGAAGATGGAAAGGGCGAAGAAGAAGGGAGCGACGCCCAGGAAGACGATGAGGAAGAGCGCCGCTCCGGCTCCGAAGCCGCTCGAAGTGAGAAGGCCTTGGGAGATAAGAGCACTTATGCCGCGCCGCTGCCTGCGCCGCTGCATAAGCCAGAAGGCGGCCAGCACTAGCGGCGAGGTTGCCAGCTCGGCCTTTAGCCAGACGGGCCACCCGAGTTGGTGTCCAAGTAGCAGCCCCATGACCAGCATCGCGGTGCCGGCCGCAGACAAGAACCCTCCCAAGAGGTCCAGCCCTGCTTTGCCGGCCTTGGTCTCCGGGAGGTTGACGGCGCCGGTGGCCAGCGCGTACACGCCGATCGGGACGTTCACGTAGAAGATGAGCCGCCAGCTCAGGTGAGCCAGGTCAGCGCGTATTAGGAGGCCGCCGATCAGCGGGCCGGCCACGGTGGCGACCCCGATTGTGGTTCCGTAGAGCCCGAATAGCCTACGGCGCGAAGCTATGTCGAAGCTTGACTGGATTATGGAGATGACCTGGGGGAACATTACGCCAGCCGCCACGCCCGAGAGAATTCGGGCTGCCACCAGCATCCCTGTCGTGCTCGCCGCTCCGGCCAATCCTGAAAATGCGGCGAAGGCGCCAACTCCCACCAGGAAGAGCCGGCGCCTTCCGTAGCGGTCGCCGAGCCGAGCCGCGGGCAGCAGGGTAACCGCGAAAGCCACCTGGTAGCCGGCGATGATCGACTCCAGGCCGGCGAAACTCGAACCCAGCGACGACTGGATGGTGGGAACCGCGACGTTTACGATGCCGACGTCCAGGAGTTGCATGAATGCCGCAGCCAGCAGCGCCGCAACCGCCTGGCCGCCCGCGGCCTTTCCGCCGTCCTTCAACCGGTCCCCCTTCAGCAACCAGAAAGTACCACAACCGGCTCTGCTTCGTCGCGGGCGCCCGAGTCCGCAAATGCGGTGCGACAAGGGTGAATCGACCCTTCGTGCACGAATATTCTGAATGTGTGCAGGCACTTTTCATTCAGCACGATCACCTCTCCCCACCCGCTCTGGTCGGTGAGGCGCTAGAGGGCCTGGGTTACGAGATCAACGAGTTTTTGGTTGTGCCCGAGGAGAAGTTCCACAGCCCCAACGTCCAGGTCGAACTGCCCGATTATCGGGACTACGACCTGCTGGTGCCAATGGGTGCCCCCTGGTCGGTCTACGACACCGCAAAGATCGGGAACTGGGTATTCGATGAGCTGGCCTACCTTCGTGGCGCAATGAGCCAGGGTGTCGCGGTGCTCGGCATCTGCTTCGGCGGGCAGCTGCTCGCCAAGGCCACCGGCGGGGAGGTGGTCCGCTCCCCCGCTCCCGAGATAGGTTGGCATGTGATCCACTCCGACCAGCCCGACGCGATACCGGCAGGACCGTGGTTCCAGTGGCATTACGACCGCGTAGTCCCTCCGCCGGGTGCCAACGTGGTGGCGCGCAACGCCGCGGCGGTGCAGGCCTTTAGGATCGGAGGCTCGCTCGGCTTGCAGTTCCACCCGGAGATCGACCCGCCGTCGCTACTGGGATGGCTCGACAATGGCGGCCGCGAGGAGGCCCTCGAGGCCGGTCTCGACCCCGACCTGATACTTTTGCACACCGAGGCGGAATTGCCCTCAGCACGCCCAAGGACCTGGAGGCTGATCGAGTCGTTTCATCGAGAGGTGGTATTGCCCGGACGCGCGAGCCGGGCGAGAACCTGAGCGAGCCCGCTCCCGAGTGGCAACGGAATCCTCGGGCGGCGTATGTTTTCCAACCGGTGGTCGGGCGGCCATTCCAGCCTGTTCAAATCAATAGAGGAGCCCAGCGTGCCATCTCGGCAATCAGACGACGAGCTCAAGGTGCTCGCGACAGCGAACGCCCTGATCGAAGCCTTCGGCAACCATCGCAGGGACGATTATTTTTCGTTCTTCGCCCCGGAGGCCCTATTCATCTTCCATAGTTCGGACAAGGTGTTTTACGCGCGCAACGAGTACGAGAAGGAGTGGCTCGGGTGGGAGGAGGCGGGGCTGCGCTTCGTGGCGTGCGTCTCGATGGACCAGCGGGTCACCCAGCTTGGCCCGGATATCTTCCTCTTCACGCACCGCTGCAGGACCACGGTCGAACAAGGCGGCGATAGCGAGCAGCTCGACGAGCGGGAATCGATCGTCTTTAGGATTGGCACCGATGGCACGTGCTTGGCGGTGCACGAGCACCTTTCGCCCTTTCCCGTCTAAGGGTTGCCGGCGAGGTCCGTCGGGATCACCACAGCGCGATTTAAGCCGTCTTTACCGTCACGGGGAGGCGCTTCAAACCGTTCACGAAATTGGAGCGCACGCGCATCGGCTCACCGGCAAGCTCGGCCGAGCCGATGCGAGGAATCAGCTCCTCGAACATGACGCGAATCTCCATGCGTGCAAGTGAGTTGCCCAAGCAAAAGTGGGGGCCGCCTTTTCCGAAGGTCACATGGTCGACCTTGCGCCGGGTCACGTCGAAGCGGTAAGGGTCGTCGAAGACCTCAGCGTCGCGGTTACCTGAGGCAAACCACATGGTCACCTTGTCCCCCGCCCTGATCTCGGTGCCTCCCAGCTCCACGTCACGTGTCGCCGTGCGGCGGAAGTGGTAAACAGGCGAGGCCCAGCGCAGGAACTCCTCCACGGCGTTGGGAATCAACTCGGGGCTGCGCTTCAGGATCTCGAGCTGGTCGGGATGCTGGATAAGGGCCAGCATTGTATGTGAGATTGCGTGCCGCGTTGTCTCGTTGCCGGCCACTACCAGCAGCAGGAAGTAGTTGTTGAAGTCTCGTTCGCTTAGAGCCACTCCGTCTTCGGGGATCCGGTTGACGAGCTTGGAGACCAAATCGTCGCCGCTCCCGCCGATTCGCTTACGCTTCAGCTCGTTTCCGTACGCGAATACCTCGAGCGCCGCCGGGGAGCGGAACGGCAGGTGCTTGTATTTGTCGCTCTCCGCATCTTCCAATAGGACGTCAGCGTATTCAGGATCGGTATTGCCCACCATGCGGTTGCCCCAGGCGATCAGTTGCCCGGTCTCTTCCTCGGGAACGTCGAGCATGCGGGCAAGCACACGGATCGGGAAATCGGCGCTCACGGATTTCACGAAGTCGAAGGTCCCTTTGGGAAGCGCCGCATCAAGTGTCACCTTGGTTAGGCCGCGTAGGAACTCCTCGTAGACCTTCAGGCTCTGAGCACCGAAATCGCGCTGCAGCAGTTTGCGCATCGCACGATGCCGAGCGCCGTCGGTCTCCAGCAGGGAGCGGCGGATCTCCATCAGATCGTCGTCCACTTCCTCGAGGTTGACGAACTGCTCGGAGGTGAAGGTCTCCGCGTCACGGTCGACCGCCTGGATGTCCGCGTGGCGCGTAATAGCCCAGAAGCCGTGGTTCGGCGCCGGCTCCGGGTTCCAGAAGACCGGGGCCTTTTCGCGCAGGACGTCGAACATCGGGTAGCCCTGGTTGGCTGCGAAGTAGTCGAGATTCGTGAGGTCAACGTCTTCGAGGCGCACTACGCATCCTCTCCTTTTGTTCCTGGGATCCGTGTTTTAGAGGTGGTAGGAGTATTCGCGGAACTCCCAATCGGTGATGTAGTGGGAAAAGCGCTCCAGCTCGTTGCGCTTGTATGCCACGAAGGTGTCGACGAAGTCCTGACCAAGAAGTTCCACGAGTTCTGTGTCAGCCACCAGGGCATCCAGAGACTCAGACAACGATTTGGGCAGCATTGCGGAGCGCCCCGGGTCGTACCCGTAGCCTTCCAGCGGATGCGGTGGGCTGGCCTTGTCGCGCACTCCCAAGTAGGCCGCTGCGAGTAGGCCGGCGATGGCCAGATATGGATTTGCCGATGCATCCCCCAGACGCAGCTCGAGGCGCGCGGCCCTTCCCCGCTCGGGCGGGACGCGAACCATGGCGCTACGATTGTCGAGGCCCCAGTCCACCAGCCACGGCGCGAGGGTGTCGGGCCCGAAGCGCTTGTATGAGTTGATGGTCGGGTTGCACAGTGCAGCCAACGCCGGAGCATGGGAAAGGACGCCGGCAATTGCGCTCTTGGCCATCCACGAGAGCCCGTCCTGTGATGACGAGTCATCGAAGGCGGGCAGCCCGTCTGTATCCAGCATTGAGAAATGCAGATGAAAGCCTGAACCACCCTCGTCGTTGAAAGGCTTGGCCATGAAGGTTGCGCGCTTGCCCTCGCGTCGCGCGAGCTCTTTTACCGCTGCCTTGAACCGGAATGCGCGGTCAGCGGCGTCCACCGCATGGGAATGCCACAGGTTGATTTCGAACTGTCCGCTGGCGAATTCGTGGTTCGCGGCTACGACCTCGAGGCCGTAATTGTCAAGCAGGCGTAGTGACCGCAACAGGATGTTCTCGGGGTCGCCCTTCAGGCCCGCCGAGTAGACGTTTCCGGTCGCTTCGCCATAACGCCGCCAGGAGCCGCTTGCATCCTCTTCGAGCAGGAAGAATTCAAGTTCTGGACCTACCTGGGACGTGTAGCCGAGATCGTTGAAGCGGGCCTCGACCCGCTTGAGCACGTTCCTGGGGCTCTCCCCCGCCGCGGTACCATCGGAGTTGAACACGTCGACGATGCAGTGGGCTACGCCTGGCTCCCAGGGCACGTCCACCACGGTGGCCAGGTCCGGCGCGGCGACCACGTCAGGAAGTCCGGCATCGATTCCGCCGTGAATCGGCACCACGTCACCCATGGGGCTGGTGTGATAGATGGCGCGGCAAAACGGGACGCCATCGCCCAGGGTCCGCGCCAGGCGCGAGACCAGAATGTCTCTCCCCCGCTCGACGCCGGTCAGGTCGGAATACCCAAGCCGGACCACGTCCACGCCTCGACCCGCGAGCACACTGGCAAGCTCTTCCAGAGCCGGAAGCTCGATCGGCAGCACCACCCCTCCTTTTTCTTTCGGATACGAATCATATCCAAGGTCCCCCGACATCGCAGAGCATTTGCTCCATTGTTTGTGGTTGCCATTTGAGCTGGGCATCCGCTGACATCGGAACGCCGTTATCACCGCCTTGCATCTAAGTGCTGCTCTGCATTGATACATGGCGACGAGAAACAGAAGTCGATTCTCATAGCTCCGCTCGCAGTCTGGACGGACTTCGCACCCGTGTGCAGGTGGGCTCATACCTATACCATGGTGTGGGTGACAGGCTTTTACACCCTTGCCGAAACGGAGAAGACGATCGAAAGCCGGCTTTCCGGCCTCGAGATCGACTTCACCTCCCAGGCGGCTATCGCCAATCTCTATCGTGCCGCAAATTCAGTGCGTAAGTACTTCTCCAACACTGTGCTTCGGAGCAACGACCTCTCCTGGACCGGTTTCGTAGTTCTTTGGGTGGTATGGATCTGGCCGGGCATCGAAGTCAGACACGCCGCGGAGGAGGCCGGCATATCCAAGTCGACCCTCTCCGGGGTGGTTCGCACCATGGAAGGCAGGTCGCTGATGCGGCGCGAGATCGATCCCACCGATCGGCGGCTCGTGCATCTCGAGCTCACCGACCAGGGCGACAGGATGATGTTGGATCTATTTCCGCGTTTCAACGGTGAGGAGTCGTTTGCCGTCTCGCCGCTCAGCTCCAAGGGAGTCCAGGAACTGACCAAATCACTGAAGGCAATCGTCACGCATCTCGAGGCGAACATGCCCGAGACGATGGGTGAATGAGTAGCCAACCCGCGGCTTGAACTGCACGACGTGCATCGCCCACACGCTCAAGGTTCCATCCCTTCCGAAAATCTCTTTTGTCCGTCGCTTCCGATGAGGGCGGGCTTCACAGCCACCTTTTTGGCAGGTGGCGGTCTTTTGCCAGCCCGGGCCCTCCGCGGGGGAGCATGCCGCCGCCTTTGCAGCTCGTTTAGGAGCACCTGGGCGGGCCCACGAGCCTCGTGTCTCCCTGCGCGTTCGCCGAGATGGTGTCTCCGGCCGGTTCCCGCCTCACTGGCGGTATACGTGGCCTCCACGAGGGGCCGGGTTTGCAGCTGCGTTGAGGTCCCGGTCGATTACGGGGCCACAGTGGCC
>JAJZLQ010000041.1 GCA_021850605.1 Actinomycetes bacterium
CACTGCGACAACACCGTTGGTCATCACTCGGCCTTCAGCGAACTGGTAAGTGCTGCGAAGGGTCAGGTTCTCCCCAGCTGCGCCGCCAACGAGCGGCACTTTCGCACCGGTGACGGCGTAGGTGCCGCGCACGATTTCCCGTTGATCGCCGGCGAGCCCGTCTGACAATACGAGCAGTACCGAGTGCGGATGGACCTCTCCACCACGCTCGAGAGCAACTTCGGCTACCCTCTTTGCGGCCCCGAAGATGTCGTCGCCGAGCGGATTCACGGCTGCCACGCCGAATGAGCCGCCGTGGGCCGGCAAATAAGTGGCTACGCAGCCGCGGCCAACCTGCTTGTCGCGAGTGAAGCAGGCAAAAGACGTACACCCCACCACTCGGGCGGGGTAGGCGTGGAGTTCTGCGGCTTCGAGAAACGCATGAGGCTCGTAATCGATAGTCGGGAAGACAAACACAAGATCTTCCTCGCTAGGGATTCGGCCACCAAGGGCAGCGCGCACGCACTCCCCCGCAGCCAGGGCCGGGTCCGGATGCTCGCTAAAGCCGGTCCCCATCATCTCGGCCGTCGTAACCAGTTCCTGGGTCACGGCTACCCCCTCGAATATGCGTAAGTTGGACCTCCAGCCTGTTGGCGAGCGGGTCCTAAACAACTACTTCGTCACAATCGGGTGAGCCCTTGAGTTGCCCAAAAGGTCGTCCCCGGCGTGCAGAGGTTCCTAAAGACTTATTGCGGCACGCTGCCAAGCACCGCGTCATCTCCACCTCCGGCCCGGTGGCCGCGTCACCGCTGCTAGCTGTTCCGTTGGAACCTTCACGGTGAACCTGGGAAATCCGTACTCCGGACGCGCCATGCACGCGCGGCCGTGCTGCCGGCTGCCAGATGGCGCCCATCTGTGGAGAAGGGGTCCAAGAGCCGGGAGGAGGCACGGGTCAAGGTCGCAAGTGCGCACGCCAAAGCTGTTGATGCGCCTCTGGACTTCGCACCCAAGGCATCCACCGCCATCGTCCGAGAACTAAGTGGTCTATGGGGACGACCCGGTGGGAAGGGCCCGGCGCGGACGGAGCCGTCAAAGTCCGCCCGTGACGCCATGTGGAGACCCTTAGTGTCGGCGTTGGAGTAGACGGCCAAACCTCATGGCCGGGCGCTCCATCGCATCGATGGGTACATGCCCATCGGCCGAAGTGCTCGGCCCGTGTAGTGTCCTGGCCGGGCCAAAGCACCTCTCAGCACGCACCTCGACGCGAGGGGCGATCCTCGGCAGGGACCATAAGGCAAGCCCCAACGTCATCGCGCCAGGACGCGCCGAGAAGTTAGTCACCCGGGGAGGGGACGTAAGACCTGGAGCGATCGAGGCGGGCCCCGTGCAACAGCAATCTACCTAAGGGATACGCATAAAGCCGCACTCAGTAGAGATTCTCCCACCCGGAGGTGGGAGACGAGGTCATTCCTGGCGAGTGGTTTCGACGCGCCCGTCGGACCCGGCAAGCATCACAACAATGGCCAACCGGCCCGACTCGATACTCCACGGGTTCTTGGCGCCGCCCCACACCGTGGACCCTTGCTCATCCGGGGTTGGGCAACGACCCGGTGATCAAGCGCCCTGTATAGGTGACGACCTGCGGTTCGGCATCGGCTCTGCCGAACAACCATCGGCCGGCCAAGGCCGATCCATCAGGATATGCGCCCCGGTCCGAAATTGTCCCGGACAGCTCGCGCGAATTGGGGCTTAGTGGCCACCACCGAAGCGCTCGACAGCCGCAGCAAGCTCTCCGTCGGCGCTCGCCTTGTCGGCGAATCCCTCAACGTTGGCGAATTTCTTGGGCTCGAGATCCTTGTAATGGGCAAAGAAATGTGAGATCTCGTCCTTGAGCGAGTCGGCCACGTCCTCCACATCCTGGAAGCCCTCAAAACGCGGATCGCCGTCGATCACGCAAAGAAGCTTCACATCACGGCCCTTCTCGTCGGACATGACGAAACTTCCCACTGTCCGTGCCTTGACGTGACATCCAGGCACCAGTTCATGCTCGAGGATCAAGAGCGCATCAAGCGGATCGCCGTCCTCGCCCAGAGTGTCCTCGATGTAGCCGTAATTAAGTGGGTAGGCCATGGGGGTGAAGAGAACCCGGTCAAGCCACACGGCGTTGGTCTCGTGGTCTATCTCGTACTTAATGCGCGAGCCCTTGGGTATTTCGATGACGACTTCGAAGGCCACTTCTGACCATCCTCTCCTACGGGTAAATCCGGCCACCAACAGACTACGGCCACGAGCGGCGCAGAAGTCCCGGCCACCGCGGTTTTCGCCCTGCTTGCCCGCTCAGTGCTTGCCGTTGCCCGCGTGAGCGTGCCTGTGGCTGTCCGCCGGCGCCTCGATGAGCCCGGCCTCGAGCTCACGGTCCCTTTGGGCGAGGCTGGCCAAGGTCGACCCGGACAGGCCCTTGCGGAAACTATGCAGCGCCTCGCGCCACGATTCGTGAAGGGGGCAGACGTTCTCCCAATAGCAGGGGCCCTCTCCCATGGCGCATAGGTCGGAATGGATTTCGCCCTCGCCGGCCTCGATCACCTCGAGTACGGAAATGTCGGCCGGATCCCTTGCGAGCCTGTAACCTCCATTGCGCCCTGCGCGCGACGTGGCGAGGCCCGAGCGCACAAGATCTGCCATGACCTGTGGAGCGAAGCTCGCCGGGATCGCCGCCTGGTCCGCGACTTCCCTTATCTTGCAGCCTTTTCCTTCCTGGAAGGCACGTGAAAGGCAAATGGCCGCACGCACGACGTAATCACCGCGGCGGGAAAGCGTAACGTTCATCCACCCTCCTAAAAAATCGGGCACGCCGATTTGACACTCCCAACTTAGAGTGATGAAATGAACGTTTAGTACGTCAGTGAACGTTCTAACGAAAAACAGGGGGTGCAGGACCATGACCTTCGTCACGGATCCCAAACAAAAGGCTAAGGCGCCCGATCCCATTGCGGTCGCCGTCCATCTGCGCACCAAGGCGCCAACTAATACTGTCGGACACTTCACCAAGACCGACCCCAAGCTGGATCTCACCAGGATCCCGCTAGTCGGCAAGCTTCTCAAGAAGCGTTGGCTGCAGTTCGTCCTTATCGTTCCCAACCAGATCGTCTTCTGGCTGGTCATATTCACCGGCCTGCTCGGCACGGTAACTCCCGGCCTGAACTTCGCGACCGCGATCACCTGGTACATCTGGTTCTGTGTGGTCTTCGTCCTGATGGTGGTCGTCGGACGTGCCTGGTGCTCCATGTGCCCCTTCGGAGGCTTTGCGGAGTGGATCCAGCGCAAGACCTTCTTTAAGAGGACCCAGAAGTCCCTCGGCCTCGGACTGAAGTACCCGGACCGCCTGGCGCGTCTGGGCCTCATCTCCTCCGTGGGAACCTTCGTTCTCCTCACCTATATCGAGGAGTTCTTCAATATCGCCGGCCCGGGCACTCCGCATGACACCTCCTTCATGGTCATCGGAATCGTGCTCTCGGCCACCATCGTCTTCCTGCTCTTCGAGCGCCGCACCTTCTGCCGCTACCTCTGCCCCCTCAGCTCGCTGATCGGCACCGTCGGAGCGGTCGGAACCTTCGCCGGCTTCCGCACCAAGGATCGCGACGCCTGCCAGGCATGCGAGACCAAGTCGTGCATGCGTGGTGGCGAGGAAGGCTACGGCTGCCCCTGGTACACCTGGCCGGGCAGTGCCGATTCGAACCTCTACTGCGGCCTGTGCACCGAGTGCTACAAGGCCTGCCCCACCAACAACGTCGGCCTCTTCGTGCAGAAGCCCCTCACCTCCGTCGTCGCCCCCAGCCGCAAGCGGATGGATGTCGCGGTGGTTGCCGCCATCCTGCTCGGCCTGGTCGCCTTCCAGCAGGTGAACGCCCTCAGCTTCTACGGGCCCCTGGACACCTGGCTCAACGCTCACACCGGGTGGCCGCAGTACCCGAACCCGATCGACTACTTCGGGTTCATCGCACTCTTCGCCTTCGTCCCGGCCCTGGTCTTCAAGGTCGGCGGGAAGCTCTTCTCGAAGGGCACCATCGCCAAGACCACCGGTACCTTCATGACGCGGCGCAGTGAGTTCCGCAACTGGTTCGTCGCCGGAATGTACGCCATGATCCCCATCGTCGGCGCTGACTACTTCGCTCGCCAGCTGCCGAAGTTCTTCAAGCACGCAACCAGGATCGTGCCGGCAGTGGCTCATCCCTTCGGAGTCTCCGTTACCTCCCTTTACAACTTCCGGATCCTGCCCGACCCGCGCATCATCTCGGTCCAAGTGGCCGTGATGTTGCTGGGCGTCGTCGGTTCGATCTACGCCTCGCTCAAGATCTCCAAGACGGACCTCGTGCTGGCCAAGCCCCGGTCCATAGCCCCTCGGCTCTACTTCGTGGCCACCATCGTGGTCATGGGCATAGCTCTCGCCCTCCTCTACATCCCCATGGCCGCGGCTAACTAGGAGGCTAGGAAAGATGACTCTCACACAGCAATCAGCGCGCCTCGCAGACGCGGGCGCCCTACCCAAGCACAGCGTTGAAGTTCTGACCGACCGCTGCGCCGGATGCCAGGAGTGCTACGTCCGCTGCCCAACCGCTGCCATCGGCTTCGACGAGCTCAACTGGATCGTCACGGTGGACGACGCACTCTGCGTGGCCTGCGGCCAATGCGAGCGCACCTGCCCGTTCAGCGCGATAAAGGTGCACGGCGATCCTGAGGTCGACGCCAGCCACCGGCACGACATCGCGCACCTCTCCATCCCTGCACTGCAGCCTTGGGAGGAGACGAGGCAAGGCTTCCAGACTCTCGAGGAAGCCATGGCCGAGGCAGCCCGCTGCCTGCAGTGCCCCGACCCGACATGCGTACGCGGGTGCCCCGCGCACAACGACATTCCCTCGATGATGCGGTCCGTCGTAGCCGGCGAAATCGACGCGGCACGCACCGCGTTCGAGCGCACCAGCCATATCGGCTCGATCTGCTCGAGGGTTTGCAACCAGTCCGCCCAGTGCGAAGGCGCATGCTCCTGGAACCTCGCCGGTGCAGAGCCCCTGGCCATTGGACTGGTTGAGCGCTACGTCTTCGACCACTCCCGGCCACACCTCCCCACCGCCGCTCCGGCAGGATCCAGCGTTGCCATCGTCGGCTCAGGCCCCGCCGCCTTAGGGGCGAGCTGGGAACTGGTGGCGGCCGGAGTAAAGGTCACCGTCTTGGAGGCCGCCGAGACGCCAGGTGGGCTTCTCAACCACGGCATACCCGAGTTCACCCTTCCAATAACGAAGGTTTCCGAGCAGTGGGAGACCCTGCAAAGTCTCGGTGTCGAGTTGGTTACCTCGCATCGCGTCGAAGAGGCTGAACTGCGCGAGCTCGGGCTGGCAAATAGTGCTGTGATCCTTGCTCACGGAGCCGGCTCCCCGATCCGCCCGCCCGTCAAGGGCATCGACAGCCCGATCGTCAGCGACGCGATGGAGTTCCTCTCCAAGGCCGGCGAGGCGCTTAACGAAATGCGCGACCTGCCGGAATTGGAAGGCAAGTCGATCCTTGTCATCGGTGCCGGCAACACGGCAATGGACGTCGGGCGCATGGCAATTCGCTTCGGCGCCAAGCCGCTGTGCGTGGAGTGGGTCGCCGAGCGCTTCGGCAAGGTGCGCCGTGACGAGCTGGCCGAGGCCCGCGAAGAGGGTGTGCAGGTCAGGTTCCTGACCACCGCCACCACTCTGGAGGGCAACAAGGTCACCCTGGTCCGCACCAAGCACGAGGATGCCACCAAGCTCCCCGAGGTCATCCCGGGGACAGAAGAGGTCGTCTATGCCGACATGGTCATCCTCGCTCTTGGCTATCGCCTCACCGGCGAGTTTCCGGACGAGGCCCCCAAGGCCCCCGTCCGCTACACTCCCCCGGCACTGATCGACCGTATTTGGGTGGCTTCGGGCATCTTCAACGGAGTCGACGAGGGAGCCATCGGCAACCTCTCGATTGCCCGCGACGAGCTGACCCACAAGGCGGCCGAACCCACCTACTCCAACTTCTACACCGTGGGCGACGCTCTGATCGGCCCGTCCACCGTCGTGGAGGCGATGGCGCATGGCCGAGAAGCGGCACGAGCGATCATCGCCACGCTGGTAAAGAACACGGCGCCGATGCAATAGCACCGACGCCGGCAAGCTTCCTTGGGTAACTACCGGGAAGACTCTCCCTTCGAGCCGATTTGGACCTGCACCCCCCCAACTTTGGCTCGAAGGGAGATTTCATTTAATCAGGTTCCCACTACTCCCCCACAAAGTAGGGTGCACGCTTCTCCAAAAACGCGCTGATCGCTTCCCGGGCATCAGTCGTCTTTCCGTTTATGGTCTGGCTCAGCGCTTCGGCCTCCAGCGCCTCCTCCATCGAGCGGCTCAGCGACTCGTTGAGGAGCGCCTTGGTGAGTCCGATGGCAATCGGCGCACCCTCGGCAAGGCGCGCCGCCAGCTCGGCTACGACTCCTTCGAGTTCATCCTCGCTCACCACCCGGTTGACCAGCCCGATCTCCTTGGCTCCGGCGGCATCGATTATCTCCCCGGTGAACGCCAGTTCCTTGGCCTTGTGCATTCCGATCAGCCGGGGGAGCAGGAAGCTTCCGCCGAAGTCGACGGAGAGGCCGCGCCGGACGAAGATCTCCGAGAATCGGGCGGAATCCCCGGCGATGATGATGTCGCAACCAAGCGCCAGGTTGCATCCCGCGCCCGCCGCGATGCCCGATACCTTGGCTATCGTCGGCTTGGGCAGGTGGTGCAGAAGCAAAGCCACCTCATTGATGGAGCGCATCCGTGAAAGCGTGTCGCTGCCTCCGAGGTTGGTATCCGAGAGGTCCGCACCAGAACAAAACGCGCCGCCGGCGCCGCCCAGCACCAACACCCTGACCGAGCGGTCGTCCCGGGCATGGCGAAGAACCTCCGCGAGCTCGGCCCACATCTCGGAGTTGACGGCGTTTTTCTTGGCGGGGCGATTGAGTGTTACCTCCAGCACGGCGTCGTGCCGACGGGATACAAGTAGGGTTTGCATGGCAAATACGCTAGCCGCCGTGCTGCGGCTCGCCGGGTTGGCTGGTTAAAGGTTCACCTGTTCCGGAGAGGAGAAGGGCTTGACGGATGGGCACCGTACTCGAGCGCAGCTTGGTCCTCTTCCAGGCGAGGGGGAGATCGTCGACCCCTCCACCAACCAGGCCGCACTCTGCCGCAAGGTGCATCCGTTCCAGGCCTCCAAAAGCTATATCTGCCCGGGATGCGGGCAGGAGGTGCCCGCAGGCATGGGCCATTACGTGGTGGTCCCCCATTTTGACGCCGGATGGCGCCGGCACTGGCACGAAGCCTGCCTGCGCAGAGCCTTCGAAAGTGGCGTGAGGGCCTCCAACCGCTCCAAGGGGCGGCGAAGACGAGGAACGGCTAAGAAACGCGGTAGGCCGACTCCAGAGCCGACCTGAAGTCCTCCATGAGGTCTCCAATTGCCTCGATTCCGACGCTTACGCGCACCAGGCCGGGGTCGATGAGCTCCCCGGGGTGCTTTGCCCTGCGCTCCACCTGTGTTTCGACCCCGCCAAGGGAAGTCGAATTGACTGCGATTCGAAGCGAATCGCAAAAGCGCTCGACCAGATAAGGCGCGCCCGGCAAGACCATTGAGAACATTGCCCCGGCATGTCGCATCTGGCTCTTGGCCAGTCCCCGGTAGGGGCTCGAGTCAAGCCCGGGATAGTAGACGTCCATGACCGTCGGGTGCTCCCGCAGCATGGCCGCCAGCGCCGCTGCATTGGCTGCTGCACGCTCGACACGCACAGCCAGGGTCCGTAACCCCCTGAGCGCCAGGAACGCCTCCATGGGCCCCAGAACGGCCCCGTAGCGGGTGCGCTGATCGTGGAGCAGGTCTCCGAAGGTGTCATCGGAGGTAACGGCGACGCCGGCAATCAGATCGGAGTGGCCGCCAAGGTATTTAGAGGCGGAGTGAACCACGATGTCCGCACCGAGCGCCAGTGGGTTCTGCAGGATCGGGGTTGCGAAGGTGGAATCGACGCAGAGCCGCGCCCGGCTCCGGCGGCATGCGCCGGCCAGCTCCGCGATGTCATAGAGCCGAAGCAGCGGGTTGGATGGTGTCTCCACCCAGACCAGGTCGGCTTCGGCGATGTGGGGAACAAGATCGCCGGTTTCCGCGGCGTCAACTTCGGCCAGCAGCAAATGACCCGCCGCCTCTTCATTGCGCAGGAGCGCAAGGGTGCCGGTGTACATGCCACTCTGGGCAAGCACCCTGAGGGGGCGGCGTAATCCACGGGAGGCGACCGCCACCACCGCCGCCGCAGCGGCTACTCCGGAGGAGAAGGCCAGTGCGCGCCCTCCTTCCAGAGCCCCCACGGCCTGCTCGAAGGCTATCGCGGCGGCCTCCTCATGGCGGGAGTACTCGCGCGAGGTGCCGGCTACGTAGGTGGAGGACATGGTGGGCGGCACGCTTAGGGGCGCGCCTGGGTACCGGTCCGGGCGGCCACTGTGCACCGCGAGCGTGGAAGGATCAAGGTGCAATCGACGCCCCCTGTCAGATAACGGAGCCCG
>JAJZLQ010000124.1 GCA_021850605.1 Actinomycetes bacterium
TTTGCGGGTACCTCATCACGGGAGGGCACGGGGAGCCGCCTGCCACACCCGACCGCCCGATTCACCCTGCCCCCTACATCTACGATCCCCTGTACCTAGGCCCGTGCGGCTTCGACTGCGGGCGGTACCCGTCGATCTCTCGCGGCCATTCGACGGAGTCGAAGCGGTCCCCCCGCCTTGACTCGCTCGGAGGTAAGCACGTAACCGCACAGCACCGTGCGAGCCACGATTTGCCCGTCGTTATCGTCGGCAAACTCGTCGAGCATCTTGTTTCGGGTGTTGTGGCATCCGGCCGCCGAGAAGCCTGCTGAGGTGCTCCGACTACCACAGGGTGTGCGGACCCAGCGACGTGACCCCACGGTTCCAGCGACGAAAGCGAGCATCCAACATGACGGGATCAACGCACAGCCGGGGGGCGAAACGCACCGGCCGGCTCGGGGCCGCTCCCCGAGCGGCGATTCCCCTCACGGTTGAGGCCGCCGGTCGCCTCGGGGAGATCCGATGGTATGGCCCCCGGATGGCTGGTTTAGGCGGACGACGCGTGGCGAGAGAGAAAACTTGGTTTTGCCGGGGTGGCGGTGCCAAGAGGATGGAATCTCGCTTCCGAGCCTAAGAACCAGCTGCTGTTAGATGCCAATTGTCTTGGTTCTTGCAATGAGAGGCGCCCGCAGATTTCGCCGGCAGTCCTGACCGGTGGGTCGACCGCGCCGCTTGGCCGCTCTAAGCCCGAGCGCGAGGCCTACCCAAGTAACAGCCGCTTCCAACCTGGGCGCCTGCCGTAACGGATACGCCACATTCATCCGAGCTGTGTTGCCGGGCTTACCCGCGGGGTTGACAATTCAAGAGGCGTCGTAAGGGTCGGCGCAGGAAAAGGAGTTCCGGCCGGGATACAATTTCATTGCCTAACAACTGGTATCGCGGTATCCCCGTGGTGGCCTGATCAAGCTTCAACTGGCGTCTCGGGGTCGGGAGGCGGGCCCAGAACGGCCGGGTGGGGCTAATTGGAGCCAGTCCTGAGGTTGAGGTTGAGGGTCAACGTCTAGCTAAATGTGAGATTTACACAGCTGTGGATAACCCTGTGCAAAAGGTTTACAGATCAGCAAACCACCTGTTCAGGGCCATTGAGATCCCGCCGGAAGCGTCGTGCGGCGCTAACTTTCGAAGCACTTCGGCGTCGAGGGTGAGAGTTACGCACGGAGCTTTTGTCAATTGCAACATGCGATGTCTCGAGCCGATGATTCCGAATGCCGTGCCAGGCTCTTCTTTGCGCAGTGAATTCGCGATTTCCTGCGCGATAGCCTGACCGACGGGCGAAGTGTAATGGAAGCCCTGGAAGTATGCGATGGTGCTACCACCGCCCTCGGAGACCTCGAGATGTAGAACGACGTCCGCCTTGCCCCTATTGGCAAGTTCTGCCAGGAGAGTGACGTCCGGATGGCAGAAGTTGAGCGCGCGGAATCCGTCCTTGGCAAGTGATGACCGTACGGCCTCGGCGACGGATGCGAGATCCAGGCCGGAAGTGATGACGATGGTCAGTCCCGCAGGGTTGCGCCTCTTGCTGACGAGTTCGATCAGTTCGCGGACTCCGGTGACCGTGATCGGACTGCGCCCGAAGTTTCGCTCGAGTTCGGCGATGGTATCAGGTCCACAGATTCCGTCACCCGCCATCCCCACGTTGATCTGGAAGTCACTTAGAGCGCGGTGGGTGGTTGGCCCAAAGGCGCCGTCGATCTTGCCCGGATCGAAACCGAGCCAGGAAAGCTTGCCCTGCAATTGGGCAACGTCATCGCCGCGCAGCATTGGCCGCCGTAAGTAGAGGAGGCGGTCGCCGAGCTTCCAGTGAGCCTCGATTAATGAAGTGAAGGTTACGGCGTCACAAACCCCAGTGGGCGATAGGCCATGGCCATATTGAAATGCACGCAGTTGGCTTCGCGTGGAAGGACCGAAGCGGCCTATCTCATCGACCACTACGAAGCCACACTGCGTTAGCAGTCGCTGGAGGTGTGCGATCGACTCTTCGGGCGACGAATCGTCCAACGGCAGAGCCGGCTGGGCCGACTCTGCCTCAGTAGTGGTGGTTATAGGTAGGTCTCGATCTCGCGCATCAGCGCCGACTTCGACCGCGCGCCCACCAATCTCAGAACCGGCTCGCCCTTCTTGAAGAGGATCAGCGTTGGAATGCTCATCACCTCGAACCTGCGCGCCGTGTTCATGTTGTTGTCCACGTCCAGCTTTCCGATCTCGAGGATGCCGGCCTTCTCCTTGCCAATCTCCTCGAGTATCGGGGCTATCATTTTGCACGGGCCGCACCATTCCGCCCAAAAGTCTACGAGCAGAAGGTCGTTGGTCAATAGTGCCTCGTCGAACGAGGCGTCCTGCATAACGATCATTTTCCGATACTTTCCAGTTGATCCGGTTTCGTTGTTCTTAAACCTTGCTGATCAGCAGGGTATTCCTTACCCCGCATGGACGCTTTCCAACCAGCGCTCGGTATCGAGTGCGGCCATGCAACCGGACCCGGCGGCCGTAATGGCCTGCCGATATATGTGGTCCTGGACGTCTCCGCAAGCGAAGATACCCTCGACGGAGGTATTGGTTCCATCATGGGTCACGATGTACCTCGCGCCATCCATGTCGAGGATCCCCTCAAAGACCGAGGTGTTGGGTTCATGACCTATAGCCACGAACAGCCCGGTGACGGCGAGCTTGCTTCGCTCACCCGTAATGGTGTCCTCGAGTACGACACCTTCGAGTTGGTCACCACCGATGAGCTCAACAACGCGGGAATTCCAGGTGAAGGAGATCTTGGGATTCGCACGGGCTCTGTCCTGCATGATTTTCGAGGCGCGGAGTTCTGAACGTCGGTGGATGATGTGCACTTTCGACGCGAACTTGGTAAGGAAGGTCGCCTCCTCCATCGCCGAGTCGCCACCACCGACAACCGCGATTTCCTGGCCACGAAAGAAGAAGCCGTCGCAGGTCGCGCAAGTCGACACGCCGTGGCCGATCAACTCGATCTCTCGATCGACCCCGAGCATTATAGAGCGCGCGCCGGTAGCCACGATGATGGCGTCGGCAAGGTAGCTCGCATCCCCGTCACCCTGGTCGGATGTCCAGATAGCGAACGGACGATTGGAGGCATCGATTCGCGTGACTTTGGCGGTGTGGAACTCTGCTCCGAACCGCTCCGCCTGGGAACGGAAGTTGCTCATCAACTCGGGGCCCTCGATGCCGTTGATGAAACCGGGGAAGTTTTCGATTTCGGTGGTCAGCATCAGCTGGCCGCCCGGCTGGTCGGAGGTGGAGGAGATCTCCCCCTCGATCACGATTGGGGCGAGATTTGCGCGGGCGGTATAGATTGCCGCCGTCAAACCTGCGGGCCCGGAGCCAATTATGGCTACGTGCGTGTGCCTGGTCACTAGTGCTCCTTGTTCTTGACCGACCTCTTCGACCAGAGAACCAAGCCAGTTATGGTCAAAATCGCTCCCAGGACTAGATACGTGATCCAGACGTGGGAAGCGAAGGCGTAGACGGTGAGGAGCCTTACCACTGCAATGAGGAGGGCGATGCCGACCACGAGGGCTAGCAATCCACCGACTAGGCCATAAATCACCCAACGGGTGATCCGATACAGGGGAGAAATGCCCTTCTCCCTGAGCGCATCGGTCAGGTCCACCACGAGGTCGGCGGCCCGGTCGGCCCACGGCTCTCGCGTTGTCTCCGACCCCTTGCGTTCAAGTTCGTCCGGCATAGTCACTCCACGGTTTGCTCGGGCTATGGCTAGGAGGTCAGCTTTTCGCTTTCTTCATCCCCAGGCTAGCTAGTTGGTTTGAGGGTGATGCAAACGCCGATTGTTCGCGGTCCTGCGTGTGCCCCGATGACGGGGCCGATAGTGGAGACCATGATCGAGTCTTTGCCCGTAATCGAGTGGAGCTCAGCCACGAACTCGGCTTCGTCCGGCGCCATAGCACTAATGACCGATATTTCTTCGATCTCCGGCGCGACCTGACGGACGATGTCGTAGAGGAACTCGACGGCCCGTTTGCGGGTCCTTTGCTTGGAATGGGCCTGAACCTCGCCGTTGACGACCTCGATGATCGGCTTCACGGCAAGGATCGAGCCGAGGGTGGCTGCCGCCGCCCCGATCCTTCCCCCTTTGCGCAAGTTCTCCAGAGTGTCCAGCGCCCCGAGAATCCTCGTACGGGCCGCCCTTTCCTGGACCATTGCCGCCACCTCGTGAAGCGGCTTGTCGGCGCTTCTCGCCGCCGCCACCGCGAGGCTCCCCTCTCCAAAGGTGGCCAGGAGAGAGTCGATCACCGCGACGGGAAATCCCTCAGCGGATATCTCCTCGCCGGCTTTTTGGGCCGACTGGAAAGTGGCAGAAAGTTTGGAGGAGAGGCAGATGCAGACCACACCGTCGTAGCCGTCATTGCGCGCCTTTTCGAAGGCCGCCTTGAAGGCCTCGATCGAGGGAGCAGCCGTCTGAGGCAGTTCGTTCTGGGTTTCGGAAAGTTCCCAAAACTTCTCGACGGAAAGGTCGATCACGTCGCGATACTCCTGGGTGCCGAAACGGATGCTGAGCGGGACGATCTCTATGCCGAGCTCCTCGACCAAATTGGGAGGGATGTCGCCGGCCGAGTCCGTGATTACCTTGATTCGGCTCAAATCATCCTCCTGCGCCCCGCCAATGCGGAGACCGCGTACTCGAGCCAAAGGAACAGTCCAAACGCCATGCCCCCGGCTATCAGCTCGACTACTAGCTTGGCAAACAATCTAGCCCCGCTGGTAGCGGCGAAGTGGTGGGAAACCAGCAGGATCGCAGCGGCCATCGCCAGCGAGGGAAGTAGGAACTTGAGCCAAGACGCCAGTACCGGGCCGAGACGAGGTGCCAGGCGTTTGCCGCGCATGACCCAGTAGGCGAGGACGGCCGCCACCGTGTAGCTGACCGAGACGGCAAGCGCCAGACCGGTTACACCATACCCGGAGACCAGGGCGACCGCCAGGATGACCGTCAGCCCGTTCTCGACCGCGTAGACCCAAAAGACCTCTTTTGCCAGCCGGGCTGCCTGTAAGCCCTGGACCATGGCCAGGTAGATGCCGAAGCCGGGTAGGCCGATGGCGAGACCGGCAAGCGCGCCAACGGTGAGGTTCACACCGTGCGTGGTGGCGGCTCCGTGTCCGAGAAGGGCTCCGACCAGCTGGCTGCCCAAAGTAAGGTAGGCGATCGCCGAGGGAATGAGGAGCGCGACGGAGGCACGAAGGCCTCGGCCGAAGCGCCGACGGAAGACCGCCAGTTCTTCGTGCGCATAGTCATCGGCAAGGCCCGGGATGATGGCGGCCATTACCGAGTAGGCGGCGATCCCGTATGGGAGCTGGAAGAAGAGGTAGGCGTTGTTGTATGCGCTTACCGAACCCGGAGAGTGTGCGTCCGCCAGTGCCAACAGCACGTAAAGCGAGGCCTGATTGCCGAGAACATAACCAAAGGTCCAGCCGGAAAGCTTTGCGATCTCGCGCACGGCCGGATGGAAGATGTCGAAGTTGAACCCGATGGTCAGACCCACTCTTCGGGCGCCGATCAAGACGACTGCGCACTGAATCGCAACACCGAAGGTGGTGCCTAGGCCGAGGAGTAGGAGCGATGGCGAGAGATGGGTCATTGCTGAGATGGCACCATTGGTTCCCAGGTGCCCATACAGGAGCCGGAAGACGACAAGAACGATGATGGCGACGATGTTGTTCGTGATCGGCGCGAAGGCCGGCAGAGCAAAACGCCCTCGCGTGTTTAGCAGCGAGGTGAACAACGAGATCGCACCATAGAAAAAGAGTTGAGGGGCGAAAAGTCGCAGGAGGTTGGTGGCGGCCGATAGCTGGATGGCACGTGTCGGGTCGTGATTGCCCAGCATGTATCCGCGGATTACCAATCCTGCGATCAGCTCGAATACCAGCGTGGCCGCAAGCAGGGCTGCGACACCCGTGGTCAAGATCGCGGAAAGGGCTTCGGAAGCCTCGCGCCGATCGACTCTGGAGGAAGCCTTGACCATCACCGGAATCAGCGTCGATGCCAGGACACCTCCGATGAGCAGGTCGTAGAAGGTATTGGGTGCGTTGTTGGACAGGTTGAAGACATCCGAGAGCGAGGAGATCCCCAGCGCCCATGCCAGGACAACCAGCCTGAGCAGCCCAGTGACTCTAGAGATAAGCGTCCCCAAAGCCATCGCAGAAGCATTGCGAAGGAGCCCGGAGCGTGGCGGAGCGTCACTCGTCGTCATCGCCCCCCTCCTCGCCGGCCGCCGGAAGGAGCCTGCGGTTGCGCCCGCCGCCCTTCCTAAGCGTCCTTATCCACCAGAGGCCGAGTACCGCCAGGGCGGCGATCGTCAGCACTACTCCCTCGATCGTCACTGTAAGCGAGCGCACCTGCAGTGCGGTCGAGGAGACCAGAACTTTACCGTCAGGAGTGGTGAGGCTCAATCCCACTTGGAAGAACCCGAGTGTCTTGGTGGAGACGACGAAAGTGGCCGTATTGGTTACAGCCCCCACCTTGATCAACTGGCTGGAGCCACCTTTGATGCGCAGGCGGTCACTGGTCATCGTAAGACGCAAGGTGAGCGGGATCTTCTCTGTGGAGGTTACCGATATAGGAATGCTCGCCTTTGTCGACGTCAAAGTCACTACGCGATTGCTTGGCAGCTGAACCTGATCGAGGATGCCGTGAATTGCGGCGGAGAGTGAATGTATCGAATTCGCTGCCGTTGCGGCCGGCAAGGTGCTGTTTAGCGACTCCAGCAGGGAAAGGCGCATCGTGTTGATCAGCGAGTGGTCGCTCGTGGCGCCCGCGAATGAGTTGAGCAGCTTGGATGCCGCATCAAAGGAATGAGCCCAAGCCACCGGCCGAGTAGCCGAGCGAACCAGCGAGGTTTCCAGCCACGCATCGGTGGGCGCAGCCGAACCCAGAGAGTCGAAGGCGTCGCGCAGCGAGAGTAAATGGAGGACCTGCACGGAGGCGATGTGTGCGGCGAAAATTCCGTCGGCGGTGATCTCCGAGGAGTTGCCGGCCGGGAGATTTAGGGCGAGTACCCGCTGGGTCGGATTGTTGGGCTGATCCTCGAAGACCTGGACCATGTCGGAGACGAGGTTGAGGCTGTGCTCGTAGGTGGTTGCCCCCAAGGCCAGATCCTTGTTGAGCTGCGAATCCAACGAAAGGACTTCCATAGATCCGACTCCGGCGACTGGCAAGCGCAGACCAGCTGTGAGTGCGTACTTGAGGTCGGGTTGGCTCACGGCGGCGGCGTTCACGGCAATGCGCCTGTAGCCGGCCTTGGCCAGTAGCTGAAGCCCGTTCTGGCTCAGCTTCGAGGTGTTCAGGTAGGTTTCGGAGCTGATCGGGAAGGCGCTGCCCGTCCTGGACAGGATCGTTCTGGCCGTGCTCAGCTCCATCGAGTAGTACTTTCCCAGGCCGCTCGCGGTCAAGTTAGCCATGTTCACCGGTACCACATCCGTCACCGAGAGTTCGTGGCCCGGAACGCTTGACCATGCCATGATCTGCGCCATTGCACTTCGGACGGATGCAAATTTGGAAGATTGGGCATCGGCGACGGTGGCGGCGGAGAGCTTGAGGGTTATGGATTGATTCGCTACCGACGCGAGCACGCTGGCGATTAGGGGTATACCGACCCTGATTCCAGACGTCGGCAACGCCGAGGCGTCGATCGAGAGCGCAATACCGAGGGGGACGATGTTCGGCTGCAGGGTACCTAGCACCGCCACCGGGACGACGTGGGTGGCGACTGTCTTGCCTCCGCTGATAACCGCCAGGACCAAGGGATATACGCCTTCGCACCCGCCCGCGCAACCGGGCAGGACCATTTGGAGACCTGGGCGCGCAGGGCTCTGGCTTGAGGTCTCGGGTGCGGTAAGAACGCTTAGAACGGTGGAGTAAACGTCCCCGGAGCGTTGCAAGCCCGCGAGTGCCAAGGGCTGGGAGGAGTCGAGGGGATAGCCTCGCACCCCGTAGGACATCACCGCCTGCAATTCCGATCTGCTCGATATGCGCGAATAGAGCAGTGCCTCGACGTAGGCGCCCGCCGGCGCATTGCCGACCTTTATCTGTACCGCCGAAGCTGCGCCGATCTTGAATGCGGAAGGGCCGCTGAAGAGGGCGATCGAGACCCCGTTCGCACCCTCTGCAGGTACGGTACCGGCAACCAAGGGTGTCAGAAGCACGGAAAGCAGCAGCGCCAAAGTGCCCCAGACCCGAGCCGTCTTCGCAAAACGGGCTCCGTGCTCGCGGGCACCCGCGCTTTTCGCCGAAGGTGCCGTTACTGGATCTATCACCGTCTCCGCTACCGCCCCGAGTTCCGACCATTCTGCTTCGCGGCAGCGCGCCTCCGAGCTTGGTCGAGCCTCCTAAATGTTAGCCCTGGGCGAGCCGAGGGCGAGAGATCGGCGCCGTCGCGCGGCTATCCCTGGGGGTTCTGTGCCACCTAAGCTTGAATCGTGGAAATTCTCTTTGGCACCCATCCCAAGTACATCGAACACGATGCGGGGAGCGGCCATCCGGAGCAGCCAGCAAGGCTAGATGCGGTTCTGGCCGGCGTCGAAGAGTCGGGCGTGCGGGAGGGCATAGGCTTCTTCGTGCCTGAGCCGGCCACCATGGCCGACCTGCACAGGGTGCACGACCCGGCATACGTGGACGCGCTGCGACGCTTCTGCTTGATGGGTGGAGGCCAGCTCGATCCGGACACCGCGGTGTCCGTTGCTTCCTGGGACGCTGCCCTGCTCGCCGCAGGCAGCGGGCTGGATGCGGTTCGCCGCCTCCGCGCGGGCGAGGCGTCGTCGGCCTTCCTCGCGGTTCGACCCCCCGGGCATCATGCAGTGGCGGACAGGGCGATGGGCTTTTGCCTCATAAACAATGTGGCGGTGACGGCTGCTTCCCTGGTGGCCGAAGGTGAGAAGGTGCTCATTTTCGACTACGACGCGCATCACGGGAACGGTACGCAGGACATTTTTTACCGAGATCCCAACGTTTTGTACGTCTCGTTCCACCAATATCCGCTCTACCCGGGTACGGGAAGGGCGGACGAGGTGGGGGCCGGGGCCGGTGTTGGCACCACCGTAAACATTCCGGTTCCGGCGGAGACGACGCTTGGCACATACCAGGCGGCCATCGACGAGATAGTGGCACCCGCGGTCGATGCTTTTGGCCCCACCTGGGTCATTGCCTCAGCGGGCTTCGACGGTCACCGCGACGATCCGCTTACCGAGCTTGGGCTTACCGCTCAGGACTTCGGAGACCTTACCTCCTGGCTCTTCGCCCTAGTGCCTCGGGGGCGGCGTATTGCGATCCTCGAGGGCGGGTACAACCTTCGAGCCCTGACGCTGAGCGCGGCATCCACGCTCGCGGCCATGGTCGGTGAGCGCCTGATGGCGGAGAAGCCGAGCAGCGGAGAAGCCCGCATTCCCGTGATCCGCGCCATCCGCGAGGCGAGGGCGCGGTCGCTGGAGCTTTGATGGCCGTCAAATTTCAGGATCCCAGCCAGCGCCTGGAGGAGATCTACTCCCGGGTGGGTGAGGTCGTCAGGGCCTTCGCAGATGCCGGGCGCAGCCTTTACCTGGTTGGAGGCAGCGTTCGGGATGCCGTCCTGGGGCGCCACATTGCGCTTCCGTCGACCTCGGATGATGAGCAGCCCCAGCAGGCGGACTTTGACTTTACCACTGATGCCCTTCCAGACGAGGTGGAGCGGATCGTCGCACCGCATGCGAAGGCGATATGGCTGGTTGGTAAGCGCTTCGGCACGGTATCTGCCCTAGTGGCCGGGATAACACTGGAGATAACCACCCACCGCGGGGACACGTATCGCGAGGAGTCGCGCAAGCCGGAGGTTGTCATGGGCACCTCCCTCGAGGAGGATCTCCTCAGACGCGATTTTCGAATCAACGCCATGGCGGTCGACTTCACGGCGGGTCCCCCCTTTAGCATCATCGATCCATTCTCGGGGATGTCCGACCTGGCGGATAGGTTTATTCGCACGCCAGGCGCTCCGGAAGTGTCGTTTTCTGACGACCCGCTCCGTATGATGCGAGCAGCGCGCTTCGCCGCGCAGCTGGGATTCGCCATTGACCCGGCCGTTCGCGATGCCATGCGTTCGATGGCCAAGCGGTTAGAGATCGTCTCGCGCGAGCGGATAAGGGACGAGCTGGACAAGATCATGCTCTCCCCACAACCCTCGATCGGCCTCCGCGTGCTTGTGGACACAGGCTTGGCGGACGAGGTTATGCCTGAACTTCCTGCGTTGGCCCTGGAGCAGGACCCCATACACCGACACAAGGACGTACTGGAGCATACCTACAGCGTGGTCGACAAGACCAGTCCGAACCTGGAACTCCGTCTGGCCGCGCTTTTTCACGACGTTGGCAAACCCGCCACGCGCCGCTATGACCCATCCGGAGTCAGTTTCCACAACCACGACGTGGTGGGTGCGAAGATGACCAAGCGGCGAATGAGAGAGCTGCGCTATCCGGCCTCCACTGTCAACACCGTCGCCAGGCTTGTTTACCTCCACCTTCGCTTCCATACCTATCAGGCGGGCTGGACCGACAAGGCGGTCCGCCGATATGTGGTGGAGGCCGGCCCGCTGCTCGATCCGCTCAATGAGCTGACACTCGCCGATTGCACGACGCGAAATCAGAAGAAGGTCCGCATCCTGGAGGATCGGATGGCCGAGTTGAAGGGGAGGATCGTAGAGCTGCGTGAGCGCGAGGAGTTCGAGGCGATCCGCCCTGAGTTGGACGGTACCGAAGTCATGGAGATCCTTGGAATCCCACCTTCGCCCGAAGTCGGCCTGGCCATGAAGTTCCTACTACAGCTGCGCTTGGACGAAGGTCTTATAGGGCGCGAGCAGGCTACGCAAAAGCTTCTTGAGTTCTGGGCCAAGCACCGGGCCGGTGCAGGTTCCGAGGGTGATGCTGGGCCAGCGGTTTCCTGAGCACTCCGCCGCATGAGTAGGCAACCTCCAGCGGTGCGCCTGCGGATCAGACGCCTGGCAACAACTGAACAAAACGTCCTCGGTCGGCCGGGACGCAAGAGGAGGGGTGGGCATTCGCCCACCCCTCCTCTTGGTTACAACAGATTCGTGCGAGCCGCCGGCCGCGGTTAGCCGCGAGCGAACTCCTCGACCATGTCGTGCGCCACATTGTCGCGATACTGAACCGGGGGCGACTTCATGAAGTACGCCGAAGGGCCGAGCAACGGTCCGCCGATTCCCCGATCCTTGGCAAGCTTGGCGCAGCGCAGAGCGTCGATGATCACTCCGGCGGAGTTGGGGGAATCCCACACCTCCAGCTTGAGCTCGATGTTCAGCGGTACGTCTCCGAAGTTGCGGCCCTCGAGGCGAATGTAGGCCCACTTGCGGTCCTCGAGCCAGGCGACGTGGTCGGATGGCCCGATGTGCACGTTGTTGGCTTCTATACCGTTGTCGAGCTGGCTTGTGACGGACTGGGTCTTCGAGATTTTCTTGGACTCGAGGCGCTCGCGCTCGAGCATGTTCTTGAAGTCCATGTTGCCGCCGACGTTCAGCTGATAGGTCCGGTCGAGCACCAGCCCGCGATCCTCGAACAGCCGTGCCAGCATGCGATGCACGATGGTCGCACCGACCTGGCTCTTGATGTCGTCGCCAACGATCGGCACATTGGCCTCGGTGAACTTGGCGGCCCATTCTGGGTCGGAGGCGATGAAGACGGGAATGGCGTTCACGAAGGCGACCTTGGCATCAATGGCAGCCTGGGCGTAGAACTTCTGCGCCGCTTCGGACCCGACCGGCAGATAGCTGACGAGGACGTCGGCACCGGTCTCGCGTAGGACCCGGACCACATCCACCGGCTCGGCCGGTGACTCCTCGATCGCGTTGCGGTAGTACTTGCCAAGCCCGTCCAGTGTCGGACCGCGCATTACCATCACACCAAGGTCAGCCACATCGGCGAACTTGATCGTGTTGTTCATTCCGCCCCACATGGCCTTGGACATATCCACGCCCACCTTGGTCGCATCGATGTCAAAGGCCGCCACGAACTCGATATCACCGACGTGGTAGCCGCCTAGGGCCACGTGCATCAGGCCGGGAACCTGCTCGTCGGCAGGCGCGTTGCGGTAGTACTCAACGCCTTGAATAAGTGAGTTGGCGCAGTTGCCCATGCCGGCAATCGCCACCCGTACTTTCTTTTCGCCCATCTGCTCCCTTTCGTTTATCGTCG
Source organism: Actinomycetes bacterium (assembly GCA_021850605.1). GTDB lineage: Bacteria > Actinomycetota > Acidimicrobiia > Acidimicrobiales > Acidimicrobiaceae > Acidithrix. Next base: position 12,247 of record JAJZLQ010000124.1, read on the forward strand.
TTTCCGCCGTATTCATATACGGCGGACCTTTTCAGTGAATCTCCGCACTTTCAGCGGCGGAGCCTGCTTCAAGCCATCCGAGAACCGACTTGACGAAGCCGATCTCGGAGTCCATGAGTTCCGCCAACCTCCGATGGATTTGGGCCCTAAGGCCACCATCGGGCACGGCGGCACGCGAACGGGCACGCATTTTTCCCTCCAGCACCAAGAGCCGTTCGCGGGTGCGCTCAGCAACCATGGAGCGCTCCGCGTCCTGTGCTAGATAAAGCCAGGCCATGAACTCGCCCTCTGATTCGAGCGGAAGTGTCTCCAAAAGCTGTGCGTGCAGCTTCCTACCCACGTCGGTGAGACGAAAGACCCGCTTCTGACGGACCGAGCGGTCTCCTTGTCCGAGAGGGGCGGACCGCGTTCTCCTTTCCAGAGATAACGCCAGGTCACCCGTCAAGGAGCCTGTGGCTCCAATGAAGGAGGGCCCGGCCTCCACGTAGGATGCCACCGCTCCACGCTCCTCCAGGCGCGCGAGCGCCGGATAGAGGGAGCCGAAGGAGAACTGGAAGAGGGGACCCGCAGTTTCAGCCAAGCTCTTGCGGATCTGATAACCGTGCATCTCGCCGTTGCGCAGCAGGGACAAAACCGCCAGGTCAAGCAGTTGTGACGGTGCCTTCCTCATCCTTTCACCTCCTCCCGGATACCGGCTGCTATATCAGCCCGATATATCAACTGATAGTTCATCGAGAAATACTAGCCGAGACGTGCTTCCATTGCGCATTCCTGTTTGCGGTGCGTGCGATGAGCGGAAACCGTACCCGCGGGGAGGGCTCGATAACATGTGATACGAGATGGAGATCCGGGCCAAAGTGCAGCCAACGTGGGAGAGCGACGACAGGACCGTCGACTATGCCCTGGCTCGCCTGGCCGTGTTACGTGAATTTCGGAGAGGGCGTCTTTCCAAGCCGGAGGTCTGTGACGCTCAACCCGAGCTGATTCGAGCAGCGTCTCACCTTGGGCGGCCAAAGCAGGAGGCCTGCCCGATTTGTGAGAGCGAGCGCCTGGTTTCGGTCATGTACGCCTTCGGGCCGAAGTTGCCCGCACACGGCCGCTGCCTGGAGGGTCCCGCCGACCTGTCGAAGCTCAATGCCTCGGCAAGCGCAAACAAGGTGTACTACGTCGAGGTGTGCCTTGCATGCCGTTGGAATCATCTCGAGCGGATGTCGGTGCTCGGAGCCGGAGACGCGGCGAGCGCCTGAGGTCCGATGAAATTCGAGGCGGCCCGAATCGTCGGTCCCTTTTCAGGCTGGTAGCGTTGTGTGCGGTGCCTGCAGCTTCGAGCGCGGGACACTGGAGGTGAAGATCATGCACACTGAGCGTGTGACTGTCCCTTTCGTCCGATCGTCAAAGGTGCGTAGCGGCTCCGAGCCCTTGACAATGGTTACGGCCTACGACTTCCCGGGGGCCCGCATGGTGGACCGTGCGGGAGCGGACATGATCCTGGTGGGCGATTCGCTCGCCATGGTCGTGCTAGGCCATCCCGACACTCTTTCGGTGACCGTAGAGGACATGGCTCACCACACCAAAGCGGTGGCAGCCGCAAAGCCGATGGCGCTCGTGATCACCGACATGCCTTGGATGAGCTATCACACCGGCAAGCGCGACGCGGTCAGGGCGGCTGCAAAGCTGGTCCGGGCCGGTGCCGAGGCCGTAAAGATCGAAGGTGGCCTAAAGCGCGCGAAAGCCATCAAGGCAATCGTGGATGCCGAGATTCCGGTGGTCGGTCACCTGGGCCTCACGCCGCAGTCTGTAAATGCGATGGGCGGCTTCAGGGTCCAGGGCAAGACGGCGGAGGCCGCACGTGCCCTGGTTGAGGACGCTCTCGCGGTCCAGGAGGCAGGCGCATTCACCATTGTCCTCGAGGGGATTCCCGACGCATTGGCCCGAGTGATTACCGAAAAGCTGGAAGTGCCGACCATCGGTATCGGCGCCGGCGCCGGCTGCGACGGTCAGGTGCTCGTCTTCCACGACGTGCTCGGGATCACCGAGGGTCGGAGGCCGAAGTTCGTGAAGACCTACGCGGAGCTCGAAACTATTGGCGTGGAGGCGCTGGGCCGCTTCGTGAAGGACGTTCGCACCGGGCATTTCCCTCTCGACGAGCACTCGTACCATGACACGACGGGCGAGATCGGCAAGATCTACGGCTGAGGGGGATCGGCGAGGCGGCTAAATGGTGCCGAGCCGGCGCTGGCTGCGACCGAGCGAATTTTCGCCCGCGTTGCGCCAAGTTATGGAGGGGACCGGTACGGCGTCGGCACCACCAAGGGGCACGGCGTTACCAGTCCTGTTTGCATGTCACGGCAAGGCCGGGTTCTTGCGCCGATTGTTTGGCGCGGGCGCGGTCTGACGGAGTTAGCAAGGCCTTTTGACCACCTCAGCCCGTAACGTGTCTGCGAATCCAGCACGACCACCAGCCCAAGTGCGGTCACCGTTGATCACACCGTGTCTCCCGCATTGGTGTTAAAGGTCCGCGTTTTAGTTCCTGCCGCAAGGAGCGCAACGAGGAACGGGTGGGGCCTTCCAGGTTCACTTGAGATCTGGGGCACGAAGAGGGTAGCAACGAAGAAGGGATGCGACGGAAGTTCGAGGATGCGGGGCTCCCCGTCAGCGTCGGTCCCGCTGAGCGAGAGGCCAGCCTCGATGATGGTATCGAGAAACGCCGGGTTGAGGCCGAAGTTGCAGTAGTAGCACTCGCTTGCCGTCGCGGACCGATAGGCGGCCGCGGCGGCGGTGCCGTCGTTGATATGGACCGTCATGGTCCGGCCAGCCATGGAACAGGAAAGCGGCGTGATGAAGAGCACAGATGCGTACGCATCGTATTCAGCGTGCTGGGCATCTGCGAAGCCGGCCGAGGATCGGACTCGCCATGTCCAGTGTTGCCCGGGCCTGTACAAGATATGCCACGATGGTGCGGTCCGCACGCACTCAGCCAATGCGCAATCCCCCAAAAGGCATTACTTACTGATCCGACCGAGATGACGGTGTCGCCCCGTTCGCAGCTCGCGAGGGGTGGGGGAAGGTCTGAGTTGTCAGGTCCGAGCTCGACGAACGTCCCGTCCACCACCAATCTCGATCTGCTGGATTCAGCCGCTTCAACGACGAAGGCCCGGCTTGCGGAGTCCAAGAGCCGCCCAGTCGGGTTTTGAAAATCAGTAATAAGGTAGGCCAGTCGCGGAAGTACTTGGCGAATGGATGTGCCCAAAGCTGTGACGGAGTCGTTGATTCCTACGGCGATCACTCGGGAGTGATTTCCAGTCAGCGCATCAGGAGCGCCGGGGTAAGTCGGAGATTCGATCAGGACCGGATCGAGTGGCTCGGCTAATGCGCGTACGGTGAGGTCGATCGCCTGCTGCACGCCATTGGTGATTAAGGTCTGCTCCGGCGAAGCCGAAAGTCGTCTGCTGGCATGCCGCTCAGCGACCGCCTCGCGGAGGACAGCCACACCTCGCGAGTCCGTACCCGTGGTCTGTCAGATACCTCGGCCGCAGAGCGCTTGCTGAAGCGAGGGCCACCGTGATCTTTTCGTCGCCGGGCGGTGCGGCAACGGCCAGATCAAGCCATTCCGATCCTTCGGGTGTCGCGGGTCCCCACGGTGCGCCGCGCCGCCCAAGTCGCAGGAAGAGTGAGCTCGTTGGGCCGGAAATACCCGCGTTGGCACCCCGGACTTCCAGCCAGCCGGGCCCTTCCATAACCTCGACGGGAGAGGCAATCCGGGTGCAACGTGTCCGCCATTCGGGCCCAGGGAATTGCCAAGAGTTGGCTCGCGCCGAGATTGCCCTAGCCTTGGAATCAAGACTGGGGATTGACGTGACGGCATTCAGGACTCATCGACCAAGCGGTGAGCACGTACATGGTCCGTGCCCGCCCCGCCGGGGCACCGGCCAAAGCATGTCTCGGACCGGGCCCCCGCAATGACGACCAAGGGAGAATACCGCTGGCAATTCGCGGCCCGCTTCCGCCGCCACGCCTACGGTTGGAAGTCCCAGCCCGCGGTGATGCGGGTTAAGGAGGCCGTCGGCGAGATAAGGACGGTAGCTCGCCGAGACCCGGTGCTCGGCGCGCAAGGCGCCGTGGCGTTTCTTGAGCGCGTATCGCCCGCCCTGGAGCTGGTCGACAGCTCCTCAGGCGCGATCGGCACTGCTGTGCGCAATGCGGTGCGCGATCTGGTTGCCATTATCGCTCGCGCGCCCGTCGATGACGCTACGCGTCAGGGTTGGCTCGATCGGCTGTGGGCGGCGGTTGAAGCCGACGAGATTCCTTACCTTGAAAGCCTGGGCGACTATTGGGGCGATCTCTGCGCCACCAAGGAGATCGCGTCCGCCTGGGCCGACCGAACCATTGCCGCCACGAGACTCGCACTCAGCCCCAACCGAAATGTACGGGGCTTCTACCAAGGCACCACGGTGTGCCTGAGCGCGCTGTATAGCGCTGAGCGCTACGAGGAGATCCTCGACGTCCTCAAAATCGACACGATATGGGCATACAAGCGCTGGGCGGTTTTGGCCTTGAGGGCCATGGGAAAGAGGGCTGAGGCGATCCGCTACGCGGAGGCTTGCCGGTCACCGTGGACTCCCGAGCGCGAGGTGGACGCGATTTGTGAGGAGATTCTGCACTCTTCGGGGTTTGTCGAAGAGGCGTATCAGCGCTATGGCCTGCGGGCCAACCAGCGCAGCACCTACCTTTCCACCTATCGTACGATCGCGAAGAAATATCCGCATAAAGACTCGCGGGAGCTCTTGGCCGATCTGGTGGCCGCAACTCCGGGGGCCGAGCCGAAATGGTTCGCAGCGGCTAAGGAAGCGGGCCTCTACGACGAAGCCCTTGCTCTAGCGGCCTTGGGTCCGTGCGATCCCAGGACGCTCACCCGGGCCGCCCGGGACTTTGCTGATGCGCAGCCCGCTTTTGCGGTCGGCGCCGGCGTGCTCGCCTTGCGCTGGTTGGTCGCGGGCTACGGCTACGATGTCACCGGCACTGACGTGCGCGAGGCCTACGACAACACGGTGCGGGCGGCCGACATACTGGGCGAAGGAGCGGCAACCCGGGAGCAGATCCGCGGACTTATCGCCGAAGCCGATTCCAATGGCTTTGTGGCGAAGCTCTTGGGAGCCGAACTCGGGCTTTGAGCTACGGTTCGATCTTGACGGCGCGGCCGATTCTCGGACCGACATGGCGGCTGCGACCGCCGTCTTTCCCGTCCGAGCCGATCACGCGGTCGGCCGTCAAATCCCTAACCGATCCCTCAGCTCGGACTGGTGAGCTCTGCTAACAGGAATTTCGTGCTTGCACGAACCCATCATGGCCAGCATGAACTGATCCCCGCTCCGCCGGATGGTCTCGATGTGGTCCAGGTTGACAATGCTGCTTCTGTGCACCTTTAAGAACCTGGGATCGTGCAACCTGACCTGCAGTTGGGCGAGCGATAGGCCACAGAAGTGGTGCGTGCCTTCGACGCAGATCTCGGTGTAATGGCCATCTGCCAGAAGCAGCGAGACCTTGGAGATGTCCACGAGTGCTGTCCTGCCGTTGTGGGACACCGGCAGCTTGATGAGGCTTCTTCTCCTCTCGCCCTCGACGGCTGGGGACGACGTGAGGTCGGTGATGTCGTAGAAGACAAGGCAGTAGCCGTCGGGCCCGTCGGCTCCCATCAGCCGTTGTACTCGCAGTTGTAGGACGGTGTCGGGAACGTTGATCAGCATCGAGGCGTATTCCAGTGTTTCGCCACTCGCAGCTTGAGCGAGGAGCCAATCGATCTTTGCCCGTGATGATTCGTGATGGATCGAGTGGATGGTCTTACCGAGGGCGGCGTGGAGTTCCTCCTCGCCGAAGACGCCACAGGCGGACTGGGAAAAGCTGATCAGCCGATATTCGTGGTCGAGGACTGCCACGCCCAGAGGAAGCTTGTTCAGGATGTACTGAGGCTGCATCAGTTCCTCCCGCCCGCATCGCCGCTCGCGTGACGGATTGCCCCGCTCGCGAACGCATTCCGCCACTCGTGCGCAGCTCTCGTTGCCTGGCAGGCCGTGTTGTTACGATTCACAAACATTAGCACCGGGCATCCGGCGTGCTCGGCGTGTGGAGGGGAGGGGCATGCAGAAGGCCATATTCACCTTGATGGAGAGGTGCGTTGCGTGCAAGAGCTGTGAGATAGCTTGTGCCGTTGCCCACTCGCAATCCGGAATCCTGGCCACGGCCCAGTTCGAGAAGCCCCTTCCGCGCTCTCGGGTCAGGATTACCTCGGCCGGCGCCTACTCGTTCGCTTCTCGGTGCGTCCATTGCGAAGACGCGGCCTGCATAGCCGCGTGCCCAACCGGGGCAATGCATCGTGAAGCCAAGACGGGCGTGGTCGCCGTCGACCAGGACCGTTGCATCGGATGTTGGATGTGTGTTGTCACCTGTCCATTCGGGGCGGTGACAGCTGATCCGGGAACCGGCAAGGCTCTCAAGTGTGACCTTTGCGCTGTACGTACCGCCAAGGGGCTCGGCCCCGCATGCGTTGATGCCTGTCCGACCGGGGCGATGGTCTATGCGACTCCGGACGAGCTGGCCGGGATGCGGCGCTCCGCGACAGCTATGGCATCGGTCGGAGCCGTCGAGGAAATCGAGGAGAGCGTGGCGCTCTGGAGGAACCTAAAGGGAGGACGGGCAATATGACACTTTTGAACCAGCCGCCGGTCGAAGCGGCGCTACTGCAGATTGCCCGGAAGAAGGGCATGGACACCGGAAGGGACCGACTTGCCGAAATGTCGCCCCAGTGCGGCTTCGGTGAACTCGGTACCTGCTGCCGCACGTGCTACATGGGCCCGTGCCGGATCGATCCATTTGGGGATGGCCCAAAGACAGGGATCTGCGGAATCACACCCGACGCCATGGTGGCCAGGAACCTGCTGCGGGAGACGGTCGGCGGGGCCGCGTCACATGTGGGTCATGCACGGCATGTTCTCCTGACCCTGAGGGATGTACTCGACGGCAAGGCGCCATACGAGATAAAGGGCGAGGCAAAGGTTCTCTCCCTGGCCAAGGTTTTCGGCGTTCCCACGGATGGCCGCGAGGTCAAGGACGTCTGCCGCGATCTGGTCGACATCGCCCTGGAGGACTTTGGCCGCCAGGACGAGCTTCCCAACAACTGGGTGTCCAAGCGGGCTCCCAAGGGCGAGCAGGAGATGTGGGCGAATCTGGGTTTGATGTATTCAAACCCCCACAACGAGATAGAGACGGCCATGCACGCCACCTCGATGGGGAACGACGCGGATCCGGCATCCCTCATGATGCGCGTGCTGAAGATGAGCCTGATCGACGGGTGGACGGGGCTGGCCCTTTGTGTCGACCTGCAGGACATGCTCTTCGGCGTTCCCGAAGTCTCGGTGACCCAAGCCGCGGTTGGTGTACTGGACGAGAAAAGTGTCAACGTTGCCGCGCACGGCCACAACCCGGTTCTCTCGGAGAAGATTCTCGAGTGGGCATTCAAGCTCGAGGACGAGGCGATCGCCGCCGGGGCAGACCGGATCAACGTGGTGGGAGTCTGCTGCACGGGGAATGAACTCTCGATGCGCCATGGCGTCAAGCTTGCGGCGCACAACTCCCAGAGTGAGCTGATTCTCATGACGGGCGCGGTTGATGCGATGGTCGTCGACATTCAGTGCATATGGCCTCAGCTTGCCCAAGTGGCCAAGTGCTTCGACACCGCCTTTATCACTACCGACCCCATGGTCCGCATTCCTGACGCGCGACACATGCCCTTCGAGCCCGAGCACGCCGACGAAACCGCGCGCGAAATCGTGCGGGCGGCGATTGCCGCCTTCGGAGCGCGAAAAGGGAAGCCGGTGGACATACCGCAGATTTCCACCTCCGCCATGGCGGGTTTCTCAGTGGAGGCGATTGTCGGTGTACTTGCCAAGTTAAATGCCGAGGATCCCATCAAGCCCGTCATCGACAACGTGGCCAATGGCAACATCCATGGTTTTGCGGGGATCGTCGGCTGCTCATCCATCAGGTTCCGCGACGGGGCGATGACCGAGGAGCTGGTAAAGAATCTCATTGCCCAGGATGTCCTGGTTGTGACCACCGGCTGCACCGCACATATATGTGCCCAGGCCGGCCTCCTCACGCCCGAGGCGACGGAGCGCTATGCCGGCCCTGGCCTGAAGGCCGTTCTGAGTGTGCTGGGGCGGGCCGCGGGCCTCGGCGGCGCGCTCCCACCCGTTTGGCACATGGGCGCATGTGTAGACAACTCGCGGATCGTGGACCTTCTGGCGGCGGTGGCCGACCGCCTGGGAGTCAAGATAGGGCAGCTTCCCGCGGTGGGTTCAGCGCCTGAGCTCGTGCAGGAGAAAGCCGTGTCCATAGGTGGCTCCTTCCTGGCGCTGGGCGTGTCAACCCACATCGCCCCGGCTCCGCGGATCCTTGGGGGACCGATGGTCACCAAGCTCCTGAGCGAGGACTTGGCCGATGTGACAGGCGCGGTGGTCCACGTCGAGCTCGAAGCCAAGCGGGCGGCCGACTGGATGGTCGAACACATCTCCCAAAAGCGCGCCGCACTAGGGCTCTCCTGAGCGAACCAAGATGAGCGACCTGGTGATTGTTGGGAACGGCCCGGCGGCGGTGGCGGCTATCGAACGCTTCAGATCCCTTGACAGCCGCTCAAGGGTCACCGTTGTCTCGCAGGAGGAGGTGCCCTTTTACTCGCCCTGCCCGTTGGCGGAGTATGTGGAGGGGAGCGTGCCTCGGGAGCGTCTCTTTTTGAGGCCGGCTTCCTTTTACGACGACAACGGCGTCGAGTTCCTTGGCGGCGCGACCGCCGTCGAGCTGCACCGCGGAGTTGTCGTGATCAGCAAGGCGGGCGAACTCCACAGCCTCGCGTGGCACAAACTGCTGGTGGCTACGGGCGCGGTGGCGGCCAGGCCCCCCGTAGACGGGATCGAGGGTACGGCCGGAGTCTTCGCGCTCAAGACGCTTTCCGATGCGGAGGCGATCATGGCCCAGGCTCGCCGTGCACGGCGGGCTGTGGTGATCGGTTCCGGTTTCATAGGCCTGGAGGCGGCTCAGGCGCTCAGGCGGTTGGGGCTGGACGTGACCGTGCTGGAGGCACTGGACCAGGTGCTGCCGCAGATGCTTGATGCCGATCTGGCTGAAATCGTTCGATCTCGGCTCGAGGAAAATGGCGTCAAGGTCTTGTGTGCGGCCCTTGCTCGCGCGATCGAGTCAGAAAGAGGGGCGGTGCGCGGCGTCCGGCTCGACGCTGGGGTGCTTCCCGCCGATCTCGTGATCATTGCCACCGGCGTCCGCCCCGACCTCGGGTGGCTCGCAGGCTCTGGCGTCGCAACGGATGTGGGTGTTCTCGTCGATGCCTCGATGGCCACCTCCGTGCCCGGGATCTGGGCAGCGGGGGATGTAGCCCAGGCGCCGGCATGGGACGGCCGGCAGCGCTTGATTCCTACCTGGCCGAACGCCGTGTCAATGGGCAGGATCGCCGGAGGATCGATGGCGGGCGGGGAATCCAGACACAGCGGTACCGACGTCGTCAATGTGGTCCGGGTGTTTGGCATGGCAGTCGCCTCCTTCGGCGAGCGGAGCAACGACGAGCCGCACGACTTCGCCACCGGCGGTGCCCGGCGAAGGGTGCGAATCCGCGAGGGAGTCATCTCCAACGGCCAGTTCATCGGTGACATCTCTGGAAGCGGAGCACTCCTCGAAATGATGCGCAAAGGGGTGGACGTGCGCCGGCTGGGCGGCGTCATCGCCCGACCCGGAGTCGGACCCGCCTGGTCCTTGCCTCGTCCACCCAAGCCGGGGCGCCATGCAGCCTGAGCCCGCAGCACGTCCGCTGCGCATCGCCGTAGCGGGAAAGGGTGGGGTCGGAAAGACGACACTGACCGCCCTGCTGGCCTCCCACTTCCTTGCCCGGGGAAGGGGTGTGCTGGCAATTGACGCGGATCCGTCGCCATGCCTTGGTCCTGCGCTCGGTTTCACCGCCGACGAGCTGGCCGCGGCCGTCCCGCTGTCCGCGATGGAGGGAGTTCTGGACGAGCGGTCGGGGGGCCGGACGGGAGTTTTCCGTATGAACCCCACCGTGGCCGACCTTCCCGAGAGGCTCACCGTGTCCCGGGGCGCCTTGCGCCTTTTACTGCTCGGGTCGGTCGAGCATGGGGGCGGGGGATGCTTCTGCCCGGCCAGCTCGGTTTTGCGGGAACTGGTTCGCCACTTGATGCTCAAAGAGGGCGAGGTTGTGCTGCTCGACTTGTACGCCGGTGTCGAACACCTGGGACGCGCGACGGCCGACTCCGTGGATGCCATGCTGGTGGTGGCCGGACCAAACCCGAGATCGATTGCCACGGCGCATCAGGTGCGGCGCATGGCGCAGGAGGTGGGTATAGAGCGTCTCCTCCTGGTGGGCAATGGCATCACGGGGGATGAGGATGCGGCGTACCTTGTGGATCGTGCCGGGGATTTCGAGATCGCAGGCATGATCCGGGCTTCTGTTGAAGCACTTCCGGCCGAGCGTGCCGGCAGAACCCTCTATAGCGTTGACCGCCGCGCGGCCACCGACGTAGCGGAGATAGCACTGGCGGTCGAGAGATCCGCGACCTCGGTGAGGGTCTGACCTTCGCAGATCAATGGGAGCGCACTCGGCGGCCAGGCGCCCGGTTTTGGCGTGAGACGCCGATCGAGGGGAAGCGCAGGGGCTCGGGAGACCGGCTGAAACTCGTCGGAGCCCTAGCGGCCTGTGGGTGAGCGCTGCTCGCGGGTGTGCAATACCTGCCAACCACGCCGCAATTACCGAAGGCCGACAAGGCTCGAGGTGCCCATGTCTTGACCACCCCGGGCTCGAGGGGCTCGGGCGCATCCTTGTGAGCGGGCACTCGGGGTCCGTGCATCCCGCACCGCCATGCACGCGGAGCAATTAGGATAGTTCCGCTAATCGCGGGTGATTCCCACCCGCCCTGTTCCTCGCATTGTGGCGGGGGACCCCCGGTCGGTCCGGGGTCCGTAGGAGGAGATGCATATTGTCGCGTCCGTATGAACTCATGGTCATACTTGACTCAAAAGTCGCCGATAGCGACGCCGAAGGGGTCATCACCAGGGTTTCCGATTTGATCACCCAGGATGGCCAACTGCATGAGGTGAACCGCTGGGGCCGCCGGAAGCTGGCGTATGAGATCAACAAGAATCAAGAGGGCAACTACGTTGTCTTCGAGTTCTCCGCCGGCCCGGAAGCCGTTGCTGAGATAGATCGCGTTCTTTCGATCGCTGATCCCGTCATCCGCCACAAGGTCGTTCGTCTGCCCGAGCGCGTTGCCGCCCGCATGCGCAATTCCGGGTCGAACTCGACCGAGCAAGAGCGAGTCTCTCGCTAGACAAACCTGGAGATAGACATGTCCAGCGGTAACACCGTATTCCTGGTTGGCAACGTGACCAAGGACCTCGAGCTGAGGTACACCCAGTCAGGACTTCCCAACGTAACCTTCGGTATCGCAGTCTCTCGTCGCTGGCAGAACCGCCAGACCAACGAGTGGGAGGAGGCGACCTCCTATTTCGACGTGGTTTGCTGGCGGGAGCTGGCTGAACACGCCCACGAGAGCCTTTCCAAGGGCTCGCGCGTCATCGTCGTCGGGCGTCTCGAGCAGCGCTCCTGGGAGAACGAAGATGGTCAGAAGCGCTCGAAGGTGGAGGTCATAGCCGACGAGGTCGGACCCAGCCTGCGCTGGGCCACCGCACAGCTGTCGCGCACTGAGCGTAGGCAGCGCTCGAACGAGAGTGCAAGTATTACGGAGCCGGCGACCGAGATCGTCCCAAGCTCATTCATCGATGAAGAGGATCCGTTCTAAATGGCAAGAGGCGAAAAGGGCTCTTCACGGAGGGCCCCCAAGGACACTAATAAGAAGATCAAGAAGAAGGTCTGCTCCTTCTGTGCCCGCAAAGTCGACTTCATCGACTACAAGGACGCCGAGCCGCTGAAGAAGTTCGTGAGCGAGCGTGGCAAGATCCGGGCGCGTCGCGTGACCGGAAACTGCGACCAGCATCAGCGCGCAGTGGCTCTGGCCATCAAGAATGCGCGCGAGATGGCGTTGCTGCCCTACACCCAGCGCATGATCGCCGAGCGCACTTCCTTGCGCGGGCCACGTGCCGCCCAGGCTCCCGTCGGGGCCCCCGAGGCGGTTTCCGAGGAAACCGCCGTTGAGGAAACCGCCGCCGACGTGGTTGCCGAAGAGGAAGAGGAGTAGTCGATGCAAGTCGTATTGCGCAGCGACCAACAGCATTTGGGGAAGCGTGGCGACATCGTCGAGGTCGCCGATGGGTACGCCAGGAACTACCTTCTTCCCAAAGGCCTGGCCATCGTGGCCACCTCCGGCATCAAGTCGCAGGCGGAGGCGATGCGACGGGCTCGCGATCTGAGGGATCGCAGGGCCCGTGAAGGCGCAGAGGAGATCGCACGCAAGATCTCAGGGGCCAGTATCACCTTGGCCGGCAATGCCGCCCACGACGGCAAGCTGTACGGCTCGGTGGGCGTCACCGAGATCGTGGACGGCATTCGCACCAGCCTGGGTGTGGAGGTCGATCGGCGATCCGTCAAGCTCGAAGAGCCGATTCGCGAGACCGGTTCCCGTGAAATCGCCGTGCTTCTCCATCCGGAGGTTCAGGCCTCGCTGACGGTCGTCGTAAGCGAGTAGGTTCTCCCCGCAGGGGATGACCCTCTTTGATGGCCGCGGCTTCAAAGCTGCGGCCATTCTTGTTTCCGACGTGGTGACGGGGGAGTGGCGTGGCAAGGCAGATTCAGAGGCGCGATGCCAGTTCGGCGCAGAACGCCCTCGAGCGGGCTATTCCTCACAACTTGGAGGCCGAGGAGTCGCTTCTGGGGGCGATGCTCCTGTCAAGGGATGCGATCGCCGACGCGCTCGAGTTCTGCCAGGCCGCCGACTTTTACAAGCCATCACATTCGGCGGTCTTCGAGGCACTGACAGAACTCCATTCCCGGGGCGACTCGGTCGACCCGGTCAGCGTCTCCGAGGAGCTTCGCAGGCGCGACACCTACGATCTGGTGGGCGGCACGGCCGCGCTGCTGGAGCTGCAGGCCAACACACCCGCGGTGGCGAGCGCCGCGCGCTACGCGCGGATCGTGGAGGAGTACTCGCTGCTGCGCAAGCTGATCAAGGTCGCCGGCGAGATCTCCGAGCTTGCCTACTCCGTCCCGGAGAACGTGGGGGCCGTACTCGATCTGGCGGAATCCCTCATCTTCGAAGTTTCCCAGCGCAAGTCGACCGATTCGCTGGTTTCCATCAAGGAAGTCCTGCTTCGCACTTTGGACGACCTGCAGGCCCAATATGAGAACCCCGACAACGTCACCGGCATCAGTACCGGTTATTTCGAGCTCGATGAGATCCTCTCGGGCATGCAGCGCTCGGCGTTGATTATCGTTGGTGCCCGCCCGGGAATGGGCAAGACCTCTTTCGCACTCGGGATAGCCACCCACGTGGCAAGCCGGTCCAACCTGCCCGTGCTGGTTTTCTCGCTGGAGATGAGCCATTTGGAGTTGACCCAGCGCATACTCGCTTCCGAGGCTCGCGTCGACTCGCGCAAGATGCGTACCGGCAACCTCTCCGAGGAGGATTGGAGCCGCATATCCCGCGCTCTGGGTAACTTGGCGGAGGCGCCGATCTACATCGACGACAATGCCCACGTCACCATTCTCGACATTCGCGCCAAGGCGCGCAGGCTGAAGGCGGCAACGGGCGGCCTAGGCCTGGTCATCGTCGATTACCTTCAGCTGATGTCGGGGGGCTACCGTTCCGAGTCGAGGCAGATGGAGGTCTCGGAGATATCGCGAGGCCTTAAGCTGCTGGCGCGCGAACTCGACGTGCCTGTGCTGGCTCTTTCCCAGCTCTCGCGAAACCTGGAGATGCGCTCCGACAAGCGTCCGGCACTGGCCGACCTGCGTGAATCGGGCTGCCTCGCCGGCTCCTCGCAGATCACCGTGGACGCCGATGGCAACACCGTAAGCATTGATGCCCTGTGGCGCTTCTTCGGCCATCCCGGTATGGAGCTTGTGGCCATGGACACCGAGGGCCGGATGGTTCCCGGGCGTGTTCGCGACGTCCGCTTTTCCGGCTCCAAGCCTCTCTACCGACTGCGCCTCGAGTCGGGTCTGAGTGTGGATGCCACCCCCAATCATCGCTTCTACACCCGGCGTGGATGGAAGATGCTCTGGCAGCTGAACACCGCTGATGAGCTGGCGGTTCATACGCCCGCCAGAGTGGGCGGCCGTGCCGCGTTTGCGGCCGCAGCTTCTGTCGCGCCTGCCTGTGGTGGCAGCCCCGATGAGCGCGCCGGCTTCGAGGGAGTGGTGTCGGCGGAGTTTATCGGCTGGGGACCGACCTTCGATATTACGGTGGAAGAGCACCAGAGCTTTGTCGCCAACGGTATCGTCGTGCACAACAGCCTCGAGCAGGATGCGGATGTGGTGATGTTCATCTACCGCGACGAGGCCTACAACGCCGAGACGATGGACAAAGGGATCGCGGAGATCCTGGTTTCCAAGCATCGCAACGGACCCACGGGCGTAGCCCGCCTCTCCTTCCTGGAGACCTATACCAAGTTCGCCAATATGGCACGCTCCCACGGGGGCTGACAACGCGCGGGCCGGCAGTGGCCGGGGCATGCCGATGCCGCTAGAAGGCGGAAACCAAGCACGTTAGCCGTTTGCGATGCTATTCTCGCGGCGCCGGCCATTCGCCCTTGCTCGAGCTATTACCGCTGAAGCGGCCCGGGGCCGCGGCTGCATGCGACAGTTGCGGGCCTTGCCGGCCCCGAGCGGAGCCAGAAGGGGTGGTGGCAAAGATGAAGAGGCTGTTCGAGCCGCTTGCGATCGGCCCGGTAACCATAAAGAACAGGATCTTTTCATCGGGACACGACACGGTGATGGCCCGAGACGGGTTGGTAACCGATCAGCTGGTTGCATACCACCGTGCACGGGCCGAGGGTGGTGCAGGCCTGATCGTGATGCAGGTGTCCGGGGTCCATTCGAGTGCGCGATACACCTCGCACGTGTTGATGGCGACTGACGACTCGTGCATTTCCGGCTATGCGAAGGTGGCTGCCGCAGTGCACCCGAGTGGCTGCAAGCTTTTCGGACAACTCTTTCACCCCGGCCGCGAAGTGATGGAGTCACCCGACGGATCCATGCCCGTGGCCTGGAGCGCATCCGCAGTCCCCAACGAGCGCTTCAGAGTGACGCCCCGCGAACTGGACGAGGCGACCATCGCCGAGATCATTGCGGGGTACGCCGGGGCCGCGCTGCGCATGCAGGCAGGTGGCCTCGACGGGGTGGAGATCGTTGCCAGCCATGGCTACCTCCCCGCCCAGTTCCTCAATTCCTCGGTCAATCAGCGCTCAGACGGGTACGGAGGCGAATTCGGTAATCGCCTGCGCTTCCTACGGGAGACACTCGAGGCGGTCAAGGGCGCCGTTGGGCCCGGCATGGCGGTGGGCATGCGCATCTCCGGGGACGAGCTCGACCCGGCCGGCCTCGTGGAGGACGATGCCCTCGCCGCATGCGGGGAGCTCGACCGGTTGGGGCTGACCGACTATGTGAGCGTTACGGTGGGGACCTCCGCAAGCCTGTCTGGCTCCGACCATATCGCCCCCCCGATGGACTATCCGGTTGGTTATACGGCCGCCTACGCGGCCAAAGTAAAGCAGGTTGTCAAAGTCCCGGTCCTGGTGGCCGGGAGAATCAACCAGCCCCAGGACGCAGCTCGGATCATCGAGCAAGGGAGTGCCGATGCCTGTGCGATGACCAGGGCCCTGATCTGTGACCCAGAGATGCCCGCCAAGGTGATTGGAGGCCGTGAACAGGAGATACGCGCCTGTATCGCCTGCAATCAGGCGTGTATCGGCCATTTCCACGCCGGATACCCGATCTCGTGCATCCAACATCCCGAGACCGGCCGGGAGCTCCTCTACGGCAGAGTTCAAAAGGCGGTGCGAGCTCGTACGGTCGTGGTTGTAGGTGGTGGGCCGGCAGGTTTGAAGGCAGCGGCGGTGGCCGCGGAGCGAGGCCATGCCGTGACTCTCTTCGAGGCACAAAGCCGCCTCGGGGGTCAGGTAAGGCTGGCGTCGGCCTTACCTGACAGGGAGGAGTTCGGCGGTGCGATCGACAATCTTTACTCGGAGGCGTCGCGGTCGGGCGTGATCTTCGAGCTTCGCCATTCGGTCACCGCGGCCAAAGTCAGGCAGATGGCGCCCGATGCGGTCATCGTCGCGACCGGCGCCCAGCCCAGGGTACCGGTGCTGGAGACGGTGGGAATGCCGGCGGTGAGCAATGCCTGGGCGGTGATCTCGGCGCCCGGAAGGTTGAAGCCACGAGGGCGGACCGTGGTCGCCGATTGGCGGGCGGACTGGGTCGGCATCGGTACCGCCCGTATGTTGGCCGCCAACGGGCATTCGGTGGTTTTGGCTGTGAGTGGCTACGCGCCAGGGGAGTCCCTGCAGCAGTACGTGCGCGATTCGATGGTGGGGTCCCTTTATCGCCAGCACATCGAGATCATGCCACTGGTGCGGATCGTCGGCGTTGACGAGGACAGCGTCTACCTGCAGCATGTCCTGACCGGGGAGCCGGTGATCATCGAGGAGGCGTACAATCTCGTCCTCGCCCAAGGGAGCCTTCCCGTGGACGACCTTCTTCGTGAGCTCACCGCGGACGGGAGCCTGGTGGTGACGGGAGTAGGGGACTGCCTCGCGCCGCGCACCGTGGAGGAGGCGGTGCTCGAGGGCCTGAAGGCGGCCTGGACGATCTGAGGCTGCGGGCCTCTTCGAACGAAACGCATTCCGCCCCAATAGCCTTGTAAGCAAAGCATTCAATTGCCGCCGGTCGTGTACCAATGCGGTTCGCGCTCCGGCGTCTTCACGGATAGGAGCGATATATGGAGATGCGCAGACTTGGCCATGATGGTCCCGAGGTGTCGGCAATCGGCCTCGGCTGCATGGGGATGAGCGAGTTCTACGGCCCGTATCAGGAGGCGGACGGCATCGCCCTCATCAACCAGGCGCTCGACCGGGGAGTGAACTTCCTCGACACCGCCGACATGTATGGACCTTTCAAGAACGAGGTGCTGGTCGGGAAAGCGATCTCGTCACGGCGCTCGGAGGTCTTCCTGGCCACCAAGTTCGGCAATGTACGCGGCGAGAATCGTGAGTTCCTGGGTATCAATGGCTCGCCGGAGTACGTGCGCAACGCGTGCGAGGCTTCGCTCAAGCGGCTTGGCATTGAGACGATCGATCTCTACTACCAGCACCGTGTGGACACCCGCGTGCCCATCGAGGAGACCGTTGGGGCAATGGCGGAGCTGGTCCGAGAGGGCAAGGTCCGTTATCTCGGGCTATCCGAGGCCTCGGCGGCCACCATACGGCGTGCTCACGCCGTGCACCCGATAACCGCGCTCCAGACCGAGTACTCGCTGTGGACTCGAGACCCGGAGGACGGCGTCCTCGAGACGACTCGGGAGCTCGGCATCGGTTTCGTCGCCTACTCGCCGCTCGGGCGCGGCTTTCTGACCGGGGCGATCCGCACCATCGACGACCTGGACCCGACCGACACGCGTCGCAACCATCCTCGCTTCAAGGAAGGAAACTTCGAAGGTAACCTTCGTCTGGTCGACGCGGTACACCAAGTGGCGGCGGAGAAGGGCGCGACCCCCGCCCAGCTCGCCTTGGCCTGGATACTCTCACGCGGCGACGACGTGGTGCCCATCCCTGGGACCCGCAAGCTGGCGCGACTGGAGGAGAACCTCGGGGCGCTCTCGGTCAAGCTTGGCGCTGAGGACCTGGCGAGGATCGAGGCGGCGTTTCCCAAGGGTGCCACCGCCGGAGATCGCTACCCCGATATGTCCACCGTCAACCGCTAGCCCCCGGCTTGGCCAGGCCTTGGGGGCGGGCAGCCTTTGCTCGACGACATCGACCGCCCCCAAGGCACACGCGCGGCGCGCTTTCCGGGGCTCCGTCTCAAGGAGCCCCGGCGCCATGTCGATAGTGCCTGCAACGTGCCGTTTAGTGCGGCCCAGACCATAAAGGGAGAGCCGCCGGGATGAGCTCCGAGGCACTGCTGGCACGGCAACCTATTTTTGACCAGCGCCTCGAAGTCGTGGGATATGAACTGCTCTTTCGTGGCGCGCTCCATGGTCTTGAACCACATGCCGCTCAAGATGGCGATCTCATGACAGCCCAGCTCATGGTGGACGCCTTCATCCTGGGAATCGACCGCCTGGCCGGCCGTAAGAAGCTTTTCATCAACGCGGATCGCCGCATTCTCACCGGTGCGGTACCCATTGTCTTTCCCCCGGAGAAGACGGTTGTGGAAGTCCTGCGCCCTCTGGGCCTTGACGACGAGGCCCGTGCCGGGGTGCAGGCCCTGGCCGAGGCGGGCTACGCCATTGCCCTCGACGGCTTCAGCTGGTTCGAGGGCGCAGAGGAGCTCCTGAAGCTGGCCGTCTACGTCAAGATCGATGTCCGTGCCCACGGGCTCGAGGAGATCGAGGACGTCCTGGGGCGCGTGCGCGCCGTCGGAGTCAAGTCGGTGGCCCTGAAGGTGGAGACCTGGGACGAGCTGGAGAGGTTCACCGAGCTGGGCTTCGACCTATTCCAGGGGTATGTTCTTTCCCGGCCGCAGATTATTTCCGAGAAGACGCTCGTGCCCTCGCAAGTGACCAACTTGCGCCTTGCCGCCGAGCTGGCCGATAGCGACGGCTCCTTCGAGAACGTCGTCGAACTGGTGCGAATCGATCCCGCGCTCGGCCTCAGGGTACTGCAGGCAGCCAGCGAAGGACCGGAAAGGGGGCTGCGCCGCAATGTCCGAACCCTTAACGACGCGCTGGTGATGTTGGGGTGGCGCAGGCTGCAGAGCTGGGTGAGCCTAATGCTCCTCGTCGAGCCGAGAACAATGTCGTCGGAGCAGGTTTCCACCGCCCTGATACGGGCGCGCCTGTGCGAGCTGCTTGCCTTGCAGCTGGATCCGGCGATGGCGAATGCCGCCTACCTGACCGGCCTTTTGGCGAGCATGGATCTTCTCTTGGGCGTGCCGGTGGAGAGCGTGATAACCAACCTGGACCTGGCCCCGGAGATCACCACCGCGGTGGTGGGCCTGGAGGGCAAGTTGGGCCAAGTGCTAGCCGAGGCGGAGTTCCTGCAGCTGGGCATCGGCGACTTGGGCGATGGAGGCGATTTCGATTCGCCCGCGGTCCAAGCCGCCTACCTGGATGCCGTCCATTGGGGTGACGAGATGACCCGCGCACTTCTGAGCACCGGGGACCAGCAGGAGCGGCAGCCCCCGGGCCCCTTTTAGGGCGCATCGCCTCCTGCTGCCCGTGTTGTGGCCGAGCCACCACCCGGCTGGTCAGTTGTGGGAAGCTTGGGCGGGATTGGCCGGAAGGGCGGAGTTGTACCCTTGCCCTTCCGGCTTCCTCGAGGGGCTATTCGTCCGCGACGATGGAACCGACGCGATCCGCTAGGCCTGGATCCCTGCGCACCAGGGAGATCGAGTAGAGAACCGCGACGACCAGGATTACCAGCGCAATGTAGGGGTACCAGCTATACGGTGCCGGCTGGCCCGGCTTGGCGAGGTAGTAGATCGGGACCACGATGGCGATAGCGCCGAGTATGGGCAGGACGCCGTGGCGGATGCCGGAGAACTCGTCCGGCCTGTACTTCCGGTAATAGAAGGGCAGGGCGAGGTTCGCAAAAAGGTAGACCAACAGGACCAGGATGGTACCCATGGTCGAAGACTCGGCGAAGAAGTTGACCGGGTCCATCGTCTTGCCGCCAAGGATATTTGAGATGGCCCAGCCGAGGATGATGACCAGCGAAATGCCGACGAAGAGCAGAATCGCGTTCATCGGCGTCTTGCGCTTGGCGTGCACCTCCCCGATCCAGGCCGGGAGCAGGCCCTCGCGACCGGCATTGAACACCAGGCGGGCCTGGGAGTTGGTCCCCGCGATCAGGGCTCCCAGCGTTGAGGTCATGCCGGCGAGGTACGCGAAGAACGCGGCCGCGCCCAGCACCCCTTGCGCCACGGTGATGAAGGGAATGGCCGCGTTGCCGAGCTTGGTGACGTTGTCGTTGAAGCCGCTCACAGTTGCATAGGCGAAGACGATGTAGGAGACCACCATGATGGCGATCGAGGCGAAGACCGCCTTGGGCACGTTGCGCCGCGGGTTGTCGGTCTCCTCGGCCAGCGCCGCCGAATTCTCCCAGCCGATGAAGAGGTAGATGGCGAGGGGGAAGCCCTGGGCGAGGCCGGTGAAGCCGTTCTTGATGTTGCCGGGGTTGAAGGGTGCCAGCGAGAGATGGCCGCCATTCTTTATCAGGGAGGCCACTGAGACTATCACCAGGACCAGCATCTCGAAGGCGAAGAAGAAGCCCGCGATCTTGGTGGAAAGCGCTACGCCCCTGATCATCATTGCCACGGCGGCCAGGGCGAATATGGCGGTGAAGATGCCCCAGGGAATGTTCACGTTCAGATAGTGCTGCAGGGTGATCGCGAAGAAGCCTCCGGAGATGACGATGACGGAGGCCATGGCGATCATGTATCCGGCTCCGGCGATAAGTGCGGTTGACACCGCGCTTGTCGGGCCGAACGACTTGCCGATGAAGGTGATGAAGCCGCCTGTCGAAGGCTGGGCGCGCGAGAACTCGGCCAGGGTGTTGCCAAGGAAGGCGATGGCGATACCGGCGGCAAGGATGGTCAGGGGCGAGGCGATACCTGCCGTGATGGCCAGGAAACCAAAGCCGAAGTAAAAGCTCATGGCCGGGCCGATGTTCGCCATCGTTGCCGCGGCGATATCGGTGATACTCAGGATGCCGCGGTGCAGGCGATGGTCCGGGCCGTGCAACGGCGCATGTGGCGCCTTCGATTCCGCGAGCGGCAGCTCAGGATCCGATGGTGGTGAGAAGTCGGGTGACAACTAGGTCCTTTCATGGAAAGATGTCCGCAAAATGCTCCAGTGCGGGTGGAGCATGATTGACGAATCTACTTCTTTGTTACCCAAAGGTGCCAGGGAGGAAACGGATTCCGAAGCGGACATTCGGTTCCGAAGGATAAGTGAAGGTGTTGCTTTTGTGGACATTAACAACGAAACGGCTCCCGGTCACAAGGGCCAGGAGCCGTTTCGTTTGACAACTGTTGTCAGAGGTCAGTTGCGAGCGAGATTCCGAATCACATACTGCAGGATTCCGCCATTGCGGTAGTAATCGAGCTCTTTGGGGGTGTCGATGCGGACCTTGGCCTCGAAGCTCTTGCCATCCGCTTC
This sequence comes from Actinomycetes bacterium, assembly GCA_021850605.1. Classification (GTDB taxonomy): domain Bacteria; phylum Actinomycetota; class Acidimicrobiia; order Acidimicrobiales; family Acidimicrobiaceae; genus Acidithrix. Next base: position 33,585 of record JAJZLQ010000124.1, read on the forward strand.
GACTGTGAGTGTCTCGGGTGCGCGTGTGCCGTGGGCCAGGCTTTCCAGGCCCTTGATCGTTATGGTCTCCTGTCCGGTCAAGCCCAGCGAGTCGATGCTCTCACCTGCCGGGAACTGCAAAGGAAGGATACCCATCCCGACCAGGTTCGAACGGTGGATACGCTCGAAGCTCTCCGCGATCACCACGCGGATACCGAGGAGGTAGGTTCCCTTCGCCGCCCAGTCGCGGGAGGAGCCCGAACCGTACTCCTTGCCCGCCAGGATCACCAGGGGAACTCCCCGCTCCTTGTAGGCCATCGCCGCCTCGTAGATGGTGGTGATGATGCCGTCCGGGAGGAGCTTGGTGTAGCCGCCTTCCTTGCCGTCGGCGAGACGGTTGCGAATGCGGATGTTGGCGAAGGTGCCGCGGATCATGACCTCGTGGTTTCCGCGCCGGGCGCCGTACGAGTTGAAGTCCGCAGCCTCGACACCGCGCTCCATCAGCCACTGTCCAGCGGGCGAACTGGCGCGGATGTTGCCCGCGGGCGAGATGTGGTCGGTGGTCACACTGTCGCCCAGCACGGCCAGAACGCGGGCGCCCGCAATCGGGGCGATGGGTGCGGGGTCGCGGGTTATCCCTTCGAAGAAAGGCGGCTTGTGAACGTAGGTCGAATGCTCGTTGTCCCAGGCAAAGCTGGAGCCCGAAGGGACTTCCAGGGCCTTCCAGCGCTCGTCGCCCTCGAATGCCTGGGCGTAGCTCTCGGTGAACATCTCCGTGTCGATGGAGCCGCGCAGGACTTCGGTGACCTCTTCCGCGCTCGGCCAGATGTCGGCCAGGTAGACGGGCTTTCCGTCCTTGTCCTCACCGAGCGGTTCGCCGTTCAGGTCGAAGTCCATCGAACCGGCGATGGCGTAGGCGATTACCAGAGCCGGCGAGGCGAGATAGTTCATGCGCACGTCGGGATTGATTCGCCCTTCGAAGTTGCGGTTTCCCGAGAGCACCGAAACGGTGGCGAGGTTGGCGACGTTGACCGCTTCGGAGATCTCGGGCAGTAGCGGGCCCGAGTTTCCGATGCAGGTGGTGCAACCGTATCCCACCAGGAAGAAGCCCAGCTTCTCGAGGTATGGAATCAGGCCGGCGCGGTCGTAGTAATCCATCACCACCTTGGAGCCCGGGGCAAGGGTGGTCTTCACCCAGGGCTTGGAGGCCAGCCCGCGCTCCACGGCCTTCTTGGCAAGGAGGCCCGCTGCAAGCATCACCGAGGGATTGGAGGTATTGGTGCAGGAGGTGATGGCGGCGATGACCACGCTGCCGTGGTCCAGGGTGAACGAGCGTCCGTCGGCGAGGGTCACCGGAGTCGGCCTGGGCTCGGTTGAGCCGATCGACCCCTGCTCGGCCAGCTTGGCCAGAGCGGATGCGAAGCGAGCCTTCGACTCCGCCAGGGGTACACGATCCTGTGGCCGGGAAGGTCCGGCCAGCGAGGGCTCGACGGTGGAGAGGTCGAGTTCGATGCTCTCGTTGTAGATCGGCTCGGCGGCCGGATCGAGCCAGAGGCCCTGCTCTTTGGCGTATGCCTCGACCAAGGCGACCTGCTCGTCGCTGCGGCCGGTGAGGCGCATGAAGCGCAGCGTCTCGTCGTCAATGGGGAAGATCGTTACGGTCGAGCCGTATTCGGGGGACATGTTGCCGATGGTGGCGCGGTTCTCCAGGCTCACATTTGCGCAGCCCGGGCCGTAAAACTCGACGAACTTGCCGACCACTCCGTGCTTGCGCAGGAGCTCGGTGACGGTCAGGACCATGTCGGTGGCGGTGGTTCCCACGGGTAGTGAGCCGGTCAGCTTGATACCGACAACCTTGGGCACCAGCATGGAGATGGGCTGGCCCAGCATCGCCGCCTCGGCCTCGATGCCGCCGACGCCCCAGCCGAGTACGCCCAGACCGTTCACCATCGGGGTGTGAGAGTCGGTGCCGACCAGGGTGTCCGGGTACGCGTTGCCCTCGGAGTCGACAAACACCACGCGCGCCAAATACTCCAGGTTGACCTGGTGGCAGATGCCGGTGTCCGGTGGAACCACAACGAGGTTGTCGAATGCCTGCTGGCCCCAGCGCAAGAACTGGTAGCGCTCCTTGTTGCGGCTGGCCTCGAGGGAGGCGTTGATGGAGAAGGATTCGCGGTGCCCGAAGTCATCCGCGATGACGGAGTGGTCTATCACCAGTTCAGCGGGGATGAGCGGGTTCACCTTGGTGGGATCGCCGCCTAGATCGGCCATGGCGTCGCGCATGGCCCCCAGATCGACGACGGCGGGGACGCCGGTAAAGTCCTGCATCAGGATGCGCGCCGGGCTGAAGGCGATCTCCATGGCCTCCCAGGAGGCGTTGGACTTGGCCAGGGACTCAATGTCCGACTTGGTAACCGAAACCCCGTCCTCTTTGCGCAAGAGGTTTTCGAGCAGGATCTTCAGCGAGTACGGGACGGTCGAGAGGTCCGCCACGCCGGTGAGTGCCTTCAGGCTGTAGAAGGTGTAGGACTTGTCACCGACGCGGAGCTCCCTCTTTGCTCCGAACGAATCTGCCATCGCACGTTTCCTTTCTCGATTCCCCAATCGTAGCCAAGGGCCCCGAAAGCGTGCTAATCGCGTGTGGCGCGGCCCTGCATGGCCGATCAGGAGATTTCAGGTACGAAACCTTGCCGGAGAGTGTTCTCCGAGACGACCACCGGGTTGACGAACTGGCCCAGGTATTCCGGGGATCCCGCCTTGGAGCCCACTCCCGAGTGATGGTGGCCCCCGAAAGGCTGGCGGCCCGGGATCGCTCCGGTGATTGGCCGGTTTATGTAGATGTTTCCTGCATCCAGCCGGTGCGAGGCCATGGCAATGGAGGCGGGCGAGCGGCTGAAGATGCCGGCCGTCAGGCCGTAGACGCTCGAGTTCGCCAGCTCAATCGCATGCTCCAAGTCATTGGCGAGCTGTACGCACAGAACCGGGCCGAAGATCTCGTCCTGTAGCACCGGCGATCCCGGCAGCGCATCGACGACCAGAGCTGGCGCTGCGAAATAGCCGGTTTCGGGAAGCTCCTGACCCGACCTGATGACGCGGCCCTGCATTCGTGCACCTGCCACATAACGCTCGACCCGCTCGAGCGCGTCACCGTCGATCAGCGGGCCCATCTGGACATCGGGCCGCCGCGGGTCGCCGATAATGATCGCCTGCATGGCTCCCTCCAGGCGCTCCAACAACTCCTCCTCCTGACCCCGCAGGACGATGAGCCGTGAGGCGGCCGAGCACTTCTGGCCGGCAAAGCCGAAAGCGGAGTGGATCGCACCTGGAATGGCCTGGTCGAGGTCCGCATCCGCATCGACGACTATGGCGTTCTTGCCGCCCATCTCCGCGATGACCCTCTTGATGTCGCGTTGGCCCGGTGCGACCCGCGCTGCTGCGGCGATGATCGAGGTTCCCACGGCAAAGGAGCCCGTGAAGGCGATCACCGAGATTTCCGGGTGAGCGACCAGGTGGGGACCGATCTCTTCACCAATGCCCGGTGCCAGGTTGAGCACGCCATCCGGGAGCCCGGCTTCCTCGAACGCGCGCAGGATGGCAAGAGCGCAGGCCGGGGTCTGCTCGGCGGGTTTCAATACCACGGTGTTGCCGGTGGCGATTGCGGCCGACGCCATACCCATGGGGATGGCCATCGGGAAGTTCCAAGGCGAGATGACTGCGGCGATACCTTTGGGCCGATGCATCAGCCGGTTCATCTCACCGAGCGGCGAGTCGAGTTCCCGGCTCTCGAAGAGGCGGACCGCCGCCCTGGAGTAGAGCTCGAGGTAGTCGATCGCCTCGGTTATGTCCCCTTCGGCCTCGCGCCAGGGCTTGCCGGCCTCGAGTACCTCGAGCGCGGCGAGTTCCTCGCGATGGGAGGATATCCAGTCCGCGGCGCGGAGCAGGATTGCCGCCCGCTGCCGCGCAGGCGTGGTTGCCCAGGTCCCGGAGGCCTCGCGCGCGCAGCGCACTGCCTCGTCGATCTCATCGACTCCCGCGGAGGCGGAGCGGGCGACCACCAGGGCGGGGTTGGCCGGGTTGGTCGAGATGATCTCGCCCTCGGTCTCAATCCGCTTACCACCTGCTATTACGGGGATCCGCCGCCGCGAGAACTCCGAGCCGAACAGGCTTCCGATGCCTTCTGCTTCCAGATGGGATATGGCGGTCTGCATGCGAACGCGCTCCGACATCCGGTGATCCTCGAGGGCGGGGTGATGACTAAAGGGCGTTTCCAGGCGATCCACCGCCGCGGCGCGCTTGGTGGGCCGGCCCGCCTTTGGCTCGGCCAGGAGCCGGTTGAGTGAGTGACGCTTCTCGACAAAGCCGCTGCGCAGGAAGCTCTCGTTGGAGGTGTTCTCGATCAGCCTTCTCACCAGGTACGACATCCCCGGTATCAGCTCCCCTGTGGGCAAGTACAGCCTGACCCGGGGAACCTGGGTACGCACCGCTCGTGCCAGCGAGTCCGCCATTCCGAAGAGCATCTCGATTTCATAGGCGTCCGGAGGGAGCCCGTTTGCGCGGGCGGCTGCCACCGCATAGGCGATGGAGCGAAGGTTGTGGGTGCCAAAGGCCGGTCTGATCCGGTCGGAAGCCGCCAGGGCGGTGTCGATGCAGCGTTCGTAGGAGTAGTCGGTCTCCTCCTTCCGCTGCCACACCGGCGCCGCCCATCCTTCGATGGAGGCGCGCACGATCTCTGAGTCGAAATAGGCGCCTTTGACCAGCCTCACCCAAAGTGGGGTCCAACCTTGGGCGACACGGCGTCCCGAGAGTTCGATCACCCTCTCCAGGTCGGCGGTGGCACTCGTGAGGTAGGCCTGCACCACGGCGCCCAGGTGCAGCCTCGCGTAGGCCCGGTCCAACGCGACCGCTTCCAGCAGTTCGAAGGTGGGCTCCCTCGCCTCGTGATCCTCCATGTCCAAGAAGCAGAGCAGTCCGGGGTCGAGCGACGCGGCAAGGATCGGGCGCAGCCGTTCGATTACCTCGGAGACCCCGATCTCTTGGCTCAGCGCCGCGAAGTGGGGGCTTAATGCGGTGGGCTTGATCGAGATGGAGGCGGCGGGGATCGGACCGAGATGGTCGCGCGCTGGCGGGCCGGCAAGCCGAGGGGCGGCCAAGGAGAGTGCCGAGGCAAGCTCGAGGAGTCGTTGCTGGTAGCGCTCCGCCTCAGCCTGCCCCAGGGTCTTTTCCCCGAGGAGATCGACCGTGGTCGAGATGCCTTGGGCGGCATAGGCGGCCGCACGCTCGGTTATCTCCGATGTTGTCGAGCCGGCGATGAAGAGCTTGGCGACGCTTTCGATACCCGAACGGATCGCCGCGACAGCGGCTGCCTCCCCGAGCGGCGCCTCGCCCGCGATGCGCAGCCCGCGCGCGACGAGGCCGCTTTCACCCTCGGCGAGGTACTGCCGGGCGTGGATGTATATGTCGCGAGGCCCGTGCAAGCGGGGGAAGACGTCCACCAGCCGGAAAAGCCGGGTGCGGAAGTCCGGATCATGCATTGCCCGCCGCATGATCAGCCTTTGAAAGGCAGGCAGCTGGGCCAGTGAGACGCGCTCTACACCGGCATCCAGAATGGCTTTGGCCACCTGCTTGACTTCGGCCTGCCCGGGCCTCGATAGCTGTGCTGCCATAGCAGCCTCCTTCTTCCGCCCGGCGAGGCGCGGGCGGAGGCGCCCTTTGTGGCCAACCTTAGCAACGAGGTGGAGACGGGGCCATCACAATTCTGGCGGGCAAACGCACCCCTGCTTGGAACAAGTTGGTGCGCGCAATTGGATAAACTTCGGAAAGTCGCAGGGATGGACCTCGGGCGCGCGGCCACAATGGTCAGGAGGTGCCGCATCCATGTCAAGCAAACTGGTTGCCGAGAGCCAGGCCGGATCACCCGTCCAGGCGGCCGGGTTTTCCATTGTTCCAATACCGGGCCTGATCATCGCCGCCGCCTACGTTGCGGCACTGGTGGTTGCGCTAGTGAGCAACACGCTCTGGGCAGTGGACTTCTTCCACGTCGTCTCGGGTGCCCTCTGGACGGGTGTCGACCTCTTCGTCGGCTTCGTAATCGGTCCCATCCTGGGCAAATTATCGATCCCGGCCCGGGTTGAATTCTCGAAGCGCTTCATGCCCAAGATGGTGGTCATAATGCCGGCTCTGGTAGTGGCGACGCTGGCGGCGGGTTTCCAGCTTGCGCTTCAGCAGGGGTACCTGGTCGCCTCCTTCCCGGACCATGGCTGGATTGTCGCCTCCTTCGTCGTGGTCGGTGTGCTGGCGGTGGTGGCGATCGGGATTCTGGAGCCGGCCAACCTGGCGGTGCTCTTCGAGCTTCGCAAGCCACAGCCGAACGGCGAGCTCGTCGCCGTGCTGATGAAGCGGTTCATCTACACCGCCGGCGTGACTGGCGCAATGCAGATCGCGACCCTGGTGATCATGACAAAGCTGGCGACGGTATGAGCACTGCACCTCAGCCCTCGGCCTTCTCGCCGTATACGGCAAAGCGCCCTCCTGTCGGGATTCTCTGCCAGGTCGCGCTGGGCGCCATCGTGCTCTCAGCCATCGTGCTGGCCGCCCAGATCCCACGGCTGAGTGAACTGACGGTTCCCATAGCGCTGGCCGGAGTCGCTTGGGTGCTTTTCATGGCTGCCGCGGCAATGCTTGTGCGAGTGGGGCCGTTCGCCTGGGGTGTCTTCCGGATGGTGGCGGTCCGGCAACTCCTGGTGGAGCTGGTGATCTCCGGAATGCTGGAGTTCGTATTCATCTATGACCACACGCCCGGCAACGCCCTGGCCATCTTTACGGCTCTGGTAGTGGTCTTCTGCCTGGATATCGCGCTGCTGATCGCCTTCTCGGTGGCGCGCTACCAGGAGCCGGTGTAGGGGTTGGCAACCGTCGAAGCTCCTACGGTTGTCAAGCCACCAGATGTTCTTTGAGCCGGGACCGGTAAGTGGCAACGGATTCCTTCTTGTGATCGAGCCCTCTCTCAATCCCCGAGATCTTGGCCGGCCAGATACCAAGGTCGTCCGAGACGGTCCGCAGGAAGACCTGCGCTGCTGTTCTGGTTGGGCGAAGCCGGGCCCCCGACTTCCTCTCCTGGCTCAGGTCCTGGTAGCAGAGCGACAAGGTCTTGAGGGCCAGTCCGAGCGCCTCGTGGGGATCAGGCGCGCTTCCCCGGGGCGGAACTTCGCACACGGGACAGGCGATCGGCAATGTTGGCGGGCGGTGACTCAGGAAGTGTCGCGGGCGCGGTGATGATTAGCTAGCGGACCTGCAGGGCCAGGCGGGTTCTGGTCTCACGAGCCGGCAGTAGGCGATGCGGAGCACCCGGATCGATTCGATGATGTCCTTGTGGCCTCGCAGTTAAGGGCGGACCCTGCCGCCGACCTGGCGCCGAGGGGATCGGACTTGCCCCGC